>NZ_JBIRYZ010000001.1:0-100214 GCF_044390325.1 Streptomyces sp. NPDC018964
GAGGCGGGCAGGGCGTCGTGACCGGATGCCGGAGCAACGGGCGACACGGTCCGCCTCAGGTGCGCCGCCTGGAGGCCGGCGGGTTGCGCTGATTCTCGTGATGCATGACGATCCCGGCACCAGCGGGCCGGTCCTGTCCGACGCGCAACAGCGAACTTGTGCACGCCTGCATGCCGGCGTCCGCCGTCCTTGTTATGGACGAGCCGGCGGCGATGGGGATCGTGGCCGGTGTCGTCCCGCGTATTCGCCGTATGCACAGCCGTCTCGGCGTGTACGGTGCGTGATCACTCGCGGCGCACCGGTGCGCCGCCCTCTCGAAAGGAGAGCGGACACCGGCGACGCCCACATGGTCCTTCACTCCTGAGTCGGCGTCGTCGCCGCGTCCGCCCGATCTCGCTCGCGTGCGAGTGCCCCTCCGGACGCCTGACGGTGGATCATCTCTTCACGCATGACGAACAGCAGGAAGAGGAGCGTATGGAGCCGTATGGGCGGTCGGTCGGCGCATCGTGAAGTCAGTGCTCGAGGAACAGGGCGTGCCCGACTTCGGCAGACTGCCGCAGGCGCCCGGCGGGGATTGTTCGGCGGCTTGTGACTCAAGCGACCGTCGAGCTCGGAGAGACGATGACAGGGTCGGGCGCTCCGGGTGAGTCGGTGACCCGGGTCAAGGACGGCCTGCTGTTCTCCGGGCGCGGCCGGTTCACGGAGGGTGGGGCATGAGGCGTTCGCCGAGCGAACCGTGGCGGGGTGAGCCCACGCTTTCGGCACGTCGTCCCGCTCACCTCTCATTCCTGGGGCCCGGCGTCCTTGCCGGTTCCCGGTTCCGCCAGTTTCCGATGCGCCGCCGCCTTGACGCTGTCCGGCAGCGCCTTCCCCGCCGCACCCATCGCCTTGGCTTTCAGCGACCCGGTGACGGCCTTCTTCTCGCCCTTCACGATCGCCGTGAACGCCTGCTCGGCGACCTGTGCGGGATCGTCCTTCCGCGAAGTGCCCATCCGGGTGTCGTCCGCCATCCCCGCCCTGCGGAAGAAGTCCGTCTCCGTCGCGCCCGGCATGAACGACGTGATCGTCACGCCGGTGTCCCGGGCCTCCTCGCCCAGCGCCTCGGCGAAGGACTGCACGAACGACTTCGAGGCGTTGTAGACGCTCTGGAAGGGGCCGGGCATCATCGAGGCGACGGACGAGGTGAAGGCGATCCTGCCCGCGCCGCGCGCCAGCATGGCGCGCAGCAGCGGCTTGGCCAGCCGGACGGTCGCGGTGATGTTCAGATCGATGACGGCTTGGTCGTCGGCGGGGTCGGTGTCCACGAAGGCGCCGCCCCGGCCGACCCCCGCGTTGAGGGCGGCGACGTCGACCGTGAGTCCGTCGACTGCGGCAAGCAACTCCTCCACGCCCTCGCGGGTCCGCAGATCGGCGCGTACGGGACGTACCCGCGCGCCCGTCTCCCGCAGGCTGCGCGCGGCGGAGTCCAGCCGTTCGTCCTCGGCGTTGACCACGAGGTCGTAGCCGTGCTCGGCGAACTGCCGGGCCAGTTCGTATCCAATTCCGGCGGAGGCGCCGGTGATCAGGGCGAGAGGCCGTGTGTCGGTCATGCCGACCGGGTAACCCGCATGCGAATCGCCAAGCTCAGCCGGCGGGAAAGGGTTACCGGCACCGGCGGTGGTCACTGCCGCCCGTCGTCCCAGGACGAGCGGAGAGTGAACGCCGCTCCGTCGTCGGGCGTCGCGTGGGAAGGCTCGTGCCGCATCCGGTCCGCGACCTCGCCCCAGGCGCGGGACATCATGGCGGCAGGGCCGAGTGCGTCGGTGCCGAGGAGACAGTGCCGTTCCCGGCCCGTAAGGAAGGACCTCGGGGTCGGTGCGCTGCCGGGCCGCGGCACCGACAACAAGCTCAAGGACATGCCGACCGGCCGGGACACCGTGGTGAAGGTCCTCGGCGCGGGCAAGGGCCCCGCCAGTTGTCCGGCCGGAGAACCGGCCCAGGGCGATGCCGTTACCATCGGCGCCGACGACGCGCAGAAGATCCTGCGCACGAGGGCCGCACATGAGGTACGGCGCCTGCCGATGATCGACGGGCACGACCCGGTCGGCCGGCCGACACCGCCCATTCCCTGCCCGACCCTCGGATCGGCGACCTGTTGCGGGCGCTCTCCACCGAACCGACTACTGTCGTCGGTGATATCTGGCCGGTCGTCACAGTGCCGGTTACCCGACAGCGCCTCCCCCACCGTGTCCTTCGCTCTCTGCCTGATCATGAAACCGCGGTCGCAGTCACCGTGCAGGATCGCGGAGGCCGCGGCCTCGGTTCCCGGCGGTGCTGCTCCGTCCTTCTCACGTCTTGTCCACGGCCAGAAGCGGTCGCACTCGTACCGGGTCCGGCGCTCCACCGGTGTGGCTGTGGAGGCCGTCGAGTAGGGCCCCGCAGCGGACACCGGTCTCTCGTGCGAGGTCCTGCAGGTCCCGGACGCGTGCGAGAAGCTCCGGACGGCGCTGCGGGAACTCGTCCCACAGCCGGTCCAGTTCCGCCAGCAGCAGCCCGGACTGTTCGCGTGCCACGCCGACCAGCATGGGTGCGCCCAGTCGGCGGGCGAAGTCGAACACCTTGCCGGCGTAGGGCAGGGGCAGCACCGGCAGGCCGGCGAGCGCCGCGAAGATCAGGAAGTGCAGGCGCATGCCGACGACCAGGTCCAGGTGGCGCATCAGTCCGAGGATCTGTCCGGGGCTGTAGGCGCCGTTCAGAGTCCGGCTCCGGTCGGGCGCCGCCATCTTGGACAGGACGGCGTGGGCGTGCCGGACGTCCTGGCGTTCCATCGGCACGAAGAGCACCCGTGCGTCGAGGCGCCGGGCCAGGAAGTCGGCGACGCCGGCGAGCAGCGCGTGGTAGTCGCCCTCGTTCAGGTGCTCCGCCGCCCGGCCCGGCTCCCGCACCGACATCCCCACCAGGCGGGCACCGGCCGGGACGCCCTCCTGGGCCATCATCTGCGCGGTGAACGGCTCCGGCGGCAGCAGCAGCGCCGGGTCGGCGGTGACGGTGACGTCCCGCTCGAGGCCGGCCTCCTCCAGGACGAGCCGTGACTCCTCGTCGCGCACCACGACCTCGTCCATGGCGGACAGCACCGTCCGCACCGCCTCCCGGTCGTCCGGCTCGCGCAGGGGCCCTGCGCCGACCGCGTAGGCGAAGGTCCGAACGCCGCCGAGCTGCGCCGCCCTGACCAGTCGCAGGTAGCGGCGCGCCTCGCCGTCGTAGAGGATGCCGCCCCCGCCGAGCACCAGCAGATCCAGGCCCGAGAGGGTCTCGAGCAGCTTCCTGTGCGCGACGCCCTCCCGGGCCGGTGCCTCGTCCGCGAGCGGCTGGTGCGCGCGGGTGTGCTCGGCGTCGCGGCTGAGGACGACCAGCCGCGCCTGCGGGCGGCGGGCGCGCAGGCAGGTGAGGACACAAGTGAGGATCGCCTCGTCACCCGTGTTCAGGCCGCCGTACGAACCGAGCACTCCGATACGCAGCCCCGGTGGGACGGTCGGACGGTCATCCGGATCTCCTGTCGGAAACGCGAGGCGCACGGGGCGGAACATGTGAGTGGCTGCCGGGCGTGGCCGTCGCCGGACGACTGCGGAGGCGGACAGGGAGCCACACGGGGGTGTTACTGCTACGGCCACCCCATCCATACCTGCGGGGCACCCTGCGGCGAGGTGACGAATGGACGGGGGATCCACGGAACGGGGTCGGTATCTGGACCTCGGGTCCGGCCCTGAAGAAGGGCTGCGCCCCTGATCGGCGTGGATGGCACCGGAGCGGCAACCCGCGTGGCAGGTCTCCTTCCACAGCGGCGCGGAGCATGTGCCGCGCCCCCAAGACGGCCACTCCCAATGGAGCCGTATGCCTCCGGTCGACTCCGTTCAGGACTTGTTGCCCGGCTCGTTCCTGCGGGTCTGGAACTCATTGTGGCCGTTGGGGCAGGACGGGATCTTGTCGCCCTGCTTCACATGGACCTTCTCGCTGCACTCGGCGCAGTAGAAGTCTCCCGTCTTCTGCGCCTTCTCGCCCGCTTCGGCCGTCATGGCCGGTCGCCTCCGCTTTCCTGATTCGTCGCTACCGGTCCCTGCGTGCCGGCGGTGGTGGCGGCGCCGGTACCGGCCGCCTCGCCCAAGCCAGGAGCGACCGAGCCGTCGCCGGCCACGCCGAGCGCCACCTTCGTCCAGCCCGCTTCCCGCCGGTCGAAGGTGCGGTAGGCGTCGACCGCGTCCTCTGTACCCACCCAGCGGGTGATCAGCGGAGTCGGGTCCAGGCGGCCTGCCGCGACCATCGACACCAGCTCGGGCACGTACCGGCGGTGGTTGCAGTTGCCCAGTTTGAGCGTGAGGTTCTTCATGAACGCCTCGCCGAACGGATAGTGCTGGACCTGCGGAGGGTAGACCCCCACGGTGCCGACCGTGCCGGCCTTCGCCGCCATCTGCACGGCCCAGCGCGCCGCCAGCGTCGGGGCGTCGCCCGGCACCCACGTCCTCCCGTCCGGATTCTGCTCGGGGGCGGCCTCGTCCCGTTCGTGGTCGAACTGCCCGGCCTGTTCGCGCAGCGCGTCGGCGGCCGGTCCCCCCGAGGGCCGCTGAGCGTCCACACCCACGGCCTCGATCACCCGGTCGGCACCGATGCCACCGGTCAGTTCCAGCACGGTTTGCACCGGGTCCTCGGCGTTGAAGTCCACCGTCTCAGCGTGTTGGTCGCGGGCCAGCTCCAGCCGGTCGGCCATGCCGTCGACGACGATGACCCGTCCCGCGCCCCGCAGGCGGGCGCAGGCGACGGCGGCCTGCCCGATCGGCCCGGCACCTACGATCGCCACGGTGTCGCCGTCACCGATCTCGGCCAGTCTCGCCCCGAACCACGCGGTGGGGTAGATGTCGGACAGAAGGATGGCCTGCGCGTCGTCGACCGTGTCCGGCAGCGGGACCAGTCCGACGTGCGCGAAGGGAATGCGGGCGTACTCGGCCTGCAGCCCGTCCAGCCCGCCCGCCGCCTCCGGGCCGCCGAAGAACACGGTGCCCGCACGGGAACCCTGCGGATTGGCGTTGTCGCACTGCGCGTAGTAGCCCGCACGGCAGTAGCTGCACGTCCCGCACGCAACGGTCGACGGCACCACCACACGGTCCCCGGGCCGGAGGTTACGCACTCCCGACCCCACCTCCTCCACGACGCCGACGGCCTCGTGACCGAGAATCCGCCCCTCCCGCATGCCGGGCATGGTGCCACGGACGAAGTGCAAATCCGTGCCGCAGATGGCAGAGGCCGTGATCCGCACGACCGCGTCGTACGGGTCCTTGATCTTCGGCTCCGGCACGTCGTCCAGACGTATGTCCCCCAGCCCGTGCCACACGACAGCTTTCATACGGACCCTCCGTTCGTACGCCCTGGTACCCCGCCACCCATCCGAGGTACGGAGCCGACGGTGACATCACCTGGTTCGTCAGATTTCCTCCCGGAGTTTCCCTTCGGTCAACCCCGAAACCGGAACGTCTGATCCGGCACCGTTACGCAACCGGCGACGATCAGACGGGTGAGCCTGGTGGAGCCCAGGAAGGTGACACCGGGCAGGCCCGCGAATACCGCCTGGCCCTCACGCTGCAGGAGTGGCTGCAGGGCGTCGGCGAGACGGCGGGCGGTGTACAGGTCGAGATCACCCGCGACCGTCACAAGGTGACGGTCGGCGGTCACGGGGTGGACATGCACGTTCAGGGTGGCCTGCCGGCCGTAAGGGGCATGAGGTTGGTCGGTGCTCGCGGAACGCTCCTGTCCTGCAGGACCGCGGTTCACGGAGTCAACTCGTCCTGGTGGCCACCGCGCCATTCGACGAGCAGGACGGTGGCGTCGTCGTCGAGTTTTCCGCCGTGGTGATCCATGACGGCCGCCATCAGCCGGCGCAGGGTTTCGTGGAGGGTACGCCGGCCGGAGTGGTGACGTTGGATGAAGTCGACGAACCGGTCCCGACCGAACTGCCTGCCCCGGATATCGCGGGCCTCGATCACACCGTCGGTGTACAACAACAGGCGGTCGCCGGGCTCCAGCTGCTCGGTGCACACGCTCACCGGCAGGTCCAGGCCCGCGCCCATGGGGCCGGTCGGCGGGCAGGCCAGCTCGGTCGTCCACCGGTTCCCGCGGATCAGGATCGGCAGATGATGACCGCGGTTGACCCAGGTCAGCCGCCCGGTGTCCATGTCGAGGTCGGCAAGAATGCCGGTGACGTAGCGGCTGGCGCCGAACTGCTCCAGCAGCGTCTGTTCCACCAGTTCACCGATCTCCGCCAGTGACGCGCCGTGGCGGCGGGCATGGCGGCAGGCTGCCACAGCGACGTTCGCGGTGATCCCGGCAGTGGTGTCGTGCCCCATGGCGTCGAAGACACCCAGGTGCAGCACGCTGCCGGCCACGGCGTAGTCGAAGGCATCCCCGCCGACCTGGTAGGCCGGTTCCATCACCGCGCCCACCGTGGCGTCATGTCCGGCGTAGGCGGGCGGAGGAGTGAGATTCCACTGCATCTCCGCCGCCACGTTCATCGGCTCGGTACGCACCAGGCGCGCGTAGGAATCGCTGAAGGACCGCTTGCTGAGCAGGAGCAGGGCCGTCATCGACGCCAGATCGCGCACGGCTTGGCGGGTCGGCTCGTCGTCGGTGTCGGTATCGGTCCGCAACACGCCCAGACGCTCCACGCCGTCGGTGACCGCCACCCACCAGCGTCGCCGGCCACCCGGCGCGTTGCCCGTCGTCGGCTCGGTGAGCAGGTCCACGCGCTGATATGCCTGGCCCGGCAGGCTGCCCCGGACGGTGAACTCCTGCCCGTCGTTCCCGGCATCCGGACCCTTGCCCGTGAGCCGACGCAGCACACTCTCGCGGATGTCGACGACGAAGACGGCCGCGTCGTACATCCCGGCGCCGGCAGCGTGCTCGGCGATGAGGTCCGGCAGCTGCTCGAGCGTAGCGGTGTGGCTGGTCTGCATCAGCCGTACCAACGCCAGCGCTGCCACACCTCTGTCAACCACGGCCGACATCCGGCAGGGAGCGAGCACCCCGGACAGGCAGCCACAAGGCGGACGAGGATGTGCACATCCGGCGCGGATCCTTTTCGCCTCTGCCGGTCCGGGTCATACGGACACGTCCCGGCGGTGTCTCACACCCTTGCAGTCGTCCCGGCAGCGCGGGGCGGACGATCGGCATGGCGGCTTCCCTCCCGCCCGGCATATGCCGGGCATTCGGTTACTGCGGTGTCTACCCCCTTCCTCGGACAACTGCACGCAACCCGCACCGGCAGTCCGCACGCATTCCATGCGTGCGGGGCGGTCGTCCGCGCTCGGCACGCGACGAGAACGCGGCCCGCTTGCCGCCCCTGCGGCACGCGGACGTGAACTTTCCGAGCCTCTCCGGCTTCCACACCTGAGCCCCGGTCAACGGGATGCCGTGACCGTTGCGCGGTCCTTACCCCGGCCCGACCCCGGTACCAAGGCCACAGTAAGGGAGTGGGCGCGGCGCGAACGCTCGACGAGAATCAGTAGCGGGCGCCTGCGGTACGAGCTCTCGGAGGGATGGGACGACTCGGGAACCGCGCACCGCTGTGTGGCGCGGACCCGGTGCGGACGGGCTGTGGATCGAGCCGCCCCGCGGGGCGCTGCGCCGGGTGGCCAGGATGGTCTGTCGGCACCGGGGGACGAGGAGGAGAGATCCGGGGCCGACGGCTTCCTGCCCCAGGACGAACAGGGCGCTTGGGGACGTCACCGGCTCCATGGTGGCTGTGGGGCGTGCGGGGCGGAGAACCGGGTAACCGAGCGGACGACCTCCCCTGGGTCCGTGGCAGCGCGGAAGGAGAATCCCTGATGTTGATGGCTCACCCCGCAGTGCTGCGGGACCTGATCGAGCAGTATGAAGCCCTGACGGCCTTGAATGCCTCCGGGGCGGACAGCGCACGCGTGCGGCAGCGGATGGAGGACGTCGCCTACACCTTGTGTGTCTCCACCGGCACCCGTGACATCGACGCGGCCCTGATCGCGGCCCGTCACCAGTTGCCCGGCGCCCGCCTCCAGGACGATTCCGTCCTGAGTGACAGCTGACCCTCCCCGCTCACACTCATGCCCACATACCGAACAGAACGGACGAAGACGTGGATGCCACTGACAGAGCTGCTGCGCCGATCTACGACCGCTTGATAGTCGAGCGCGGCGACGTCATCGCGGTGGCCGCACTCACCGCGGAACAGACCCGACGCGAGGTCGCCGAGGTTCTGGACTTCGGCTCTTCGAGCGTGGGCGGCAACGTGGAGGACAACGAGAAGTAGAGTCGGCTGCCCGGGGCAGGTGGGGCATCGCCCGCAGTGGCGGACGCACAGCTCTTGGCCCGACATCAGGCGTATCGACGCGGGCAGGCGATGGCTGGTAGCCGTGTCCATAAGTGGTCATGCCACGGCGTGCGGCTCGGCGCCATGCTCGCACCGGCTCTTCGCCGACTGCTCCGGCTTCTTGGCACGAGAACGCACGCCACCATGTGTCCAGCTCCCGCTCGAAGCGAGTGACGTCCTCGGTGACGTGATCGCGCCGCTCGGACCGTGTGCCGTACGAATGCGCGGTGCCGGGTACCGTCGGCACCGCGGGGGCCGGGCTGTACCACTTCTTTCTCGGCGTCTCACCTCCCGTGCGTGATCCGGGCCGCGCGGGAGCCGTCCGCCGACTTCTCGTCGTCACCGTGTCGGTCGGTGGCCGAGCGCCTCGACGATCTCGGTCACGTTGGTGTACGTGCCGTCCTCCGGCAGGCGCCGCGCCGCCTCCAGCACCGGGTCCGGTGCGTGGTGTGCTTCCAGGGCCTCCAGCACCGACCGCCGGTCGGCGGGGAAGGCCGTGCGGTCCAGGTGGCGTGCCAGTTCGAGGCGCAGGGAGTCCGCCTCCGCCTCGGCGCGCGCCCGGTCGCGTTCCTCGCCTGGAGGGGGAACCGGTCCGCCCGGGTCCACCCGGATGTCGTCGTCCGCCGGCGGCTCCGGGTCGCTCGCTTCCTCCACGTGGGTCGGCCGGCCGGAGCGCAGGTGTCCTTCCAGCTCGTGCTTCATCTCGTCGTCGGTACGCGGACTGATCGGGTTGCTGCCTCGTTCCGTCATGTCTCCACACCTCGCTTTTTCGCCTGTGTCGCCGTCACGCCGGAGTCGTCTCGTAGGTCCAGCGCAGAAGGGCGCCCAGGCCGCCCGTCGGAATGTCCGTGGCGTCCGTGCCGTCCTCGTCCGCCGGGGGGACGACCAGTACGTCGGCGGCGGTGACGGCGGCTGCGCGCAGCAACGCGTCGTCCGCGCGTACCGCCGTCGGCTCGCTCTCCCCCAGCGTCCGGGCGTCACTCCGGCGCGCCGCGACCTGTTCGGGCCGGGCGCCCACCCATGTCTCACGGTCCAGCTCCGGTCCGTCGGGCCGGACGAGCAGCGTGTCGATGCGGTGTTCCCGAGCCGCTTCCACCAGCGCCGGGATGCCTTCCACCGCCTCCGTGGGCCGGTCGGTGCCCGCACGGCCGGCGCGGAAGCGGTCGAGCGCCTCCTCGACACGGTGACGCGTGTACCGCCGCCGGGCCTGCTCGATGGCCTCCTCCAGCGCGGGGGAGGCGGACCCGGCGGCGCGACCGCCGTGCTCGGTCTCCGTCGTGACCCGGCGGACCGCTTCGGGGAGCCTCTCGTGCACGGCCGGCCGCTCGCGGGGGTCACCGGCCAGGACGACCAGGTCGGCACCGGATTCCTCGTAGGCCGCACTCAGCACTTCGGCGATCTCGGCGGCGTTGCGCTCCCAGGTGTTCTCGACCTTGAGCTGGAAGTGCCGCTCGGACCAGTCGGACGAAGCCGTGCGGTGCACGGGGTGTCGCTCCCCCTCGACCTGCCCCGCGGACCGCGGACCGGCCGCCCCGCGCAGCTCGAAGTCGGCACCCGTCCGGTCGATGTACGCCACGAGGCAGACCGGGTCCTGACCCGCCAGTTCCAGCAGCGGCGTCAGCCGGGGCAGCGGGGCCCAACAGGCGATCGGCCGCTGCGGCGGGCGGGAGAGCCGGTGGCTGAGCACCACCTCACCCCCGGCCGCGAAGAGCACTCGGCCGGCCGGGTCCTCCGCGGGTCCGATCCGCAGGAGGGCGTCGCGTACCGCTTCCGTGGTCGCGGCGTCGGCACCCTCCTCCTCGAGCGTCCGGCACGCTTCGCGTACGGACAGCTCACGCCGCTTGGCACCCGACTCGTCGTTCTGGGCGGGGTCGAAGTACACGGTGGCCCACGGGCCCGGGCGGTCGAAGAGCGGTTGCAGGAAAGACAGCTGCACTTTTCCTCCTTCGGGCCGTTGCCGGACCGGGTGCCCGAAGCAGGGCGAGAGACACACGACGAACCCGGCACGCGGGGCTCATTCCGCGTGGTCCGGCTGCGGCCGGAGCGCCGTCGGTGCCCTCGGAGCGGCGGACGGTTTCTCCGCCCGGCTGCGCCGGCCCACCGGTCCCCATGACATCCTTCGAGGGAGTCGGCGACCCGACACCGGCGTCCTCGACAGCCGTCCGGGCTATTCGTTCCCGAACACGGCCTTCTGGACGTCGTTCGGGCCGTCGAACTCGTCCGCGGGGGCATCGGCGAGCTTCTCGACGAGGGTGTCGTCCGCACCGTTGTCCTTGGCCAGCGTGACCAGGTCGTCACGGCTGGCAGGGTACTCGGCGCCCTTGAGCGCCTTCTGCAGGTCGATCGGGCTGATGCTCGCCATGGCGGTCTCCTCGCTGTCCTGACGGTCCTCCGGCGGGACCCGTCGTACCGGGTCGCCGGCAGGTACATCGTGGCCACAGCAGAGGGGGCGGCGCATGTCGGCCCGTGCGTCCCGGTGCCTCGACGAAGTGGGCGACACCGCCTGCGGCAGGGGCCGACTCCGGTTCCGTGGAGGCCTCGGTCCGCCCGGATGCGCGCGGAATCGTGTCGGCCGGTCGCACGCTACGGACCTCGTGTGATCACTCAGGGGCCACCGAAGCGACGCGCGGTCACCAAGCGGGCACGACTGCACGCATGCGGCAACCCGATCCGGCTACTCACACCGACATCCGAGTCGACGCGAGAGCGAGGAGGGACCCGTGAGCGGACACCCCTGGCGCAGGGCCCTCCAGACACTGTCCTCGCGGCGCCTGTTCGCCTTCGCCCACCCGGAAACCCCGGAGATCGACGGACCTCCGTGGCGGGCCGAGGAACACGAGCGGGACCGCTGGTGCCGCTTCCTGGAGTTCTACGGCGTCCCTGCCGACCCCGCCGACCTGCTGCTGCCCCGCCCCGCGGGCCTCTCCCCCGCCCCGGGGGCGGTCGTGCTGCGCCCCGGCGCCGGCGCCCCCTCCCGATGCTGGCCCGTCGACCGCTACGCGACCGTCGCCACCGCCCTGCGCCGGCGCGGCCACCGGGTCGTGGTCACCGGCGGTGCGGGCGAGGACGACCTGATGGCGCGGCTCGCCAAGCAGGCCGGCCTGCCCGACACCGACGTCCTCGGCGGCGGCCTTCCGTTCGACCGGCTCTCCGCCCTGGTCGCCGGCGCCCGCGCCGTCGTCAGCGGCGACACCGGCATCGCCCACCTCGCGGCCGCCCACGCCGTCCCCACCGTCACCCTCTTCGGCCCCGTCCCGCCCAGCCGTTGGGGCCCGCCCGCGCACCCGCGCCACCAGGTGCTGTGGCACCCCGGCCCGCAGGGTGACCCGCACGGCCGCCGCACCGACCCGGCACTGCTGCGGATCGATTGCGAGCACGTGCTGGACGCCCTGAATCTCCTCCTTCACACGTCATGAGCCACACACCCACGGGCGTCGTCATCGCCACCCGCGACCGCTCGGAGAGACTGGCCCGCACCCTGCGCCGCCTACTCGTCCTGCCCGAGCGGCCCGAGATCCTCGTCGTCGACAACGCCTCCACCGATGGCACCCGCGCCATGCTCGCCCGCGACTTCCCCGAGGTCCGCGTACTGGCGCTGCCCGTCAACCACGGCGCCCTCGCCCGCAACCACGGCGCCCGCGCCCTCGACACCCCCTACGTGGCGTTCAGCGACGACGACTCCTGGTGGGCCCCCGGAGCCCTCGGCCGGGCGGCCGGGCTGATGGACACCCACCCGCGGCTCGGCCTGGTCTCCGCCCGCACCCTGGTCGGCCCCGCCGAAGAACCCGACCCGCTCAACGACGTCCTCGCCACCTCCCCGCTCGGCCTGGCAAAGGACCTGCCCGGCACGCAGGTCCTCGGCTTCCTCGCCTGCGCCTGTGTGGTCCGCCGTGAGGCGTACCTCGAAGCGGGCGGCTTCCACCCGCTGCTGTTCTTCGGCGGCGAGGAGACCCTGCTCGCCTACGACCTCGCCGCACGCGGCTGGGGCGTCACCCACTGCACGGACGTGATCGCCCACCACCACCCGGACCCGGCTCCCCGCACCGGCCGCCCCGCCAGGATGCTCCGCAACGAGGTCCTCACCTCCTGGCTGCGCCGCCCCCTGCCGCACGCCCTCACCCGCACCCGTGCCCTGGCCCGGGACGCCCCGCACGACCCGGCCGCCCGGCAGGCCCTGCGCGAGACCCTCGTACGTCTGCCGGCCGCCCTGCGCGCACGCGCGCCCCTGCCCCCGCATGTCGAGCGGGCCGCCCGCACGCTGGACGGAGCACACCCGTGACCGACCCCCGCACCACCGTCGTCGTCATCGCCCACAACCGCCGCACCGAGTTGCTGCGCACCCTCGAACGACTGGCCGGACTGCCCGAGCGGCCACCGGTGATCGTCGTGGGCAACGCCTCCACCGACGGCACAGCCGACGCGGTCGCCCGCCACCACGCGTGGGTACGGCTGCTGTGCCCCGGCCGCAACCTCGCGGTCCGCGAGGTGCGTACGCCCTATGTGGCGTTCTGCGACGACGACTCGTGGTGGGCGCCCGGCTCCCTGGCCGGTGCGGCCGACCTGCTCGACCGGCATCCGGCGCTCGCCACCGTCACGGCCCGCATCATGGTCGAGCCCGAAGGCGTGGAGGACCCGATCGTCGAGGAGTTGCGCGACTCGCCCGTACCCGGCCCCGAGTGGCTGCCCGGCCCTGCGCTCGGTTCCTTCCTGGCCGCCGCGACCGTGCTGCGCGCCGACGCCTTCCGGGCCGCGGGCGGCTTCCACCCCCGGCTGTGGCTGGGCGGCGAGGAGGAGCTGCTCGCCGTCGACCTGGCCGCCCAGGGGTGGTGGTTGACGTACGCCGATCACCTGACGATCCACCATCAGCCGTCCCGGATGAGGGACGCGACGCTGCGCCGGGCGCACGGCATCCGCAACACGCTGTGGTTCACCTGGCTGCGCCGCCCGGCCGGTCCCGCGTTGCGCCGCACTCTGCACCTGGCCCGTACGGTGCCGCGCGACACCGTGTCGCTGCGGGCCTTCGCGCAGGCCGCGGCCGCGTGGCCGTGGGTGCTGCGCGAGCGCCGGGTGCTGCCGGCGGAGGTCGAGGCGCGGATGCGGGTGCTGGAGGAGGCGCAGCGGTGCTCGTCCGCCCGTCGTTACATGGGCTGACGTCCGGGGAGCGCGGCCACCCCGACGGGGCGGGTCCCCCGGGAGCCCGGCAGCGTGCCGATGGAACGCACCAGGGTGGAGTCGACGTCGGTGTCCCGGCCGGCCGCTAGAGGCTGGTCAGGATCTGCGGGCCAAGGTTCTTGATCATGGTGTTGGTCCAGCGCGTCTGCCGCAGGGTCTGCGGGTGGCAGTGCGCGGCAAGGGTGAGAAGCCGGTTGTCCCGGGTGGCTTGGGCGGCCTGGGCGAGCATCTCCCAGTACAGCGAGTTCTCGGTGGCTCCCAGGTGCAGGTCACGCAGATCGCGCAGCAGGAGCAGACCGGGCTCGGGCCGGCGTCCCACGGCCTGAGCCGCCTTCTCCCGGAGCATCGTCAGGACGCCCAGGTCGGATGTGTCGGGAGCCTCGTCGAGGTTCAGGCCGTAGTGGCGGCCCGTGTCGGCCAGTCGTTGGACGTGTTCACGGGACCAGAGGGCCAGGTCGGTGGCGACGTGGTGGATCTCGTGCTCGGTGCGGTGGCGCTCCGCCACCGCGGTCAGGTGCTCGGCGAGGTGCTTCTCGCCGTGGTGCAGCGCGCGCAGGACCAGGGTGACGCCGTTCACCGGGTGCCCTCCTCACGGCCGTGCCACGTGGCCTCGTCGGACTGTGTGACCTGCGCGGTGGGGCCGCCCTGCGTCGGGGGGACGCCGGCCTTGCCGGTCCCGGACGGTGCGGAGGCGGTGGTGGTCGGCGCGGGGGCGGCCCGGCCGTCGCCGCGTTCGACGAGGGTGAGGGCCGCAGCGGCGGTCTTGAACAGCGGCTGCTTGGAGGCCGGATCCCAGTCGGTGATGGTCGTCTCGTTGGCGGCGCGCCCGGGTGTGTTCTCGTCCGGACCGTGGCCGGCCGGGGTGTCCCAGTAGCCGTAGTGGAACGGCACGAACAGCAGTCCCGGCCGGATGTCCGTGACACGGACCCGTCCCCGCAGAGAGCCGCGCGGCGTGGAGACCTCCACCAGGTCGCCCTCGTTCAGACTCCGCCCGGCCGCGTCGGCCACGGACACCTCCACCCAGACGTCAGGCGCGGCGGCGTTCAGCTGCGGGGCGCGCCCGGTCTTGGTCCGGGTGTGGAAGTGGTAGATCGTCCGGCCGGTGGTCAGCTGGAACGGATGCTCCTCGTCGGGCATCTGGTGGAGCGGCAGGTAGGCCGCCGCTTTGATCATGGCCTTGCCGTCCGGGTTGAGGGAGCGGTACTCCACCACGCTGTCCGAGGCGCCGGTGACGAGGTCCTTGCCGTAGGTCTCGCACACGTCGGGGTGGGCCCAGGCGATGCCGTCGGTGTAGAGGCGTTCCGTTCCCTGCGGGGCGTGCTCGTTGCACGGCCACTGGATACCGGAAGGGCCGCGCAGCTTGTCGTAGGTGAGACCGGTGTAGTCACATGGCCGGCCCGCGCTGCACCGCTTCCACGCCTCGAAGGCCGACTCGGGATCGTGCCAGTGGACCAACGGGCCGCCGTCCTTGTCGCGGAAGTCCATGCGGGCGGCGTAGTCGAGGAAGATGTCCAGGTCCGGCTTCGCCTCGCCCGGCGGGTCGACGGCCTTCTCGGACAGGTGCACGGTGCGGTCGGCGTTGGTGAACGTGCCGGTCTTCTCACCCCACGTCGCGGCGGGCAGCACCACGTCGGCCAGTTGGGCGGTCTCGGTCAGGAACAGGTCCTGCACCACGACGAACAGCCGTTCCTGGGACAGGATCGAGCGGATGCGGGACAGCTCCGGCAGGGAGACGGCGGGGTTGGTGCCACTGATCCACAGCATGCGGATCGAGCCCTGCTCGGCGTAGCGGAACATCTGCATCGCGTGGGTGGGCGGCGCGTAGTGCGGGATCTGCTCCGGTTCGACGTTCCACACCTTCGCCAGGTCCGCCACGTGCTGGTCGTTCTGCCAGTTCCGGAAGCCCGGCAGGTCACCGTTGGCGCCGCACTCCCGGGTGTTCTGGGCGGTGGGCTGCCCGTTCATCTGCAGGATGCCCGCTCCCGGTCGGCCCAGCATCCCGAGGAGCAGATGGATGTTGTTGACCTGCACGGCGGCGGCGGTGGCCTGGTGGGACTGGTAGACGCCCTGCAGCACCGTCGACAGCAGACGGTCGGCCGAACCGAGGATCTCCGCCGCCTCCTCGATGCGCGCGGCCGGCACGTCACAGATCTCGGCGGCCCACGCGGGTGTGCACTCCTCGACCCGGGCCTCCAGCTCCTCGAAACCGACGGTGTGGGCCGCGACGTAGTCGTGGTCGACCCGGCCGGTGCGGATGATCTCGTGCAGCAGCGCGTTGAGCAGCGCCACGTTCGTCCCGATGCGCGGGGCCAGGTGCACGGCGGCCCTGCGTGCCACCTGCGTCGGCCGGGGATCCACACAGACCAGGCGGGGCGGGTCGCCTCCTTCGAGCCGGTCGAGGATGCGCATCCACTGCACCGGCTGCGTCTCGGCCAGATTGTGCCCGAAGAGGGCGATGACGTCCGCGTGGTCGATGTCGTCGTAGCTGCCGGGCTGGCCGTCGCAGCCGAAGGACTCCTTGAGCGCCTCCGCGGCCGTCGAGGTGCACAACCTGGTGTTGCCGTCCAGGTGGTTCGTCCCAATCCCCGCCCGGGCCAGCACCGCCAGTGTGTAGTACTCCTCGAGGAACAGCTGGCCGGACGTGTAGAAACCGATCGAGCCGGGACCCCTCTCCCCCAGAAGTGACCGGGACCGGGACACGATCCTGTCCATCGCGGTCGCCCAGTCGGTCTCGACCAGACGGCCGTCCTGGCGGACGAGGGGCCGACGCAGCCGGTCCGCGGAGGCGTTGGCCTGCCAGCCGAAGAGGTCCTTCGGCCCGAGACGGCCGTGGTTCACCCGGTCCTGCGCGCGGCCCCGGACGCCCACCATGCGGCCGTCCATGACCGCGATGTCCATCGCGTCACCGTCGGAGTGCAGGATCGAGGCGGCCCGCACCCACTGCTGCACGTCGTCCGGTGTGACGCCCTCCGCAAGCCGGGTGTCCACCCGCGCCGGCCACGCCTCGTGCCGCCCGTACGGAGTACGACTGCCCCACGGTTGCGCGATACGGTCCACCGAAACGTCCATGCCCCAGCTCCTCCATCGCATCCGGTACCGGCCCTCCAGCCGCGTCATCGGTACCCGGCACCACCCGTGTGTAACGCCGCACCACGGGGCTCTCGACATTCCCTCCGGCTGCAACCGGAGGAGCGTCGGCCGCCGACCGGAGCCATCGCGGGGCGACCTTCCTGTCACCTGCCGGCCGAGATGTCGAGTGTCGCCCTAGCGAGTCGCGGCGTCGCCTGCTCCGGTGACATGGTGTCTGCGCCTCCGCGGTACCGGGCAGTGCCACGGGCATCAGCGCATCAGTCTGCCTCTGGACGCGGTGAGTTGCGGACGTCACGGTCAGTGTCATCCGCGACCAGGGAGCGGCGAACCCGGAACCTCGGACCCGGTTGTCCGAGCACGTCTTCGATCAACCGTCGTCAGTCCCGCGCCACCACACGGAGCGTCCTGACCGAAGGGTCGGCCGCGTCCGGGATCAGGACCCCGTGCTCGACGCCACTGCGCAGGTAGTCCAGTACCTCGTCGGTGATGACTTCACCGGGAGCGACGACAGGCACCCCCGGCGGGTACGGGCTGATCGTCTCCGCGGCGATCCGTCCCGCCGCGCGCTCGGCGGGCACGTGCTCCACCGGGGCGAAGAACGCCTCCCGCGGCAGCATCGCCTGCTCCAGTTCCAGGGACGAGGGCTCGGGCAGGCGCACCGGCGGCCGCTTCTCGATGGAGTCGGCGCCCTCGACGAGCGCGCGCAGGGCGTCCAGCAGGACCTTCTCGGTCTCGTCGTCGTCGGCGTGCGTGATGGACGCGCTGATCCGGCAGGTGTCGGAGCCGCCGACGTCCACCCGCCGGTTCGCCCGCAGCCACTCGGCCGCCTGCATGCCGCTGATGCCCAGCTCCCGTACGTCGATCACCATCTTCAGCGGGTCGAACGCGGCGGCGAACCCCTCCTGGACGACCTCCCCGCCCATGGGCCGCAGGCCGGGCAGATCGCCGGCGGCCGACCGGATGCGCTCCGCACGGCGCAGCGCGGCGTCCAGGAGATCGTGTCCGTGTTCGACCATCTGACGGCGCCAGCCGTCGAGGGTCGCGTAGACCAGGGAGGAGGCGCTGGTGGTGCCCAGCAGGTCCTCCCGCTGTTTGAGGGCCTCCGGCGACACCCGGTCGTACTGGAGGTGGAAGACGGAGCTCTGCTCGATGGCCCCGCCCATCTTGTGGACGCTGGTGACCACCAGGTCGGCCTCGGCGTCCATGCCCCAGGCCGGCAGCCCGGGATGGAACGGAAGGTGGGCCCCCCACGCCTCGTCGACGATCAGCGGGACGTCGAACTCGTGGCAGACCCGGGCCACGCCCGCCACGTCCGCACAGGTGCCCCAGTCGGTGGGAGTGATCAGCAGCATGCCCTTGGCGTCCGGGTGCTCCTCAAG
The DNA here is from genome assembly GCF_044390325.1 of Streptomyces sp. NPDC018964. Lineage (NCBI taxonomy): Bacteria > Bacillati > Actinomycetota > Actinomycetes > Kitasatosporales > Streptomycetaceae > Streptomyces > Streptomyces sp. NPDC018964. Next base: position 18,007 of record NZ_JBIRYZ010000001.1, read on the forward strand.
GCGGCGCCGGACGTCCTCGGGCTCCGGCGGGTGCGCCAGGTGCCGTTCGGCGTCGAACTTCGGGTGCACCCAGATCGGCTCCACACCGTTGACGACGACGGCCGCGATCACCGACTTGTGCGCGTTGCGGGACAGCAGCAGCTTCTCGCCGGGACCGGCCACGGCCAGCATGGCGGTCTTGACCGACAGGGAGCTGCCACAGGTGGAGAAGAACGCCTGTTCGGCCCCCACCGCGTCGGCCATCAGTTCCTGGGCCTGACCGAGCACGCCCTGGGACTGACGGCGGTCGTCCAGTCCGTTGAGGGACAGTACGTCCGACCGGAACACGTCGAGCCCGACGATGTCCGCCACCCGCGGGTCCACGCCTCGGCCCTGCTTGTGCCCCGGCGGGCCGAAGACCACGTCCCCGCGCCGCCGGAACTCCTCGAGCGCCTCCAGCACCGGTACCCGCGAGTGATCCATCGTTCCTCCCAGCGGTCGTCCTCCACCCGGCCGTTTTCGGCACGGCGACGTCGCTCCGCGTCGTCCGGGAGCGCACCGGACGTGTTGCACCGGTTCCCCGGTCGAAACCCGGAGGTGTCACGACGCCCGGTTGACGGCACCCGGTGGTGCACGACGCGAAGACCGACGACCGCACCTTGATCCGAGGAGGCCAGGTGACCCGTACGCCTTCCGGCGACGACGTGAATGCCGACGTCCACGAGAGACTGCGCGCGGAGGTCGCGAAAGGGGCGGATTTTCTGTGGGAGACCGCCCTCGAGCTGCACGCCCACCCCGAGCACGCCTTCTTTGAGCACCGGGCCGCGGCGCTGCTGACGGACGCGCTGGAGGTGGCCGGTTTCGAGGTCGAGCGCGGGACGGCCGGGATGCCCACCGCGTTCACCGCCCGCTCGGGCCACGAGCGTCCCGCCGTGGCACTGCTGCTGGAGTACGACGCCCTGCCGGGTCTCGGCCACGCCTGCGGGCACAACCTCATCGCGGCCGCCGGTCTGGGAGCGGCGCTCGCGCTGAACGCGGTGCTGGACGCCTCGGCCGGACGCGTCATGGCTGTCGGGACGCCGGCCGAGGAGGCCGGGGGCGGAAAGGTCCTGGAGGTGGAGGCCGGCGTGTTCGACGACGTCGACGCCGCGCTGATGTTCCACCCCGGCGTGTACGACTGGACGCGGGCCCCGCTGACCGCGCAGGTGCAGTACCGGGTGGCCTTCCACGGCCGCGCCGCACACCCCACCGGCAACCCCACCGAGGGCGTCGACGCCCTCCTGGCGCTGGTCGAGCTGTTCAACGTCCTGACCGCCCTGGGCAGGCGTCTGCCGGAGGCCTCCCACATCCAGGGAATCGTCACCGACGGGGGCAGGGCCACCAACATCGTCCCGGAGTACGCGGAAGGGCTGTTCGGCCTGCGCGCGGCGACGACCGAGGCGTTGGAGGACCTGACCGGGCGGTTGCGCGCCGCCGCCGAGGGCGTCGCCCACGCCACGGGCACCCGGGCCGAGGTGGAACGGGCCACGCTCCGCTACGAGCACTTCCGTGACAGCGGCCCACTGTCCGAGACGTTCGCCGGACACCTGTCCGGGGCGGGGATCGGGCTGACGCCGCCCGCGCCGGGCGTCTACCTGGGATCGTCGGACATCGGCAACGTCAGTACGCGCGTGCCCGCCATCCATCCCTTCGTCGCCATCATGGACGACGGGTCCGACCACACCCCCGAGTTCGCCGCGGCGGCCGCCTCCCCGCGGGCCCGCGACGTGCTCGTCGCCGTCACCGGCGCGCTGGCCTGCACGGCCGCGGACCTGCTCCTCGACGCGGACTTGCGCGAGGAGGCGTGGAGACTGCACCGGGAGGCGGGACGCTGAGCCATGTCCGCCACAGCCGTCTTCACCAAGTCCATCGCCCCGCAGCACCAGCCTCGTTTCCCCTGGCCGACCTGGACCGTGCTCGATCTGACAGGCCGGCGCTTTGCGGGCGACTACCTCACGAAGCTGGGCAGTTCGGCCCCGACGGGCCGGGCCTCCCAGTCCGAAGAGGCAGACCCCGCGTACGTCCACCTGGTCTCGGACACGGACTCCAGCTTTCCGGTCAGCGAGGTGACAGTCGTCACCGGTGGCCTGACCGGCACCCGGCGGTGAACGGGCCATGAGAGTCGTAGCCACCCGCCGGAGAACGCAAGACGGTGCACATGGGAAACGACGGTGACGACGTCACCGGTCTGAAGGGTGTCCTGACCGACCGGGACGTCGTGGTGAAGGTCCTGGGTGCCGGAAAGGACCCGGGCACCTGTCAGGCCGGGGAACTGGCCCAGGGTGAGGCCGTCACCATCGGTGCCGACGACGACGTGCAGGAGATCCTGCGCACCATGTCCGCGCACAAGGTGCGCCGCCTGCCGGTGATCAACGGGCACGACCTGGTCGGCATGGTCGCCCAGGCCGACGTCGCCCGCTCCCTGCCCGACCCCCAGGTCGGTGATCTGCTGCAGGCGCTGTCCACCGACTGACGCCGTCCCCGTCCCGAGCCCCGGCCCCCTGTCCCACACGACGTGAGACTGCGGGCCGGGGCTCGGGGCACCCAGGTCCGTATGCGACCCAAGCGAGCGGCGGCGGCCAGGGGAGACCCCCGATGCTGATGACACACCCTGTCGTGCCGAAGGACCGGGTCGAGCAGTACGAGGCGCTGCACGCAGAGAGCGGCGGCGAGGAATACCGGCGACACCTGGACGGCGTCAGCTCCACCCTGTGCGTGTTCACCGGCACGCGTGACATCGACTCCGCCCTCATGGCGGCACGTCACCAGATACCTGTGGCCCACCGCGCGGACAACTCACTCCTCACGAGCTGAGAGCCTGGTCCGCCACAAGCCCACGTTGGGCTGATCCTGTTCTGGCGGCATCACGGCAGCATGATCGAGGAGGGCGGATCACCCCCGCCCTCGATGCGCTCGCCCTTCAAGGCAGAAGGATCCTGTCGAGTTTCGGGAAGCGGGACCTCGTCCGCGTGGTGGCGGACGAGGAAGTCGACGAAGCGGTCGGGTCCGGACATCCGTCCCGTGGCGTCGCGGGCTCCGGTGATGCCGTCGGTGTGGAACAGCAGCCGGTCACCGGGTTCCAGCTGCTCCCCCGGCAGACGGTGGAAGTCAGACCGGGATCGGTTCGGAGAGGATGCGTGGGCGGGCACTCCAGGGTGATGAGCAGCGGCTGCCCCGAATACGGAGCAGGTCCGTACCCGGTACGCGGAGGCGTACCGGGTCAGGCACCTTGAAGCCCAGGAAGCGGCATGGCGCCACGCCACCCGACTGACCGAGTACGTGAGCGCGATACGCACGCAGTCAAGGCCATGCCACCGGGACAGACCACAGCAGAAGCCGAAGCGAGGATCAGCTGGGCAGCAGCCACCTGGCCCCGTCCGTCTTCCAGCCGACGGTGTGAAACCTCGGGTCAGCGGCCCAGGGCGTTCTCCAACTGCTTCTTACTCATCGAGGAGCGGCCCTGGATGTTGCGCTTCTTGGCCTCTTCGTACAACTGGTCCTTGGTGGGCCCCTGCGCGCCGCTGTGTGAGCGCTGCCCGCCGCGCTGGGACGCCGACTTGGGGTCACGCGTCGAGGTCCTGCTGGCGCTCTTCGACTCGCCCGACCTGGCCCGCTCCTTGTTGACCGTCCGTGCGGCGATCTCCTTGGCGCGCTTCGACGATGCGCCGCGGTCCTCGGCGCCCTCCTTGATGTGTTCGTACTGGCGCTCACGCTTGGAGCTCGATCCGGCCGGCATGGCGTATCTCCCTTCTCGGGTGGATCGGTGACTGCGACAGGTCGCCGGGAGGGTTACGGATGCTCGGTCTGCTGGTCCGGCGGCACTCCGCCGCCTTCTCCGCCGCCCTTGTCGCCCTTGTCCGTGCCGTGGGCGCTGCCGCCCTTCGCCTCCATCTCGCGGGCCTTGTTCTCGCCGCTCTGCTGGGGCGTGCCGCCGCCCTTCTGACTGCGTCGCTGTTCTGGCTGCTGTGGATTGGGCATGTGTGAGCACCTGTCTCGTTTCGGAGATTGTTCGGGGCGACGGGTTCCCCTGAAGGACCACCCGAAGCATGCAGCCGTCGTGCGGTCAGCCCGCGTCGTGGTGCACCGCGTCGTGGTGAAGGACCAGGAGAGCGATGTCGTCGGCACGCTGCCCCTCCATGCCGGCTTTGCTGAGCAGGTGGTCGATGAGCAGGTCGAGGTCCCGTTCGTCGGCATGGGCGAGATGGTGCGCGAGGCCGGCGATGGCGTCGTCGAGGTCGATCCCCGGTTTCTCGATGAGGCCGTCGGTGTAGAAGGCGAGCGTCAAGCCCGGGGCGAGGGGGATCTCGGTCAGGGGGAAGACGGCCTCGGGGTCGATTCCCAGGAGGGGGCCGGGCGAGACGTCGGCGGGCCGGGTGTCGCCGTCGGCCAGGCGCAGTAGGGGTGGCGGGTGGCCGGCGCTGGCCAGCGTCACGCGTCGGCAGGCGAAGTCGAGGCGGGCGTAGAGGCAGCTGGTGAAGAGGTCGGGGGCGAGGTCGGCGAGGAGCCGGTTGGTTCTGGCGAGGATCTGGTCGGGGGACGTGCCGACGGTCGCGTGGGCGTAGATACCGGTGCGGACCTGGCCCATCACGGCGGCGGCGGCGACGTTGTGCCCTTGGACGTCGCCGATGACGGCCGCGGCGGCGGTGTCGCCGAGCCGGATCAGGTCGTAGAAGTCACCGCCGATGGCCATGCCCCGGGTCGCGGGGAGGTAGCGGGCGGCGACGCGCAGACCGGCGATCTCGGGAAGGGCGCGCGGCAGCACCGCCTGCTGGAGGCCGTGCGCAAGTTCGTGCTTGGTGTCGTAGAGGCGGGCGCGGTCGAGCGCCTGGGCGATGAGGCCGGCGAGCGAGGTCATGACGGCGCGTTCCTCGGCCGGGAACACGCGGGGGCGGTCGTAGGACAGGATGCAGCAGCCGACGGGCCGGCCGGAGATGATCAGCGGAAGGAAGGCCCATGCCTGTTTCCCGCTGACCTGAGGGGTCTCGGGGTACAGCCGGCGCATCTCCTCCGGATCGGAGAAGAAAGCGGGGACACCGCTGCTGAGGGCGCGCCCGGCCGGGGTGAAGTCGGTGTCGACGGACAGACCGTCGAGGCGCTCGATGATGTGGGGGTCGTAGCCGCGGTATCCGGTGATCCGCAGCCGGCCGGCCTCCGCTGTGGACAGGACCAGGCCCCGCGCACCGAAGGCGGGCATGACCTGCTCGGCGACCAGGGCGACGACATCCTGGACTCCGACGACCTCGGTCAGTCCGGCGGCCAGGTGGGTGAGCTGGTAGAGCCTGCCCGCGCGGGCCGGAGTGGCCGGGCGCGCGGAGTGGCTCGACGCCGGTGCGGGCGGGGGCTGTGCACCGCTGGGGACGATACGGATGCTGATCCCGCTGGCGTCCGGGTAGAGGTGGAACTCCAGCCAGTGATCCGGGGGACGGCAGGCGGTGAAGGAGACGGGCTCACGGCTGAGCACCGCGGCACGGTAGCGGTCCTCGTAGGTGGGATCGTCGAGCCAGCGCAGGGACTGCCACGGCACCGTGCCCAGCAGTCGGCCGGCTTCGCAGTCCAGTAGGTCGCAGGCGCCGGAGCTGACGTAGGTGACCTGGCCCTCGAGGTTCAGCGCGCAGCTCCCGCCGGGCAGGCGCTCCGCGAAGTCGGCGGCGGCCATCGCCGGGCTGTCGGACCGGTCCTCTGGGGCGAGAGGGACGACGCGGGTCCGCTCGTCGCCGGACGGGGGCCTGCCGCGCTCGGCGGCTTCCTCCAGCAACCGGGCCAGACGTCGGCAACTGGCCGTGATGTGACCACGCTCCCGTCCGGTCATGTACGGCGGACGGGTGGCCGGCCACATCAGCAGCAACGCGCCCCACCTGCGGGTGCCGGTGACCGGCGCGGCGGCCAGGACCAACGGGTAGGGAAGCACGACCGACGTGCGTGGATAGGTGCGGGCCATCTCCTCCTGACTGCCCACCCACACCAGGTGTTCCTCGCGGAACGCGACGGTCACCGGTGCGGGAGCGGCCACCGCAACTTTCGACCAGGGTGCGGCGAACTCGGCCGGGGCCCCGCACAGCACGTCCAGCCGCAAGGACTGCTCATCAGGCGTGAGCAGATACAGGGCACCGATCGACGCGCCGGTCCGGCGTGCCGTGTCCGCGAACACGGCGTCCAGCTCACCGTTGTCGGCGACTGGATCACCTGCGCTGGTCACGGAAACACCTCCAGCATGCGGGCCCTACGAGGACGCTACGCCCATGGGAGGTGGTCGGCACGCCGTCTCGCGCGGCCGGTCGCCGCCCTCCTCGGCCCACGGGACTGAGATCCGTTCTCGCCTACAACCGAGTGGCAGGCGTGGTAGTCATCCGCAACGAGGACGGCGCACACCACGTGAGCAGTGAGATCTCCGGTGCTTGGCAGACCCCACCGACGTCACGGCTGGCCGCGCGCCCATGAGGGGCGGCGCAGTTCGGCAGTAGTGGGGGATGACCGGTGAGATCGGTGATCAGTTCGTGCCGCTCGCCCGGAGTTCGGGTGCCGCCCGCGGTTCGAGAAACTGGCACGTGGCCGGCCTCAGGGTATGGCAGCCGCCCAGTGCCTACGCGAGCACCTTGATGATCATTCCGCTGCGGGGGCGGGTGGGGATGCGGTTCAAGGGGACGGTCGGGTCCTGCGGCGGAACCTCGTAGCTCAGCTGGGCCAAGCGCTGGGCGAGCGTCTCGAGGACACCCACGGCCATGGCCTCGCCGGGGCAGCGGTGTCCGGCGCGGGGATCCGCGCCGCCCTGAGGGATCAGGTCGTCCCGGCCGGGCGGGTGGTCGAGGAAGCGTTCCGGGCGGAAGGCGTACGGATCCTTGAACAACCGCTCGTCGTGGTTCTGCCCGTAGACGTCCAGCAGAACCAGCCCGCCGGCCGGGACGCGGCGGCCGTGCCAGGTCAGGTCGGTGACGGCCTGCCCGCCCAGGAACGGAGCGAAGGGATAGAACCGGCGGACCTCATGGGCGAACGCCGTGGCGAACGCCGCCTCGCCCGATCGCAGCCGCTCCGAATGCTCCGGCCAGCAGTGCAGGGCGTGCGCGGCGAAGGCCACGAACCAGCTCAGCGCGGTGGTGGGCCGGATGACGTTGAGGAGTTCCACCGCCGCGATCCGGGGGGACAGCTCGGCGCCGGAAGCGTCTCGGTGGCCGCAGACGCGGTCCAGTACGGAACCGGTCGGGGCGTCGACCGCCCCGGACCTGACCCGGGCCACCAGGTCCGCGAATCGCTGTTCCCGACGGGTACGGGCCCGCCTGGCCCGCCAGTGGCGTGGGCCCACCGTTGCGAAACCGTCGACCATGGCCAGCAGGTCCCGCGCGAGCGGTTCCTCCTCGTCCTCGGTAAGGGGCACGCCCGCCCAGCGGCAGACACCACGCGTGATCACCCGGCTGACGGCGTCGAGGAGCACCACCTCCGGCCGCTCCCGCCAGCGCGGTACGGCCTCGTCCCAGGCATCGGCGATGTGCCCGGCCGAACCTGTCACCGCGTCGGTCTCCAGCAGGGGCAGGAAAAAGGACTTCCGCTGCCGGTGCGCGTCGCCGTCGAGGGTGTGGACCGCGCCGTGACCGAAGAGAGTGCTCAGGACCGGGCCGGGGAGCGCGCCGTGGCGCCGGACGTGTTCCTCGTCGTAGAAGAAGCAGACCGCGTCGGGCCCCCGAACGGCCAGGGCCGGCTTGCCGAGGACGCGCAGGGTCAGCGCCGTGTCGTTCTCGGCGCGCATCAGATCGGGCAGCCAGGCGTAGCCCTCGGTCAGCAGAGCCAGGGACTCGGGAACCAGTCGATGAGCACTCATGTCCACTGGAGTGCCCGTGACGGCCCGTGCGATACCGGCGCGGTTCGGCCACCGGAAGGCCGCCCCCGCGTCACTCCCGTCGCGCGGAACCCGGTTCGTCACCGGTGCCCGGTTCCGCCATCCGCCGGTGGGCCGCCGCCTTGACCCCGTCGGGCAGGACTTTCCCTGCCAAACCCTGCGCCTTGGCCTTCCACGATCCGGTCGCGGCCTTCCTCTCGCCGTTCACGACCGCTTCGAACGCCTGCTCGGCCACCTGCGCGGGATCGCCCTTCACCGCGGTCCCGATCCGGGTGCCGTCCGCCATGTCCGCCCGCTCGAAGAAGTCCGTGTCCGTCGGGCCCGGCATGAAGGAGGTGACCCGTCACCCCAGTGTCCTTCACCTCTTCCGCCAGCGCTTGGGCGAAGGACTGCACGAATGCTTTAGAGGCGTTGCAGAAGGGCTGGAACGAGCCGGGCATCGTCGAGGCGAACGACGAGGCGAACGCGAGCCGGACCGCCCCGCGCGTCACCATGGCCCGCAGCAGCAGCTTGGCCGGCCGCACGGTCGCGGTGACGTCGAGATCGACGACCTACCGGTCATCGGCCAGGTCGGTGTCCACCAAGGCTCCACCCTGGCCCACACCCGCGTTGAGGGCCGCCGCGTCGACCGTCAGACCGTCGAGCGCGTCCAGCAGCCGAAACCGTCCCTCGCCGGTCCGCAAGTCGGCGCGCACGGCGCGGATCTCATGTCAGGGCACCGCCACCCTGCCGGGTCGGCGGTTCCGGGAGGGGCCGGCATCCGCGGGTGAGTCTCACGGCGCCGGGCAGTGTGGCTGCCACGCGCAGGTATCGGCAGACACCGGTTGCGCGGAAGACCCTGCGGGCCAGCGATCGACGCGCCACCACACACAGCACGGCTCCACGGCTATGGGCGAATCGCCGGGTACGCAGCAGGACACTGACAGCCATGGCGGTGACCAAGGGCGTTTGCACATCGATGATCACGGTGCGGGCGGCCGACCGCGAGATCTCCCCACAGAGGTGCCCGTGGGCGACGTCCTCCGTGTTGAAATCGATGGCGTCGTCGATCTCAATCACGATCTGGTCTTCGGTGAGGCGGTGGCACGGAAACAGCAACACGGACTCCTCGGATGCATGCCTGGCTAGCGGGCTGCCTCTTCCTGACGCCGTATCCGTCGTACCCCTGCCCCTGCGGCTGACGCCGAAGATCGGAGTGGTCTTGCCCACCCGACCCCGCAGACTGGACACGGGCACGGATTGCGGATCCGACGTGCCCCTGCCCTGCCGGCCAGAATGTCTGCGGTGATGTCGGACAGCGTCCGACCCGACCCGAACGCTCCGGTGCGGAAAAGCGCCAGGGCACCCTCGAACACAGGTGCACTCCGCCGCGCCGACCCCTGGCTGAGATCACCGCGTGCGCCGACGTCCTCTCGCGCACGGACATGCAATGCCTCCTCGCGACATAGCCGGCCCGCTGCGTGCCCCGGGGTTGTACCGAGCATTCCTTCAAGATCATCCGGCCACTTAGGACCGGCTCGCGTGCGGTCCGCGCGGACGCGACCGGGTGGAACTGGGGACCCGCAGGCTGCCGCCCTCCGAAGTCGGCCCCCGTCCGCCCGGTGCAGCGGCGGAGTGGGCGGGGAGTATGTCAGCCCAGGGAATCGATCAGGTCGTTGCACGCCTGTTCGCAGCGGCGGCAGGCTTCGGCGCACACGCGGCAGTGGTCGTGCTGGTCGGCGTGGCGCCCGCACTCGTCGGCACAGGCTTTGCAGACGGTGGCGCATGCCTGGAGGATCGCGCGGGTGATGTTGGCGTCGTAGCCGGTGTGGCGGGACAGTACCGCGGCGGTGGCGTTGCAGATGTCGGCACAGTCGGCGTTCGTGCGGATGCACTTGGTCAGTTCACTGACCATCTCCTCCGACAGGCATGCGTCCGCGCACGCGGTGCACGCCTGTGCACAGGCGGTGCATTCCTCGATGCACCGGGCGAGCTTCTCCCGGTCCACTCCGCCCAGATCGGCAGGGTAGGTACCGAGCATGTCCTTGACTGCAGTGGCCATGAAAGAACCCTCCAGTGGTGTCCAGCGACGGCTGATGCCGTCCACGTAGGGGTAACACCACGCCGGACGCCGCAAACCGCCGAGTGCTCCGTCAGTACCGCTCGGCCCTGATCGCGGTCGCGGTGCGTTGAACCTGGCGCGAACGGAGGCAACGGCCGCGGCCGCAGATGAGGGGGCAGGGTTGGGCAACGGCGAGGAGGCCGTGGAGACGATGCGCCGAAGGTTCGCGGCAATCAGCCCCTTCACGTCGCGTCCCGGAACCGGAGGCGTGCCGACGCTGCGAACAGGCGCCAACGCTCTGATCATCTCCCTGGGCCGACGGTCTTGCGGTTGGCCGGCACCCGTACACCGGGGTAAAGCACCGGCGACTCGTGCGGTTCAGGACCTGACGCGACGAAACAGCGCGTACCCCGTCCCGGCGAGGCCGGCCGCGGTCGCGGCGCGTCCGATGCGGTGGCGGCTCGCGGCTCGCGCGCCGCTCGTTGGTAGTGCCTACGCGGGTCCCTCCGGAGAGCCGGTTACGACGGCGGCGTCCAGGGCGGGACGTTACTACGGGGAACCGAGTTCGACGCGCTTCGGACTCCCCTACTACACACCGGAAACCCGTCGTCCATGAGTCGTATCAACCCGGAAGGCGGCCGGAGGAACTGCGGACTGTGTGCGACCGCCGGCAACGACCTCATGGCCGGCCGGAATCCGAACGGGGTGTCTGGAGCAGACCGCCCGCTGACGCGGGCCGAGTTGTCGGCGATGACGGGGCTACCGTTCCAGAAGGTCGGCGGCCTCAACGTCATCGTGAGCGACACGCTGCGCTGGGGACCCGGTGCTCGGGCGATCATAGGAGCATGGCCCAGGAAGGGCGTGGGTCACTGCTTCAATGTCGCGAACATCGATGGAAAGGTAGTCTTCCTCGACTACCAGCCGGGCAAGGCCGATCCAGCGCACAAGAAATACCGCGACTACTACGTGATGAGGACCAACTGACATGCTCGACCCGGAAGAAGCCGAGCGCAGGGCCGCGGAGTTCCTCACGGAGGAAAGCAGAGCATGGGGGCTGTCCTCCAACGTGAGGATCATTCCCGAGTACTGCTTCACGGACAAGGGACGGTTCATCGCTCCCTATGACCATGTCGAGTACCTCGATCACGGACGTCAGGACATGCAACTCGGCGGGAACCTGCCCGTGGCCGTCGACCTGAATACCGGAGCGTGCTCATTCGTCACCCGGGAGGAAGCGGATGACCTGATGGAGCGTGATCTGCTCTGAGTTCGAGCAAGCGGGTCAGCCCGGTGAAGTAGCGGATTTGCCGTGCCTTCTGGTTTCAACGGCCGAGTGAGCACCGCTGTAGGACTACTGGAAAGGCACGGCAGTCCGCACGCAGTCCGGCCCGGGTGATCGCGACGCTGCCGCGTGCGAGCCCCGGCCGTCACCCAGCAGGGAAGCCCTCTTCGATGTCTTGCCCTCCTGGATGCGGCGTTCGCCGTACGTCTGGGTGTGCGGGTCGTGGCGCAGGCGGGTAATGACGATGCGGTGCAGGGCGGTGTTGGCCCGCCGGTCGCCGCTGTGGTTGAGCCGGCATGTGCTACCTCGGCCGGAGGAGTATTCGATGAGGCTAGCTCCGCAAAGGGCGGTAAAGGACGCCTCGGTGTTCAGCCGCTTGGGACGTCCATCATGGCTGCGATCGCAAATGCAGCGTCCACGAGGACAGCGCTGGAAGACAAACTGCATGACGAGCCGAACGCGTCACGCGTGCACGCACAGTCAACTTCACGGCGCTGCCCCACCCGAGCCCTCCGGTGAGGCTGCATCGCATGGCTCCGGGCAGAGGCCCACCAAGGATGCTCCTCGGCGGAGCCTCGGTCTATCACCGGCGCTGTCACGCGTCTGTCACCAACTACGCCGACGCCCCCGGACTGTGACGCCCTGACCTGCTACAACGCACCCACGATGGACTGACGTGGACGCCCGTAGACGGTCTCTACAACCTGTGCCATGTGGTGCTGTTGCAGCCCGAACCGGAGGGCAATTTTGTCAGGCTTCGCTGCGGCCTCAGGCCGCGTCCCACAGCCCGGCGTCCAAAACCCGCGCCGCCTTGGTGATGCTCCCCGGCATCAGGTGCCGGTAGGTGCGGTACGTCTCCTCGATCGACTTGTGTCCCATCCACTCGGCCACGTCGGTGATCGGGATGCCGCTGCCCAGCGCGTTGGAGGCGAAGTAGTGCCGGAAGCCGTACATCCCTATCCCGTCCGCGACGGGCAGCTTCTCGAAGAGTGCGCGGACGCGCCGGCGTTCCATCGGCTCCGTGTAGTACCCGCTCGGCCCCCGCAGCAGATACCCCTCCCGCGTGGCGCCGTGCTTTGCCTCATGGTGTTCGATCGCCTCCCGTACCGAGCGGGGCAGCGGCACCTCCCGGAACTCCCCCCCTTGCGGTGCTTCAGCTTCGCCGGCCGGTGCGTGTTGGAGTGGATCTGCTCGTGCACCCGGTACACGTCCTCGGCCACCAGATTGTTGATGTTCACCGCCCGCGCTTCGCCGTTGCGCAGTCCGCACCCCGCCATCATCACGATCTCCAGTGCAAGGTCATCCTTCGCGACAGCCAGAGCCTGCTTCAGATAGGCCAGGTCCGGAATGACCGCCCTCTGGCGGACGTACTCCGGCTCCTGCACCCCCTTGACCGGGTCATCCACCATCGCCCCTTTGTCGTAGGCGTCCCGCAGAATCGCCTTGAGCGTGCGCAGGATGTTGACTTGATTCCCCCGGCCGACGCCATCGGCCTCCAGCTCGTCCAGGAAGCGCTCCACCACGATGGGAGTGACGGATATCAGCTTCCGTGACCCCAGGCGCGGAACGATATGGACGTTGATGGAGCTGCTGACGTGCTCGCCCGTGGCGTACGCGGTCATCCGGCGCTGGCGGGGCAGCCACTGCTTCGCGTATTCCGCGACCGTCTTCTGCCCCAGCTCCCGGCGCGCTTCCGCAACGGACGGCGCCGTGCGCTTCTTCTCCGCATAGATCTGCGTGAGGCGCTCGATCGCGTCGTCCTGCGTGTCGAACCCGCCCTCCTCGACCTGCTTCCCTCGACCGTCGCGGAAACGGATCGTGTAGGAGTGCGGGCACCGCGTCGGCCTGGCACAGCCGCAGTCCTTGAAGAACGACCCCATACCGCGGGCAATTTGACGAGCCACGTGACGCACCTTCCGAGCGGGAGCCGGGCATCTGCGCCCAGGCACCGCGCCGCGGCGGTCACCAGGTCAGCAAGCCAGGACGCCCTCGCGCCCGATGCTGACCATTTGCTGACCTGAGCGGCCCCACTACGCCTCTGAGCTGCACAAACGACCAGATGCTAGATCTTGGACTTGAACATGGTGCGCAGCATGTCGGACTCCCGAAAGACGGCTCCCTGCCTGCTTCGTGCAGGTCAAGGGCGGTCTTCACTGTACATGGGCACGCCTCCCGGTCGAAGACCTCGCAGAACATCGTGCACCGTACCGAGCAGGCTTCCCGCCCGGGCTTCTGTGCGAGGCAGGGGCTGGTGCGCCGGCCGTGCGGCGGACCGACGTACGCGGCCGCTGATCCGGTGTGTTCCGGAATCCGGCATGCGCGTTAGCGTGATCCCCTGCCCCATGGAGTGTCCATGGGCCGGGTCGGCCCGCATGAGGCTCTGCGACGGAGAGTGACGGAACTGCGATGAGTGAACTGACGAAGCCCGAGGTCGACGTCCCGGAGGGTGCCGCGCCTGCCGAGCTGACCGTCCGGGACCTGGTCGTCGGGGACGGGGCCGAGGTGAAGCCGGGCACGGTGGTCAGGGTCCACTACGTCGGGGTGACCTTCGAGACGGGGAAGGAGTTCGACTCCTCCTGGGAGCGTGACCAGCCGTTCAAGTTCGCCCTGGGCAGCGGCAGGGTCATCAAGGGCTGGGACCGGGGGTTGAGGGGGATGAAGGTCGGCGGTCGGCGCGAGATCGTCGTTCCCCCGCGTCTCGGCTACGGCAACCAGTCGCCCTCGCCGTTGATTCCGGCGGGCTCGACCCTGGTCTTCGTGGTGGACCTGCTCGACTCGTACTCCGCCGGCACAGGCGGCTGGAGCAACGCCCGCTGACCCGGACCGTTCCTGTTTCCGCGCCCTCGCCCCAGGCGTTCTCGTCAGGGATCCGCGCACCCGGATCGTCCGCCCACTCCGGCGCCCACGCCTTGAGTTCTTCGATCTGCCGGGAGGTGAGCCCGTACGCGGTGCGGTCCTCGTCCTCGTACCAGTCCGCGCCGACGAGCCGGTCCCGGAGGTCTTCGAGGCTGAAACAATGACGATCAGTCACAGCGGGGCGGCGCGATCGGTTGCGCACCGTTCTTGCCGCGGCTGGGGAGGACGGTGCTCGGCGACGGTGTGGCTGAGGGCTGCGATGCCGTCGGAGGACGGGCTGAGGATACGGAGTGCTGCTGTCCATGCGGTTTCGGAAGAGTGCTGTCATCGCGGTCGCGTGTGCCTTGGTCGCTGGTGTCTCGGGGGACCGCGCCGGCACCTCCGCGCCCGCGGGGGGACCCATGGAGGACCTCCTGAACGGCAGGGACTGGACTCACTTCGCCGGCGGGAAGCCCACGCGCACAGGGGTACGGATCACATCCCTCGACCGGCGCATCACACACCAGGACGGTACCGGCGGACAGCCGAACCCACCGGTGAACCTGCGCGGCCCCCACATGGTGTTCCGAGGGGATGTCCGGATCGAAGCCGGCCTGCGGCGCACGGATGACACGGATGCCTACCTGCATCTGTACGGTGAGACGCCGGTCGTCTACGACGAATGGCGCTACGAACGGCGCGGCGTGCGCATCGGCGTGGTCGACGGGAGGCTCCGGATCGACCGCTGGGACGGGGACTCCGACAGACCCGCGGCGACCCGGACCTTCGGGAGCGGCCTGGGGCGTGAAGTCCGCCTCGCCGTCGAAGTCCGCGCGGACAGGCTTGTGCTGGAGGCCGACGGCAGGGTCGTGGGAACCGTTCCCGCGCGGGACGTCTTCGGCAGTGGCCGCATCTGGTTCGGCGCGGACGCGGGAGCCCGCGGGAAGGGCTGGACCCTCAGCGATCTCCACGCGCGGTCCCTGGGAGGGGGCCGGATGTCCGTCGTGGACGCGCCTGACCTGCGAGTGCCCCGGTCCAGCGATGCGATGCGTGATCTGGCGGCGGTTCTCTCACGCCCGATCCGTATGGGAACCGCCCTGGCCGCGGGCCCCTTGCTGACCGACAGCGCCTACCGCCGGACGGCGGGTGAGGAGTTCTCCATGCTCACGCCGGAGAACGACTTCAAGCCGCAGTTCGTCCAGCCTCGACGCGGCGTGTTCGCGTTCGCGGAAGGCGATGCCTTGGTGGACTTCGCCGAGGCCAACAGGATGAAGGTGCACGCCCACACCCTCGTCTGGTTCGAAGCCCTGCCCGCATGGATGCGCGCCGAGATGACGCACGAGCAGCGCAGGCGCGTCATGGTGGAGCACATACGCGCGGTGGCGGGCCACTTCCGGGGGAAGGTGGCGGAATGGGACGTGGTGAACGAGCCCATGTCCGACGAGGACGAGGACTACTCCAACGGAAACCAGGGCGTGCGGCCTCAGTTGTGGTTCGACGCGATGGGTGAACAGTACATCGACATCGCCTTCCATGCTGCCCGCGAGGCCGACCCGCACGCGGTGCTGTACCTCAACGAGTACGGGGTGGAGGAGGACGGTCCACGCTGGGACGCCCTCTACGCGCTGCTGGTCCGGTTGAAGGAGCGGGGCGTTCCGATCGATGGCGTCGGTTTCCAGGACCACGAGTACGCCGTCGGCGACCGTACCGACCCCGAGGTCTTCCGACGCAAGGTCCGGGCTCTGGCCGGGCTCGGCCTGAAGGTCCGGGTCTCGGAGGCGGACGTCCTCGTCGACGAGGACGAAGAGGACATCCAGGCACGCCAGTTGGCGGGGAAACTCGCGGTCTGCGTCGAAGAACCCAACTGCACCTCGTTCTCGACCTGGGGTTTCACCGACAAGTACGGCTCCACGGCTGACCTGCGGCACTATCCCCCGAGTCCGGGAAACGCTCTTCCCTGGGACGCGACGTACGAGGCGAAACCCGCCTACTGGGCGCTGCGTGACGTCCTGGACGACGCTCGCCGCTCAGGTACTGAATAAGTACGGCGAACACCGCGAACGACCAGGTCGTACGTCCACCGGATCGACGTGCCGGTGCCGTCGGGCAGGAACGACCGCTCGCCGCGCACCCCGGAGACCGGTTTGGCCGGCACGTTGGTGAAGCCGCTCAGCTCATAGGCGAAGCCGTGCCCCTCCGCGGTCCCGGTAAGCCGCTCGTCGGCCTTGGAGCCGTCGGTGAACCAGGTTCCGCCTGCGGGCGCGGGCCGCTTTCCGCATCGCCGTCCTGCTCGGTTCCCGGGCCGGGGTCGTGCTCGGGCGGGCGGTCCCGCGGCACCAGGGCGGCCGGGCGTGCGGGTGTGCCTCGGCCGGGGTTCGGACCGGTCGCGGACGGGTTTTCCTCAGGGGGCGGCACCCGTCCGCGTGCCGGGTGTCACACGGACGGCGCCGGGGCCGGGGCGTACTCGAACCAGTCGAAGGCGACCGCGCCCTCGGTGGCGTACATGCCGATCACCCGGCCGGTGAAGCCGCAGGCGACCTCGGTGGACAGGTAGCGCCCGTCCAGTTCGGCGAGGGGCCGGGCGTCCGGGGCGTCGGGATCGTCGAGCCAGAAGGCGAGGGTGTCGGGGCCCGTGGTGCCGCCGTCGGTGAGTTCGGGCGACGCGGGTACGAGGCCGGCCGTCCGGATCGTCACGGTGAGGGCCAGCGGCCCGGCCGGAACGGGCCGACGGGCCACGGTCTGGCGCAGCGGTCCGATCCGGGCGACGACTCCTGCCTCCCCGTTCCCGACCTCCAGTTCGTAATGGTGGGCCTCGTCCAGGCGCACGCAGAGACCACCGCGTCCCGTACCCGGGTCGATCACGGTGGTGGCGCGGCAGTCGTGGTGCTGCTGGCGGCGGCCGACGAAGGTGTAGCCGGGGCGGTCGAGGGTGGGGCCGGTGGCGTTGAGGACCAGCCGGCCGGGGCGCTCGGTGAGCGACCAGGAACCCTCCGGGCGGGCGAACGGCGAGATCCAGTGCGGCGCGAGAGCGGGCCCGTCGAAGTCGTCGCGGGCGGGCGGGGCCGGAACGGGATGCCAGGCACCGCCCGGGGCCGCGTGGCTCTCGGGTACGGGTGCGACGACGGGCCAGCCGTCCTCGTCCCACTCCACGGGGGTCAGGAACGTCTCGCGGCCGAGCACGTGCACGTCGGGCGTGAAGCCGCGGGGGCGGACGCCGAGCAGCACCATCCACCAGCTGCCGTCGGGAGCCTCCACCAGGTCGGCGTGGCCGGTGTTCTGGATGGAGCGGGCGGTACCGCTGTGGGACAGCAGCGGGTTGGCGGGTGCGCCCTCCCAGGGGCCGCGTGGTGAGCGGCTGCGGGCGACGGACACGCTGTGGCCGCGTTCCGTGCCGCCTTCCGCGATCAGCAGGTACCACCAGTCGCCGATGCGGTAGAGGTGCGGCGCCTCGGGGTACTTGAGGCCGCTGCCCGACCAGGTGGCGAAGGGCCCCTCCAGCACCTCGCCCTCGACCGGGTCGATCCTGGCCATGTTGATGCCGCCTTCGGGGCCGGAGAAGGCGCACCAGCAGGTGCCGTCCTCCTCCCACGCCAGGTCGGGGTCGATCCCGGTCAGGTCGATCCACACCGGGTCGCTCCACGGGCCCTCGGGCCGCTCGGCCGAGACGACGAAGTTGCCGCCGCCGTCGATGTTGGTGTTGATGACCCAGTAACGGCCGTCGTGGTGGCGGATCGTGGGGGCGTAGAGGCCGCCGGACGCCTTGGCACCGGGGAGGGGCAGCGGCAGTTGCCCGGGCCGGTCGAGCACGTTGCCGATCTGCTTCCAGTGCACGAGGTCCTTGCTGTGGAAGAGCGGTAGTCCGGGGAAGTACTCGAAGCTGGAGCACACCAGGTAGTAGTCGTCACCGACCCGGCACACGCTCGGATCGGGGTGGAACCCGCTGATCACAGGGTTGTCGTAGAGGTGCACGTACACGTCTTCCCTTCGAGCCGCCGGGCGCCGTGGAAGCGAGTCTAAAGGGCCGTCCCGTCACCGCTGGTCGCACGTCGGTCGAGCCGCTCGTCCGGGGTCAGCGGGCCGGGCGGCAGGCCCTCCCGAGCACGGACGAGGCTCCTGTGCCGTCCGTTCGGTGCCGGCTGCGATCGCGGGATCGGTCACGTGGCCACGGCCCCGACGACCGCCGCTGTCATGGACGTCATCGGGGGGCGTGGCCGGAGCCGAGCCGATCGGCCGCCCCGGCGGAGGCGGGCGTGCGGGGTCCGGGTCCGCACGGTGGGCCGGGGTGGACGGGAGTCGGCGGTGGTGGGAGTCGGCGGTGGTGAACTGCCGTAGCGGTCCGAGGAGCGCTGCGAGACGACCCCGGGGTTGCGCGACGACCCCGGGTTCAGGAGCCGAGGCGCCTCAGGT
Source organism: Streptomyces sp. NPDC018964 (assembly GCF_044390325.1). Lineage (NCBI taxonomy): Bacteria > Bacillati > Actinomycetota > Actinomycetes > Kitasatosporales > Streptomycetaceae > Streptomyces > Streptomyces sp. NPDC018964. The sequence continues at coordinate 36,418 of NZ_JBIRYZ010000001.1, forward strand.
CCGCCGCGAGTGAGCTGACGGCCGCGGGGTTGCGCGGGCTCTCGACGAGGTCGGCGTAGTCGAGGGTGAGGATCCGGTCGTTCTTGACGGCGGAGACGTTCGCGAGCGGCTCGTAGGACGTGAGGAACTTCCGCTTCTGTTCCGCGGTGGTGTCGCCGTAGTCGTTGATCACGATGACCTCGGGGTCGCGGGCGACGACCGTCTCCCAGCCCACGGTGGTCCAGCTGTCCTCGATGTCCTTCATGACGTGGTCGCCGCCGGCCTTGGTGATGATGTCGTGGGGTCCGGCGAAGGCGCCGGAGGTGAGCGGCTTGTCCTCCCCGCTGTCGTAGAGGAACACCCGCGGCCGGTCGGTGTCCTTCGGAGCCTTCGCCTGTGCTTCGGCCACCTGCTCCCGGAACGAGTCGATGAGGGTGTCGGCCCTTTCCTCGACGTCGAACACCTCGCCCAGGTTCCGCAGGTCCGTGTACAGCGCGTCGAGCGGTGGCATCACGCCGCGGGCCTTGCCCTGTCCGTTGCGGCACGACTCACTGAGCAGGTACGAGTCGACGCCCAGGCGTCGCAGCACGGCGGGTGTGAACCCCTCGCCCTCGTTGAAGCCGTAGTTCCAGCCCGCGAAGACCAGGTCGGCGCGGGCGTCCAGGACCAGCTCCTTGTTGATCCGTTCCTTCGAGAGCCACTCGGTCTTCCGGTAACCGTCCTTCCACGGCACTTTCGTGAGGTCTCCCTTGTCGTCGGGCATGACGTATCCGGCCATGTGGTCCTCGAGACCGAGGGCGAACATGATCTCGGTGATGCCCACGTCGTTGGTGACCACGCGCCGCGGAGCCCTCTCGAACGTCTTCTCCTCACCGCAGTTCTCGATCGTGACCGGATAGTGACTGTCGGACGCCCGGGCTCCGTCTCTCCTCCCCTCCTGCGACGAGACGTTCGCCCCGCAGCCGGTGACGGCGAGGGCCAGGACGAGGGCGAGGGCGGCGGGGCGTGCGCGGTTCGGCATGGGACGGTGACTCCTTCGAGGGGGCCGGAAGGGGGTTACGGGGAGGGGAGGCGGTCGAAGAGCAGCTGGACCGCGCCTGTTTCGGGGTGGAGGACGCGGTGCGCCCGGACGCCGAAGACGTCGGCCAGCAGGGCGGGCGTGAGGACGTCGTGGGGGGCGCCGGAAGCGACGGTCCGCCCGCCGTCGATGACGTGGAGGACGTCGCAGTGGAGCGCTGCGAGGTTGAGGTCGTGCAGCGCGGTGAGCACGGTCAGCCCGCTGGCCCTGACCAGGGACAGGACCTCCAACTGCTGGGCGATGTCCAGGTGGTTGGTGGGCTCGTCCAGCACCAGGACCCGGGGCCGCTGGGCGAGCGCGCGGGCGATCAGGACCCGCTGCTTCTCGCCGCCGGAGAGCGTGAGGAAGCCCCGGTCGGCCAGGTGGCCGGCGCCGACTCGTTCCAGTGCGGCGGCACACGTGCGCCGGTCCTCGTCGGTGTCCCGGGCCAGCGCCCCCTGGTGCGGCAGCCTGCCCATGGCCACGACCTCGGCCGCCGTGAAGTCGAACTCCGCGACCGCTTCCTGGGGAAGGGCGGCGAGCCGACGTGCGCTCTCGCGCGCGTCCATGGCCGACAGGTCGTCGCCGTCCAGGCGTACCGCACCGGCCGTGGGACGCAGCGCCCGGTAGACGCATCGCAACAGGGTCGACTTGCCGCTGCCGTTGGGCCCGACGAGTCCCACCACCTGGCCGCTGCCCACCCGCAGCGAGACGTCCTCCACCACCCGCGCACCGGAGATCTCCACGGTGACCGTGTCGATGTCGACCCGCATCACGCGCCTCCGAAGGTGTAGGCGCGGCGGCGCATGAGCAGCACGAAGCAGGGCACGCCGATCGCGGCCGTCAGTACGCCCAGCGGCAGTTCGGCGGGGGCGAGCACCACGCGCGACAGGATGTCGACCCAGACCAGCAGTACGGCACCGGCCGGGGGCGCGACGGCCAGCAGCCGGCGGTGGTCCGCCCCGACCAGCATCCGGGCGGCGTGCGGAACCATCAGGCCCACGAAGCCGATCGCCCCGCTGACCGCGACCACCGCCCCGGTGACGGCGGCGGTCGTGAGGAAGAGTTCCCTGCGCAGCCGCCCGGGGTCCACGCCCAGTGCGGCAGCGGTCTCGTCGCCCATCGCCAGGGCGTTCAGGCGCCGGGCCGACCATCCGAGGTGGACGAGGCCGCCCAGCACCGCGCCCGCGGCGATCGGTACGGAGGACCAGTTCGCGCCGCCCAGGCTGCCGAGCAGCCACATCATCGCGGAGCGGGCCGCTTCACCGTGTTCGGCGGCGAAGACCATGAACGTGGTCACGGCGGAGAATCCGTAGTACATCGCGGTACCGGTCAGCAGGAGGCGGAGCGGTGTCAGTCCCCGCGGGGTCCGGGCGATCGCGTACACCAGCGTCATGGCGGCGAGCGCGGAGAGGAACGCCGCCGTGGACAGCGCCCAGACACCGAGTGCGCCGAAGGCGCCGAAGATGAGCACGGCGTTGGCTCCCACGCCCGCGCCGGAGGAGATGCCGAGGACGAACGGGTCCGCGAGCGCGTTGCGGACCATGGCCTGGACGGCGACACCGACGGCTGCCAGACCGGCGCCGACGACCGCCGCGAGCACGGCGCGCGGGAAGCGCAGTTCCCACACGATGGTGTAGGAGGAGACCTCGTCCGGGGCGATGACCCCGCCGGTCAGCCCCGCCCAGAGGTAGTGCAGTGCCTCGCCCCACGAGAGCCCCGACGCCCCGATGCCCGCCCCGCAGACCAAGGAGACGGGGAGCGCGACGCACAGGCCGGTCACGAGCAGGGGCAACGGGACGCGCCGGGGTGGTGGGGGCCCGCCGCTCGTGGTGCGGTGCGGTACGGCGGGTATGCGGTCGCGGAGCGTGGCCACAGGCGGATCGCTTTCGCCTCGGGCCGTGCACCTACGTGATCGAAGGAGCGGCTCCGGGCGCAGGGCGCCGTACGCAGCGCCCTCTCGCAGTCCACGGCGATCGACAGGAGCTTCACCACCGCGGGTGATCGGGCTCACGGAACCCCGTACGGGACTCCGCCTACCGTTGCGGGTCAGCGCCGGACTTCGACCGGACTTCCCCCGCGGGGCGCTTGCAGCTTAGCGTGTGCCGCCGCGCTTCCTCCCCTGAGCCGGGCGCGGGTTCGCGCCACCGCGGCAGGGTCGTGCTCAGCGGGCGTCGGCCGTGCGCAGGGGCGGGGCGTGGACGGTGCGCTCGCCGGGACCGCCTGCGCGGGTCCCTGCGACGACGTCCCCGGTCGCGTCCGGGTCGTCGACCGGTCCGGGCCGGACGGGCCGGGCCGGCTGGATGGGCCGGACGGGCCGGGCGCCGGTGGTACGGCCTTCGGCGGAGGGCCGTACGACGACGGCGTCGGCCCGGTCGCAGACGTCGAGGCGGTCGGAGACGCATACCGGTGCCGCGGCGCGCAGGCGTTCGGTCCGGGCCGCGTGGTCGGCGCCGGTCGCTCCGGGGCCGCCGCGGCAGCAGTCGCGGCACACGACGACGCGGCACGGCACGGGGCCGGTCGCCGTTCCGGTCCGGGCGCCGTCGGTGTTCCGGTCCGGGCGCCGTCAGTCCGTCTCCTGGGCGTGCGGGGCCGTCGCGGGCGGATGGGTCGGACGGTCCCGTCCGCCGTCACGACCGGACACCACCACGACGACCAGCCCGACGACGACGGCTCCGACGGCGACCCGTCCCGCCACCCGCGCCCACCAGGCCGGGTGGGCCGCTCCCGCACCGGGGGAGCCCAGCCGTTCGGCCCGCCGGGCGGGTCTCAGCAGACGCAGCAACAGCAGCGCGGCGACCGGCAGTTGCAGCAGCCACAGCACGGTGCGCGGCCACTCCCCGTACCAGACGTTGGTCCCGTACAGCAGCGTGTGCCACACGCTCAGCACGTACACGACGATCACGAAGCGGTGCAGGCGCCGCCAGGTGTTCGCCCCGATGCGGTGCCGGACGTAGAACAGCAGCCCCAGCGGAACCGCCAGGTACAGGGCGCCCTGGCCGATCGGGATGGCGATCCGGCCGGTTCCGGAGTCGTACCAGCCCGGCACGAAGGTGTCCGCGAAGGCCACCCACAGCCGTTCCGCCCAGTCCACCTTGGTCTCGTAGCGGACGAGTTCCGCGGCGAACATCAGCGCGTGCGCGAACATCAGCGCCGTCGTGGTCAGGCTCGTGGTGCGGTGCCAGCGCTCCAGTGTCTGCCGGGAGACCGGCAGCCGGGCGGGGCGCGGCCCCGACAGCAGCAGGCCCAGCATGACCGTGCCCCACGCCCACAGCAGCCCCGACCAGCCGAACGCCTGGCTGAGCAGGTACATCCAGTAGGTGCCGGGGTCGTCCATGAACGGCATGACCGCGACGGTGTCCGAAGCACCCGACTCCATGCGCGCCCACAGGAGGGCGAAGACGAGCGCCGTGACCACCACCGCCGCGCCGGCGTCGGGCAGGGCGGAGCGCAGGTCGGCGCGGAGCGCGACGCGGTCGCCGGGAGGCCGTCGTCGTCCGGGCGGTGCCACCGCCCCGTCCTCGTCCGACCTCACGTCCGACGTCATCAAGGTCCTCCCGGGCACGGGCCATCGCGGCAGCGGTGCGCATGTGGCTTCGGACGACAAGTCTGGCTGAGGAGGCGGCGGACCACCGAGGCGGTATCCGGCCAGAGCCGCCGTCGCGAGGGGGAATCCCGCAGCGGTACGGCTGCGGGAGGACGCGGTCGCGCTCGGCGAGTGGGCCGCATGCGACGGACGCGGCGCGGTACCCGGTCGCCACTCGGAAAGGAGGACGCCATGGCGGTCTGCGAGGTGTGCGGGAACGACTACGCCCTGTCCTTCGAGGTGCACACGTTCGGTGGGGCGGTGCACACGTTCGACAGCCTGGAGTGCGCGGCCCACAGGCTGGCGCCGGTCTGTGACAACTGCCGGTGCAAGGTCCTCGGGCACGGACACCAGGTCGACGGGCAGTTCTTCTGCTGCGCCCACTGTGCTCGTTCGCGCGGTTACGAGGCCCTCACGGACAGCGCGTAGTCACGTGCGTACGTCCTTCCGGTCCGGTTCCGGGGAGCCCGTGCGCACCGGCACCGGTCCGTTCGCCGGGCGCGGGAGACCGCGGGTCCCCGTGTCCGGGGGCCCGGTGGCCTGCGGGGGGGGCTTCGCGGGCGTGTCCGTCCCCGGACCGCGTCCGGCGCCGGTGACGAGGACGGCCTTGCTGGTCGGGAGTCTCCCTCGGGTGCCGTGTTCCGGCACCCGGTGCGGCGGGTACTCGTGCGTGACTTCCGGTCTCCCCCACGCACGGGCCCCTCACCCGGGGCACCCGTCACCGGTCACGACATGCGCGCACCGTCGGCACGGAAGGTGGCATACCAGTGAGTACACGACGTGGCACGGCCCTGGTGACGGGAGCCTCCTCCGGCATCGGCGCCGCCTACGCCGGACGGCTGGCCTCCCACGGGTGGGACACCGTCCTCGTGGCCAGAAGGGCACAGCGGCTCGACGACCTCGCGCGGCGGCTGCGCGAGGCGACGGGCACCGCGGTGGAGACCCTCGTGGCCGATCTGTCCGAACCCGGTGACCTGGCGCGGGTGGCGCGGCGTGCGGCGGGCGACGACATCGGGTTCCTCCTCAACAACGCGGGGATCAACGGTTACGGTCCGTTCGCGGGACTCGAACCGGAACTCATGACGAAGATCCTCGACATCAACGTCCTCGCCGTCACCGCGCTCGCGCGGGCCGCGGTCCCGGCCATGCTGGAACGCGGGCGCGGAACCCTGGTCAACGTGGCCTCACAGCTGGCCTTCGCGGGCGCGCTGCCGCCGCGTCCGCTGCCCGAACGCGCGGTGTACGGCGGCACCAAGGGCTACGTGGTCACCTTCACCCGTACGCTCGCCGCCGAACTGGCCGGCACACCGCTGCGGATCCAGGTGCTGTGCCCCGGGCTGACCGCCACCGAGTTCCACCGGTCGCGCGGTGACGAGCCCGTGCCGGAGCGGGACCCGTCCGTGCACGAGGAAGGCGGCATGCCCGTGGACCAGGTCGTCGACGCGTCACTGGCCGCGCTGGACACCGGCGAGGTGGTGTGTGTGCCGGGGCTCGGGGACCCGGCCCTGATCGACGATCTGGCGGAGGCCGAACTGGCGATCCGCACGGCGGCCCGCCGGGGCGGGAGTCGGCCCGGCCCGCCCGCACGGGAGTGACCGCGTGCCGACGGGACCGGCGCGGGAGGGCCTGAACCGGCCGGAACCGGCCGCAGGCCGTCACGAGGCCGTAGCACGAGGCCGAGAGGCGGACGAGGCCGTAGCCGTGCTCGGTGAACCGCCGGGCCGGTTCGTGTCCGATCCCGGCGGAAGCGCCGGTGACCGGCGCGAGAGGCCGTGTGCCGGTCGTGCCGGCCGGATGACCCGTGGGCGGATCACCGGGACCCGGCAGCGGAAGTCGTGACGTCCGTGCCGGGCCGTGCCGGTCGCGAGGGCCGCCGCCACCACGGCGACGGCCCTCGTGATCATCAGCGGTGTCTTCGCGCGGGTCCGGTCAGGCGCGGGTCCAGCGCTGGTTGCTGCCGTTGGTGCAGGAGTAGAGCTGGATCAGGCTGCCGTTGGCGGATCCGGCGGCGTCGAGGCAGAGGCCGGACTGGACGCCGACGATGGATCCGTCGGAGTTGAGGCGCCACTTCTGGTTGTCGCCGCCCCAGCAGCTGTAGATCTGGACCTTGGTGCCGTTGCCGGTGCCGGCGGCGTCCAGGCACTTGTTGCCGTAGACCCTGAGCTCACCGGCGTCGGTGTACTCCCACTGCTGGTTGCTGTTGCCGTGGCAGTCCCACAGCTGGAGCTGGGTGCCGTCGGTGGTGCTGCTGCCGGGCACGTCCAGGCAGCGGCCCGAACCGACGCCCTTGATCGTGTCGCCGTCGGTGGGAGGCTCCGAGGTGTCGCCGCCGTTGAGCGCGTCGAGGACGGCGGTGTACGCGGGCTTCTTGCTGCCGTTGTTGTTGAACAGCAGCGGCGTGTCCCCCGACCGCCAGGAGTCGCTGTCGCGCACACCCCAGACGGTGACGCCGAGGCAGCGGGAGACGGCCAGGCAGTCGTTGACCACGTTGGCGTAGGTCGTGGACGAGGCGCCCTGGATGTCGAGTTCGGTGACGGCCACGTCGACGCCGAGGGCGGCGAAGTTCTGCAGGGTGGTGCGGAAGTTGCTGTTGTAGGGGCTGCCGCTGTTGAAGTGCGACTGGAAGCCGACGCAGTCGATCGGCACACCGCGCTGCTTGAAGTCACGCACCATGTTGTACATGGCCTGGGTCTTGGCCCAGGTCCAGTTCTCGACGTTGTAGTCGTTGTAGCAGAGCTTGGCGGACGGGTCGGCGGCGCGCGCGGTGCGGAAGGCGACCTCGATCCAGTCGTTGCCGGTGCGCTGCAGGTTGGAGTCGCGCCGGGCGCCCGAACTGCCGTCGGCGAAGGCCTCGTTCACGACGTCCCACTGCGCGATCTTGCCCTTGTAGTGGTTCATCACGCCGTTGATGTGGTTGATCATCGCCTGGCGCAGGGAGCTGCCGCTGAGGTTCTGCATCCAGCCGGGCTGCTGGGAGTGCCAGGCCAGGGTGTGACCGCGCACCTCCTTGCCGTTCTGCACCGCCCAGTTGTAGACGCGGTCGGCGGCGGAGAAGTTGAACTGGCCCGGCTGCGGTTCGGTGGCGTCGATCTTCATCTCGTTCTCGGCCGTCACCGAGTTGAACTCGCGGCTCGCGATCGACGTGTAGGCCGAGTCGCCGAGCTTGCCCGAGGCGATGGCGACGCCGAAGTAGCGGCCGCTCTGCGCCGCGGCGGCGCCGAGCGTGCTCTCGGCGGCCTGCGCGGACGGCGGCGCGACCAGTGCGGCGACCACACCGAGGACGCCGGCGACCAGTGCCAGCAGCAGAACGCGGACCTTCCGCCGGACTGCGGGTCTGGGAAGGGCATAAGAGCCCATTGCTGTGCCTCCAAAGTAGGGATGACGGGATGGCCGGACACCGCGGTCATGGGACCCGGGAGGATCTCAACCGGCACGGACGGGCCCGGCCGGCCGCCGGGTGACGTACGCCGGACGGCAGTGGTCTTCCGGCACGGACACGGTGATCCTCCATCGCGGCTCGGCCGGGAGACCGTCACTCGGCGTCGCGCACCTCTCCTGCTGCGCGGAGGGGCGGGATGCGTCGGTGCGAACCTCATCGGGACGAAGAACGGGGCGGCGCAGGTGCTTCGGTGTGCGGATCCGTCGTGCAGCCGTGCGCGGCTCTGCGGTGCGGCTCAGACTGCCCGGGACCAGCATTGTTCGATATCTCGTATTGCGATCGGTTTACCAGACAGGATGATTGAGGGGTTGACGGTGACTCGTCAACCCTTGCGGAAGAAAAGTTTCAACTTTCCATTCGAAACTTTCGATGCTCAGCCGAGGTGGGTGAACTCCTGGACCGGCTGGCCACACCGCGAACCACCTGGGGTTTCCTGATCAACGCGAGGACCCGTCACACCCCGAGGGAGGAAATGCTCGTGGAGATATCGGTGACAGACCTTGACCGGAGGGCCCCGCCTTCCTAGCTTGTGGCGTCACAGGACCGAGATCACTTCGAAACTTTCGAATCCCCTGTGTCGGCGCGGCTGCCGCTCCGCGGTTCATCGGCGGCACCCCCACCCCGCCCCCAAGGAGGCCCTCTGATGTGGTTCCGCTCCCCGTCCCCGGTCCGTCCAAGACGCTTACTGGGCGTCCTCGCGCCCCTGCTGCTGGTGGCCGCCTTCCTCGGCGCCCAGCCCGCCGAGGCCGCGACCGTGGACACCAACGCCTCGTACGTGCTGGTCAACCGCAACAGCGGCAAAGCCCTGGACGTCTACAACCTGGCGACCGGCGACGGTGCCCGCATCACCCAGTGGACCAGGAACGACCAGAACCAGCAGCAGTGGCAGTTCGTCGATTCCGGAGACGGCTACTACCGCCTCAAGTCCCGCCACTCGGGCAAGGTGCTGGACGTCCACAACTGGTCCACCGCGAACGGCGGCGCGATCGTCCAGTGGACCGACCTGAACGCCACCAACCAGCAGTGGCGGCTGGCCGACAGCTCGGACGGCTACGTGAGGCTCATCTCGCGCCACAGCGGCAAGGCCCTCGAAGTACAGGGCGCCTCCACCGCCGACAACGCGAACGTCGTCCAGTACGACGACTGGGGCGGCACCAACCAGCAGTGGCAGCTCGTCAAGGTCGGCGCCGACACCCCCGGCTCGTGCGACCTCCCGTCGGCCTACCGCTGGACGTCGACGGGCGCGCTGGCGCAGCCCAGGCAGGGGTGGGTCTCGCTCAAGGACTTCACCGTCGCCCCCTACAACGGCAAGCAGCTCGTCTACGCGACCACGCACGACACGGGGACGCGGTGGGGCTCGATGAACTTCGGCCTGTTCGGCAACTGGTCGGAGATGGCCTCGGCCGGTCAGAACGCGATGAACAGCTCGACGGTCGCACCCACGCTCTTCTACTTCGCACCGAAGAACATCTGGGTGCTCGCCTACCAGTGGGGCGGGACCGCCTTCTCCTACCGGACGTCGAGCGACCCCACCAACCCGAACGGCTGGTCGTCCGAGCGGGCGCTCTTCTCCGGGAGCATCTCCGGCTCCGGGACGGGTCCCATCGACCAGACGCTCATCGGTGACGGCACGAACATGTACCTGTTCTTCGCCGGCGACAACGGCAAGATCTACCGGGCCAGCATGCCGATCGGGAACTTCCCGGGCAGCTTCGGCTCGACCTCGACGGTGGTCATGAGCGATACGACGAACAACCTGTTCGAAGCCCCGCAGGTCTACAAGCTGCAGGGCCAGAACCGCTACCTCATGATCGTCGAGGCCATCGGCTCGCAGGGCCGCTACTTCCGCTCGTTCACTGCCACCAGTCTGAACGGCTCCTGGACACCCCAGGCCGCGACCGAGAGCAATCCCTTCGCCGGCAAGGCCAACAGCGGCGCCACCTGGACCAACGACATCAGTCACGGCGAACTGATCCGCACCAGCCCCGATCAGACCATGACCGTCGATCCCTGCAACCTGCAGTTGCTCTACCAGGGACGCAGCCCCAACTCCGGCGGCGACTACGGCCTCCTGCCCTACCGTCCCGGCCTGCTGACCCTGCGGCGCTGACGGCACGACGGGGTCCGGCTCCGAGGGAGGCGGTGTGACGGGCCCGGCGGACGATCGCCTCGGACCGGTGCCGACCGCGCGTCGACCCGCCTGACGGGTCACCACACGAGCGCGGGCGGCCACGAGGCGGTCGTCCGCCGGCCCGACTGACACCGGCAAGGCCGACGAGCGCCGGAGGACGACTGCGGGTTCCATTGTCGTCCGTGGCCGCCCGGCCGGTTGTACGCCGTCGGCCGCGGCACCGCCGGACTCCTCGTTCCGCGCCTCGGTCGGCATCCGTGGGGCCGACCGGATGCCGGCCGGTCCCGCGGAGGAGCCCGTCCCGCGGGGCGGGCTCCGGCTTCGTCGGCGACGGACGGCCCGGCGACGGCCGGGAGCGGCTCGGTCAGGTGGGTCCGGTGCTCGTGCGGGCCTGCGGGGACGCCTTCCGGTCCCGGTCCGGCGCCGGTTCGGGTGGTCCCGGCAGCCCGGCGAGACCGGCCGCCGGCGGATCGTCGCCGGGGGCCGGGCCGGTGCTCTCGCCGAGGAAGCCGCCCGACTGGTGCTGCCACAGTTTGGCGTAGGCGCCGTCCGCCGCGAGCAGTTCCTTGTGGGTGCCCTGCTCGACGACGCGTCCGCGGTCGAGGACGACGAGACGGTCCATGCCGGCGACGGTGCTCAGGCGGTGGGCGACCACGAGGGCCGTGCGTCCCTCCATCAACCGCCACAGGGCGTCCTGGACGAGGAGCTCGCTCTCCGAGTCCAGCGCGCTGGTCGCCTCGTCCAGCAGCAGGACCGGGGCGTCGCGCAGGATGGCCCTGGCGAGGGCGACGCGCTGGCGCTGGCCGCCCGAGAGTTTGACTCCCCGCTCCCCCACCAGGGTGGCGAAGCCGTCGGGGAGCTGGTCGGCGAACTCCGTGACGTGCGCGGCCGCGGCCGCCGCGTGGATCTCCTCGTCGGTGGCGCCGGGCCGGGCGAAGGCGATGTTGTCCCGCAGGCTGCGGTGGAACATGGCGGGTTCCTGCGGGACGTAGGCGATCAGTGAGCGCAGGTCGTTCTGGCGCAGCAGGCTGATGTCCTGACCGCCGATCAGGACGCGTCCGCCGTGGATGTCCGACATCCGCAGCAGGAGCCGGGTGAGCGTGGTCTTGCCGCCGCCGGACCTGCCGACCAGGCCGATCCGTGCGCCCGCGGGCACCTCCAGGTCGAGTCCCCGGAAGATCGGCTCCGCACCCGCGTGGGCGAAGGTCACCGCTTCGAAGCGGATGCCGGTGTCCCGCGGTGCGAGCGGTTCGGGTTCCGCCGGGTCCAGCACGGTGGGCGGATCCAGCAGCAGTTCCGTGAACTGCGCGGCCTCGGTCATCGAGCTCTCCAGACGCCGGTAGATCTGGTTGAACTCGAACATGATCTGGGTGGCGTTGGAGTAGTAGGTGAAGGCGACGACGATCTCCTCCACTCCTTGTCCCGGGCCCCCGAGGGCGATGGCGACCAGCAGTCCCAGCACGTTGGTCAGCACGGACATGGGGGCGATCAGGGTGTCGACGCGCAGATTGCCGTAGTCCCACGACTTCAGCGTCAGGCGCCGGGAGTCCGCGACGCGACTGCGGTGTTCGTCGGCCTCCCGCCGCTCGGCCGCGAACGCCCGGATGGTCTCCATGTTGGCGAGGCTGTCGGCGACGTGGCCGGAGACCCGGGCGATCGCCGCCTCACGGTCGTTGACCAGCCTCTGCCGGCGGCGGATCAGCGGCGTCGCGGCCACCACGGTCAGCGCGATCATCACGAGGAGGCCGACGACGAGCATCGGTTCGTAGTGCCAGAGCACCACGGCACCGAACACGAGGGGGACGAGGCTGCCCACGATCCGGTACGTCAGCGTGTCGACGAAGTCCTCGAAGCGTTTGCCGAAACTCAGCACCCGTTTGGTCAGGGAGCCGGCGAAGTTGTCGTGGAAGAACGCGGCGTCCTGGGCGAGGAGTTCGTCCATGCCGCTCACGTAGAGGTGTTCCATGCCGAGGGCGTCCACGCGGTTCAGGCAGTGCAGCCCGATCCGCCACACGGTCTCGGCGAGCAGCAGCACCACGCCGAAACCCAGCACGTACGGCAGCGCCGAAGCGAAGGTGAGACCGCCGTCGTCGGCGGCCTGCCCCGCCAGTTTGGCGATCAGCAGGGGGGCGACGTAGCGGATTCCGATGTTGCCCACGGCCGGCAGCAACAGCGCGGGCAGGGCCAGCCGTCGCAGTCTCAGCAGTTCCCGGCCGTAGCGGCGCAGCGCGAGAACGACCGCGCTCCTGCCCGGCGTCGGCCTCTGCGTATCTGTTGTCGCCATCACACTCCCGGAGGTCGGAGTTCGGAAGTCTTCCGTTGAAAGGCGGCGCCGGTCCAGGCATTTACCACGTACGGGTGAGAACCGGGCACCGGCCGCCGCTCGCCACCTCCAGCGACTGCCGAACGGGGCACACGGGTCGGGTCGGCGACGACCTCACCCCCGGCCTCGCCGGCGCCGTCGGTGAACAGGACGCCTTACCGGCGTGGTGCTCGGCGCCGCCTTCGTGCCGGACGAGGCACCGTTCCCTCTCCCCTCGGGCGCCAGGACCGCGGACACCGCGAGGGCGAGGACCGCACCGGAGACGGTTCTGTCGCATATCGACTCGCCCACCGCGCGTGTCCCCTTCCGGCCGCGCCGGCGTGCGTCGCCCGCAGGCAGGTGCCGGCGCCCTCCCCCTTCCCGGTCGGCGATCCGAAGGGGAGCCCGACGACGCGCACCTGGCCGCCGGGTTCCGTGCGCGGGGCCTCGGCCAGGCGTGTGGACCGGAAGAAATCCGCGAAGACGGTGCGTACTCCCGCTTCGCGCACGGCTTCGGTGAGCGAGCGCAGGCCGGAGGAGCCGGATGAGGCCAGGGGGTGCCGCCTGGGGCGGCCGCGCCGATCGCTTGGAAGCCGAAGCGGCCGGCGAGGCAGCCGATGACGTGGCGGTTGGCGGCCGGGGTGCGTTCGCCGCCGGGCGTACAGGGTTTCTTCGTCCGGGCGGGGGATTCGGCGAGTTGCGCGTCGTAGCGTTCGGCGTCACCCCGGACCGCTTCCCACCCAGGCCCGGCAACCGGCCTCGGACACCGGCAACTCCCGCAACTATCGCACATGAAAACCGTTGTCGTATGCTGGTGGCGTCCCGGCGCGGCATCACGGCCGACGGCCTCCGACCCGGCCGGTGCGCTCCCCTGCCCGCCTGCGGCACGTTCCGTGCCGCCGGACCGTCCCGACCGAGAGGAACCCCCCATGGCCGTACCCAAGCGCAAGATGTCCCGCAGCAATACCCGCCACCGCCGCGCCCAGTGGAAGGCGAGTGCCCCGAACCTGGTGCCGGTCACGGTGGACGGTGTGACCCACCGGGTTCCGCAGCACCTCGTGCCCGCCTACCGGCGGGGCCTGCTGCGCCCGGAGGGCTGACGCCGACGCCCTCGCGGCGTCGGCCCGACGCCGCGCCGCCGGGCGTCCCCGGCGCCGGGCCGGGTCCGGGAGTTCCACGCCGGACACGTCACAGAGGCCGGGGGCACCACACGGACGTGACGGGCCCGTGGGCCGCTTCGAGCCGTCCGGGACCGGGTACGCCGACGTCCCCCACGCGCGGGAGCCGGTGCTCATCGGTACCGGCCCGCAACGGCAGGACCCGCGCGCCCCTCTCCGCACGGCTGATGGCCGACGGCCGGCAGGCGCCCGCCGATGCCCTCTTCCCTCCTCGGGACACCGGCGGGTCCGCGCTCCCGGGCACGGTCACGAGGGCGTGACGGCGGCCGTCCGGCCCGGGCACGGGGCCGTCCGGGACCGCCCCCGCGGTGCCCGGACGGTCCTCATGAGCGACGGGAGACACACTCATGCACGGAAGGGCCCGCGGCGCGTGGCGCACGACCCCGCAGCGAGCCGCAGTCCTCGACGCCCTGCGCGCCCGCGACGTCTTCGTCTCGGCGCAGGGCCTGCACACGGCCCTGGTCGCGGACGGTACGGCGGTGGGACTGTCCACCGTCTACCGCACCCTCCGGCTGCTGGAGGCGGCCGGGCACGTCGACGTGGTGCGGGACGGCGACGGCGAACGCCTCTACCGGCCCAGGCCGGACGGCGGCCACCGCCATTACCTCGTCTGCCGGGAGTGCGGCCTCGGCCTGGCCGTCGACTCCGAGGAAGTCGAGGAGTGGGTGGTGAGGGTCGCGCGCGACATCGGATTCCACGCCGTGGACCACACCGTCGAACTGACGGGTGTGTGCGACGGCTGCCGCCCCGGGCCGGCGGACCACCGGACGGACTTCTGACCGGCGGTGCGCTCTCCCGGTGCGGCCGCCGGCGGACCGGGAGAGCGCACCGGCGGACGCCTACGACATGCTCAGCTCCGCCGCACCGTCCGCCGCCAGTTCCTCGGTGACGCGTGCGGGATCGAGCACGTCCGCGGCGAAGTGCACACCGGGAGCGATCACCCCGTCGAGCGTCCGGAGAGCGGCGACGGCCGCGAGGAACCCGCTCAGTTCGTAGGAGTCCGCGGCACGCAGGACGAGGCTCGCGACCGGCCGGCCGTCCCCGGCTCCGTCCCTGAGGTGGAACTCCTGTCCGTACCAGGCCCCGTGGCGCCGCACGTCCTCATCGGCCGCCGCGACCAGCCCGGCGGTCTCCGCGCTGTCCAGGGCCCACGCCATGGCCAGTTCCTCGGCCAGGCGCCCACCACCGAAGACGGTGTACCAGCGCACTTGTCCGATGCCCGTGGCGCGGGCCAGCCGGACGGCCTCGGTGGACAGGTAGGGGAAGGCGTCGACGGGGGCGGGGAAGGCGTCGAGCCGCAGCCCCCGGCGGGGCGACAGGGCGCGCTCCCGGACGCGGTCCCGCTGCCAGACCGCCGCCGGAGTGCCGTGTTCCGGCCCTCGGCCGAGCAGTACGTCGCCGGCCGCCGCCGGCGTGAGCGGCGCGACACCGCCCAGGTAGGCGTCCAGTGCCGTGGCGCCGGGGGTACGGGCGGCGAGGGCGCGGGGCAGCAGCGACGACAGGCCCGGCAGCGCGCCGGCGGACAGCACGGCCACCCGTCCTGCGGCCGCCCACCGTCCGGCACCCCCGTCGGTGGCGAGCAGGTGGTGGACCGGGTCGTCACCGGCCGCGTCGACGTAGTCGGCACCGCCGCGCAGCGCGGACCGCGCGACCGTGTCGAGGACCCGGTACGACGGCCCCGCGCAGTTGACGACGAGCCGGCAGTCCGCCGTGAAGCGGTCCAATGCCTCCGCGTCGGCCAGGTCGACGGCGCGGGCGCTCACGTCCGGGCCTCCTTCGGGGAGGCCCGCGATCAGTTCCTCGGCCCGGCCCGGATCGCGGCCGGCCACCAGCAACGGGCCGGCCCCCGCCCGGTGGAGCCGTCGTACGACGGCGCCGCCGACCGCTCCGTAGCCGCCCAGCACGCCGACGGTTCCCGTGTGTCGCACGGTTTTCCTCGTCATTCCCTATCTAACCCCTTCTTGAAAATGATAACTATTATCGTAATTACTGATCGGCACGACATGGGAGAAGTGACCGACGATGTACGACGTGATCGTGGTGGGCGGAGGCCCCGCGGGTCTCAACGCGGCGCTGGTCTCCGGACGTCAGCGCAGGCGGGTCCTCCTGTTGGACTCGGGCCGCCCGCGCAACGCGCCCGCGGCGCGGATGCACATGTTCCTCAGCCGTGACGGCTTCCCGCCCGCCGAGCTGCGCCGCATAGGCCGGGAGCAGCTCGGCACCTACCCGAACGTGGAGGTACGGGAGGCCACCGTCACGTCCGCCGCCCCCGAACCGCCGGGCTTCGCCCTGACGCTGGCCGACGGCACGGTGGAGCGCGCCCGCAAACTCGTCCTCGCCACGGGGCAGGTCGACGTGCTCGACGAGCGGATCGAGGGACTGTCCGCGTTGTTCGGCCGGGGGGTGTACCACTGTCCCTTCTGCCACGGCTGGGAGACGAGCGGGATGAGCCTGGCCGTCCTGGGGCACGAACTGCCGCAGGTCATGCAGGCCCTCTACGTCGCCGACCGGTTCAGCGGGGACGTGATCGTGTGCACCGACGGGCACCCGGTGCCCGAGCAGGCCGCGGGCCGGCTCGCCGAGGCCGGGATCGCCGTGGAGGAGACGGCCGTGACCCGCGTCGAGGGCGAGGAGGGTGCCGTCCGCCTGGTCCTGGCCGACGGGCGGGTGCTCGAGCGGCAGGGCGTCTACCACCGGGCGCCCACCCGTCAGCACTCCCCGCTGGCCGAGGAGTTGGGGTGCGTGATCCTCCCGGACGGCTGTGTGCGGGTGGACGAGTTCCAGCGCACGTCCGTGGCCGGGGTGTACGCGGCCGGCGACACCGCCCGTCTGGAGGCTCTGCCGGACGCCCTCACCTTCGTGATCACCGGTGCCGCCGACGGCGCCCGTGCCGCGGTCTGGCTGGACCAGGAGCTCTTCCGTGAGGACGCCGGCCTGAACGGCTGACACCGGGGTGCGGCGGGGACGGCCCCGCCCCCGCCGCACCCTCCTCACCGGTCGTCCGGTTCGCGCAGGGCGGCGGCGAGTCCGGCCACCGTGGGCTGCCGGAGGAAGCGCCGGGGGGTCACCCGCCCCCGTCCCTCCCGCGCGAGCGAGGCGAGCATCCGCACCGCGAGCAGCGAGTCGCCGCCGAGCGCGAAGAAGTCGGCGGTGCGCTCGTCGACCGGGCGGTCCAGCAGCTCGTGCCAGTGCGCCGCGACGGCCCGCTCCGTGTCGTCCCGGGGCGGCCCCGGCTCCGCTCCGCCGGACGCCGCCGCGGGTACGGACAGACGCCGGCCGGACGCCTGCCGGCGCGGCTCCGCCTGCTCACCGTCGACCGCGTCGGGCAGTTCCACCACGGCGGCCCAGGCGTCCGGTTCGACCAGCGCCTCCACGGTGGTCATGAGGTCGGCGAACATCCGGTCGACGTCGGCTCCCGCGAACAGCTCCTCGACCAGCGAGAAGACGACCACCAGTTCCCCGCGCAGCTCGAACAGCCGCACCTCCAGCGCCACCTGGGGCGTCCGCAGCTGCTGGTGGTGGCTCAGCAGGTCGATGGCCCCGAGGGGCCCCGCTTCCCGGGGGACCTCGCTGCCCAGTGCCGCGTCCACGCCGAGGGTGGACTGGAAGACGACGGGTGCCACCGGGCGGTGGGTGCCCCGGCGGCGGCCCAGTTCGCGGGAGACCTCCACGCCGGTGATCAGGTTGTGGGCGAGCGCGTCGCCGATGTCCTGCTGCGCCCGGCCGGCGAGGTCGGCGAAGACGGGGGCCTCCGGCAGGTCGACGGGCAGGAGCATGGTGGAGGAGAAGGCTCCCACCAGGCGCGACACGTCGGGGTGGAGCGGGAGGCGGTTCAGCTGGAGGGTGTTGAGCAGGAAGCGGCGGTGGCCGCAGGCCCGGGCGACGGCGGCGGCGAAGGCGGCGAACATCGCCGCGGACGGGGTCACCCCGTGCTCGGTGCACAGGCGGCGCAGCTCCGACCAGCGCTCCGGGTCGAGCACCGCCTGCCGGGTTCCCATCAGGGTGGGGCGCACCTCGGCGGGGTCGGCCACCAGCGGCAGGGCCGGAGGCAGCGGGAAGCCGTCGAGACGGTCCCACCACCAGTCGCGGTCCTGCTGCCACGCCTCGGTGCCGGGCAGGTCCCGCAGGGTCGTGACGTAGTCGCCGTAGTCGATGTCCAGGGGCGCGAGGACGGCGTTGTAGTCGGAGACCAGGGCGAACAGGTCGCGGTAGAAGACGCCGGAGGACCAGCCGTCGACGATCAGCAGGCTGGTCGAGGAGTGCAGCCGGGCGCGGTCCCCGGGCATCAGCGTCAGCCGCATGTCCAGGCCGCAGCCCTTCGACGGGTCGGGGCCCTCGGTGCTCATCTCGTGGCGGATCTCCGCGAGCCGGGCTGCGGCCGTCTCCTCGTCGGTGTCGCGCAGGTCGGTGACCCGCAGCCGCGGGACCGCCTCCGGGTCGTCCAGGGGCAGGACGTGCTGCCGGCCGTCGGGCAGGATGCGCGCCCGCAGGACGGCCTGGTGCTCGGCCAGGCGCTCCAGGGCGTCCTGCAGCGCCTCGGGGGCCTCGTCGGCGTCGATGTCCTCCAGTCCGATGTCGACGTAGTGGTGGGCGGAGCGGTACGACAGCTCCCAGGCGTCCTGCTGGCCCACGAAGTAGCCCTGCTGGAGCGGCAGGAGCGGGAACGGGGCGTCCGGGTCCTCACGCCGGCGCAGGTCGAGCGGCAGCGGACGCGGCGCGCCGGTGCCGGTGCTGCGTTCGTGGACGAGGGCCGCGAGCTGCGCGGCGCTCTGCTCGACCCGGACGTCCGCCAGCGCCAGCGGCGTGCCCAGCCGTTTGCGGAGCATCGCGGCCATGCGGACGGCCAGGACGGAGTCGCCGCCCAGGCTCAGGAAGCTGGCGTCCGCCGGTACGGCGGCCGGGTCGGTCTCCAGGGCGTCGGCCCACACGGCGCGCACGGCGTCGACCAGGTCGGCCGGTGCGGTGGTCTCGGGGGCGGGGGCTGAGGTCAACAGGGGGCTCCAGTCGGGTCGGTGGGGCGGATGATGTCGTCCACGGGGTGAATCCGCGGGAGGGGGAGGGCGGGGGGCAGCCGGTCGGCGAGCGCGGCGCGGACGCGGCCGGGGTCGGGGCGGGTGCCGCGGGTTCTGACGCGTCCCGCGATGACGCGCTGGCCCGCCGCCGTGGCGAGGGGGTGGGTCTCGTGCGGCAGGACGGGCAGCGGGTCGAAGCCCGAGGCGTCCAGGTGCCTCGTCCACTCCTCGGCCGTGAGGAAGACGCGGTCCTGACCGGCTCGCAGGTCCGTGAACCAGTCCCGTTCACCGGGAGCCGGCGACATCAGCAGGTACATGGAGGTGAGCGCCTGGTAGTGCTCCCGGCACGACTCGACCAGGACCAGCAGCCCGCCGGGGACCAGCAGTTCCCGCAGGGCCGCCAGAGCGCGTCCGGCGTGCCGTGCGTTGTGCAGGACGTTCGCCGCCAGGACGACGTCCTGGGATTCCGGCTCCAGGCCCTGCGCGAGCGGGTCGGTCTGGATGTCGAACAGGGCGTGCCGCAGTCCGGGACGGTCGCCGAAGACGTCCCGGGCCGCCCGCAGGAAGAACGGGGAGACGTCCGTGAAAAGGTAGTCGACGGGGGTGTCCACGAGCGCCTCCAGGACGGTGCCGGTGGTGCCGCCCACCCCGGCGCCCGCCTCGAGGACGCGCAGGGGAGCCGGTGCCGTACGGCGGCGGGCCTCGTCCGCGATCAGGGACGCGGCGGCGTGGTTGGCCCAGCGGCTGGGAACGCTGTCGCGGTAGTTGCCCTGCGCGGTGTCCGTCTCCCCGTCGGGGAAGAGCACCTCCTGCAGGGACGTGCGGTCCTGGAGCAGCAGCGGAAGCCGTTCGGCCGCGGCCCGGAAGAACCGGGTCATGGAGGCCGGGTAGCCCAGGCCCGTACAGGCGCCGTCCAGTTCGCGCAGCGCCCGGGCGTGGTCGCGGCGGTCCGGCGCCACGAGGGAGTGGTGGCGGCCCGTCGCCGGGTCCAGGCGGAGCCGGCCCTCCGCGGTCAGGGTGCGCAGCCAGCGCCGTACGATCCACGCGTGCCGGGGTGCGACCCCCAGGGCCCCGAGGACCTCTTCGGTGGCGGGCCGGCCGGCGCCGCGGAACAGCCGGGTCCGGTCGAGTACCCGGGCGATCGTCAGCAGCGCCGTCTCGTCGAGCTGCCGCATCAGCGCCGGCAGGGCTGCCGGATCGGCGTCGCGTACGGCGGCGTCACCGGCGTCCGCGGCCCGGCTCGCGGCGCGGGCGTCGTCGTGGCCCGCACCGGCCGGCACCCGTGTGTCCTGGGGCGGGCCGGCCACCAGCAGGGCGTCCCGCGCGCCGCCGCGCACCAGCTGCCAGTCCGTCACGCCCGGGAGCCCGGTGAGGACCTCGTCGGTGAGGGCGCCGTTCACGCGTGACCGCCGTCCACCACGGTGATCGCCGGCGGGGTCGTGCCCGGCTCGGCCCGGCGCAGGTGGTCGCGCAGCACCTCGGGCAGGCGGCGCCGCACGAACAGGGGGAACGGCTCGTGGGCGGCCGGACCGGAGGACGACAGCGCTTCCGCGGCGGCGGGGGCACAGTCCGCGGGCGCCGCCACGGCCAGCATGCGCGGGTCGGCGGCATCGAGCAGTACGGCGGCGTCCGCTCCCGCCAGGGCCTCGCGCAGGACGTACGGGGTCACCGCCCCGGGGACGTCGTGGAGCAGGGCGTTGGGGATTCCGTGGACGACGACGGGACCTCCGTCGAGCGCGCCGCGCAGTGTCTCCCGGACGTCGCTCCCCCGGTGTCCCTCCCAGGGCGTGCGGCGCACCCGCCGGGTGTCCGGGCCGCCGACGCGCAGCACGAGGTCGTAGCGGTAGCGGGTGAGTTCGGTGTCCTCGGCCATGGTACGGGCGTGCACGCTCATCCGGACCGGCCGCGGCCGGTCCGCGATCGCGGCGGCGACGGCCGCGGGGGTGAAGGACAGTTCCTCGTCCGCCTCGGCGGCGGCCGCCGCCCTGGCGGCGATCGTCGTGTCGTCCGCCCCGGGGTCGCGCGCCCGTTCCAGCCGTCCGAAGTGGTCGAGCAGCAGGCCGGAGTGCCGGATGTCCCCGACGATCACGGTGCCGCCGTCCTCGACGGCGGACAGCGCCCCGTGCAGGACGGCCGTCAGGTAGGCCAGGTCGGGGAAGCACTGGGTGACCGAGTTGAGCAGCACGCAGTCGGGGAGGGCACCGGGGCCGAAGGCGGCGTCCATGGCGTCCCGCACCCGGGGGGTGGCCGTCTCGTGGGCGGCGGCCCGGACGAACGCGGTGCGGGGCAGGCCGGCGGCGGTGAGGCGGTCCACCGCGACCTGGGCGACGTCGGTGCCGACGTACCCGTCCAGGTGCGGGTGCAGGCGGTGGGCGAGCAGACCGGTGCCGCAGCCGAGTTCGAGGACCCTCCTCGGGCGCCGGGCCAGGACGAGGTCCACCGTGCGGTCCACCCAGTCCCGCATGTGGGCCTCGGGCAGCGGTGCTCCGGTGTCGGAGGCCCGCCAGCCGGACAGGTCGAGGTCGTCGGCGTGCCGTCCCTCGGCCGTCTCGTACGTCCACTCGTAGACCTCGGCCCACTGCTCGAGGTGCTCGCGCATCAGGGGTCCGGGTTCGGGAGCGGCGGTCACGGCGTCCGGGTGGGGGACGACGTGGACGCCGCCGTCGGGTGCGGGGCGGGCCCGGGCCACCCAGGGATGGGCGGCCAGCGACTCCGCGATCCGGCTGGTGTGTTCAGCCGTCGTGTGGTCGGACACCGTGGTGCTCCGTTCTGTCGTCGTG
Source organism: Streptomyces sp. NPDC018964 (assembly GCF_044390325.1). Classification (NCBI taxonomy): domain Bacteria; kingdom Bacillati; phylum Actinomycetota; class Actinomycetes; order Kitasatosporales; family Streptomycetaceae; genus Streptomyces; species Streptomyces sp. NPDC018964. The sequence goes on from NZ_JBIRYZ010000001.1 coordinate 57,882, forward strand.
GGGGTGGTCGGAGGGCGTGGTCGGTCGCGGGGCCAGGCGGCGCCCGGTCAGGTGGAGGACGCGGTCGGCGCGGGCGGCCGTGGCGGCGTCGTGCGTCACGGTCAGGACGGCGGGCCCGTCCTCCCTCAGCCGGTCCAGCAGGTCGAGGACGAGTCGCGCCGATTCGGGATCCAGGCCCGCGGTGGGTTCGTCCAGCAGCAGCGCGTCGGGCCCGGCGGCGAGCGCCCGGGCGAGGACGACCCGGCGGCGCTGGCCGCCGGAGAGCGCCGCCGGTCTGCGGCCGGACAGCTCGGCGGGGAGTCCCACGGCTTCGAGGAGTTCCCGTACGCGTTCCCGCCCGGCCGCCGCGGTGGTTCCGTGGAACACCTTCAGCGGCCGGGCCACCGCACGGCCCGCGGTGTGCGCCGGGTTGAGTTCCGCCACCGTGTCCTGTCCGGCCAGCTGGACGGCGCGCAGCATCCACCGGTCGCGCGAGCGGGTCCCGGCGGGCAGCGGGCGTCCGTGCAGGAGCAGGTGTCCGCCGGCCGGTGGACGACGGCCCGCGAGTGCGTGCAGCAGGGTCGTCTTGCCGCTGCCCGACGGCCCGGTGACGGCCAGCCAGCCGCCCGCCGGCAGGTCCAGGTCGGTGGGGTCGAGCAACGGTGCGCCGTCCGGGGTACGCAGGGTCAGACCCCGCGCCGACAGCACGGCGGCCGGAGCCGGGGCGGGGTCCGCCGTGCGGGGCGGCACGAGGCCGGTGAGCGGACCGCGCGGCTCCTTCTCCGGGGAGCGCGGCACCCGTCCCCGTACGGTGCCGGCCACTCGTGCCGTGGCCCGTGCGCGGGCATCCGCGGAGGAGGCCGGGTCCGCCGTACGGGGCGGCACAGGGCCGGTGAGCGGACCGCGCGGCTCCTCTTCCGGGGAGCGCGGCACCCGTCCCCGTACGGTGCCGGCCACTCGTGCCGTGGCCCGTGCGCGGGCATCCGCGGAGGAGGCCGGGTCCGCCGTCGCGGCGAGCACCAGTGTCCGGTCGGCCAGTTCCGCGGCCAGCCGGACGTCGTGGGTGACCAGGACGGTGCACCGGCCGGGAACTCCCCGGCGGGACCGCACCGCTTCGGCCACCAGATCGGCCGTCGCGCGGTCCAGTGCCGAGGTCGGCTCGTCGAGGACGAGCAGTTCCGGATCCGCGCACAGGGCCCGGGCCAGGGCGACCCGCTGGGCCTGTCCGCCCGAGAGTTCCCCCGCCCGGCGGGAGGCGAGCCCGGACGGAAGGCCCAGGCGGTGCATCAGTGCCTCGACCCGTCGGCCGCGGGCGTCGGCGTCACCGGTGAACTCCTCGCCGACCAGCCGGTCCACGCGCCACAGCGGGTGGAGGGCCGCACCCGGGTCCTGCGCCAGCCAGCCGCACCGGGCACGCCTCCACCGCCTGGCCGCCCGGCCCGGCGGCACCGTCGTACCGCGCCAGCGCACGGTGCCCGCCGCACGGCGCAGTCCGTCCGGGAGGGCGTCGAGCAGGGCGCGCAGCAGTGTGGACTTGCCGGCGCCGGACGCCCCGGTGACGGCCAGTACCTGCCCCGGGCCGACGCGGAGGTCGACCGGCGGCAGGACCACGGCTCCGTCGGGGGCACGGCGGACGGTCAGTCCCTCGGCGGCCAGCAGCGGGGCGCCGACGGGGAACGGCTCACCGTGGGTGTGGATCGTCATGTCGTCTCCCCCGAAGGCCGGGCGGCCGTCCGGGCGGCCGCGGCGAACACCCAGGCGCAGCCCGCCAGGGGGACCGCGGGAGCCAGCAGCGCCCAGGGGTTGAGCGCGGCGCCGGGCAGGTTCTCGCTCAGCATCAGGGCCCAGTCGGGGTCCGGGGGCTGGGGTCCCAGGCCGAGTACGGCGAGGGCCGCGGCGATCTGCAGCGCCGTGACGAGCCGGAGACCGGCGTCGGCGGCCACCAGGCGGCGCAGGGCGGGCAGCACCTCGTGGAGCAGCACGGCGGGTGTGCGCTCGCCGCGCTCGACGGCGGCGTGCACGTGCCCGCTGCCGCGCAGCTGCGCGCACTGCGTGCCGACGACCCGTGCGGTGAGCGGGGCCCCCGCGAGCACGGCCGCCACGACGACCGCCGTGGCCCCCGGCAGGGCGGTGGCCAGCACCAGGGCCAGGACCAGGGCGGGGACGGCCAGCAGCAGGTCGCACAGGGCCCGTACGGTGCGGGAGACACGGCCTCCCGACCAGCCCGCGGCCAGTCCGAGGGCCGTGCCGCAGGCTACGGCGGCGACCGCGGCGGTCAGGGACACCGCCAGGAGCTGGGTGCCCCCGGCCAGGACCCGGGACAGCACGTCACGCCCCAGGACGTCGGTACCCAGCGGGTGCCGTCCGCCCGGCGGCGCCCAGGGAGCGGCGACCGTGCGCTCCGGTGGGTGCGGAGCGGCGTACCGGCCGAGCGGCACGCACACCAGCAGGGCGAGGGCCGCGGTCACGGACACCGGAGGACGGACGGCTCCGGGCAGGAGCGGCAGGGACCGGCCGGTCATACGGCCCTCCCCGCTCCCGGTCCCGACGGACCGGTGCCTCCCGCGTGGCCGGGCACCGTGGTGCGGCGGGCGGCCAGGTCGGCCAGGAGCATGCCCAGCAGCAGGACGACGGCCGGAAGGAGGGCCGCGGCCTGGATCACGGGAACGTCCCGCACCGCGACGGCGGACACCAGCAGCTGACCGGTTCCCGGATAACCGAACAGCGTCTCCACCAGGGCGGTGCCCGCCACGAGGCCGCCGGCCAGCAGGGCCGTCACCTGGAGCGCCGGCGCGGACAGGAAGGGCAGGACGTGCCGGTGCAGCACGAGCGGGGCGGGCAGGCCGCGCAGCCGTGCGTCGGCCACGTGCGGGCGGCGCAGGGTGTCGGCCAGCGCCCCGCGCAGCAGGGCGGTGGCGAACGCGGCCGAGGGCAGTGCCAGGGTGAGCGCGGGCAGCACCAGGAGCCGGGGGTCCGCCAGGGGGGAGCCACCGGGCGGCAGCAGGGACACGGGGGGCAGCCAGCCCAGCAGTCCCGCCAGGACCGCGCCGAGCACCGCCGCGTAGACCGGCTGCGGCACGGCGGCCAGTCCGGTGGCGGCCGAACCGCCCCGGCCGCCGCGCAGGTACGTCACGGTCAGGGCCGTCGCGGTGAGCAGCGCGGTGACCGCGAGCGCCACCGCGACCAGGACTGCGGTGGCGGGCAGCCGTTCGGCGAACAGCGTCGCCACCGGTCTGCCGCCCGCCAGCGAGCGTCCCAGGTCCCCCCGGGCCAGGCCGTACAGCCAGTCGAGGTAGCGCACCGCGGCCGGCCGGTCCAGCCCGAGGCGCTCCCGCTCCGCCGCGACGTCGTCCTCGGAGGCCCGGCCCGCCGTCCTCAGCTCCCCGGCGTCCCCGGGGAGCAGTTCGGTGGCCGCGAAGACCACGACCGTGGCGGCGACGGCCAGGGCGGCGGCCCGGCCGGCCGGGCGCAGGGCACGGCCGGCAGCGCGCGGCGTCACTCGGCCATCCACACCTGGTCGATGAACATGCGCTGGAACCCGGGCCCGTCGGGCAGTCCGCGCACCCCGGGCGCGGCGAGGTCCAGGCCGTCCCCGGTGCCCCAGACGACGTAGCCGCCGTCCTCCCACAGCTCGCGCTGGATGCCGGAGAGCAGCTCCTCGCGCCGCGCGTCGTCCGCGGTCGACATGGCGCGGGCGAAGCCGTCGTCGAAGGTCTCGCTGTGCCAGGCGGTCTCGTTGGTCGGGGAGTCGGAGAGCAGCCCGACCCGGACGAGGTCGGGGAAGGAGATGCCGCCGTAGTAGCCGGTGTAGAACGCCTTCTTGGCGTAGACGGCGGTCCAGTAGGTGTCCGCCGGCTCGACCTTCACCTCCGCGTCGACGCCGATGTCGGCGAGCTGCTGGGCGTAGAGGGTGGCGGCGGTGTCCATGCCGGGGTAGGAGGTGGTGGTGTGCAGGGTGACGGTCAGTCCGTCGGCGTGGCCGGCCTCGGCCAGCAGCTTCCTGGCCTTCGTCACGTCGCGGGTGCGCTGCGGCAGGTCCTTCGGGGCCGAGGGGTCGTAGGGGGTGGGGAGGTCGTTGGCGACCTTGCCGTAGCCGAGGAACACGGTGTCGACCAGGGCCTTGCGGTCGGCGGCGAGGCGGAACGCCTCGCGGACCCGGGGGTCGTCGAACGGCTCGGTGTCCAGGCGCATGACGAACGGGTACTCGGTGACCCCGTCGCGCCGGACGACCTGGGTCCTCGCCGAGGATCCGGCGCTCTTGACGGCGGCGGGGCTGACGCTGCCGGCGACGTCGGCCTGCCCGGAGGCGACGGCGTCGGCCCGTGCCTGCGGGTCGGCGACGGCCTGGATCTCGATCCGGTCCAGGTGCGGGCGCTCGCCCCACCACCTGTCGTTGCGGGTCAGGACGGTGGTCTGGGCGCCGGTCCGCTCCACCCGGTAGGGGCCCGAGCCGGTGACGGGGCGGGAGAAGTCCTTGGTTCCCTCGGGCACGACGAAGGTGACGGATTCCAGGGCCCGGGGCGCGTCGGCCATCGGGGCGCGGGTGACCAGGACGACGGTGTTCTCGTCGGGGGCGGTGGACTTCGTCATGTCGAAGTCGGCGAGCCGGCCGTAGTTCTCGGCGGCCTTTTCGCCGATGCGGCGCAGGGAGTACAGCACGTCGGCGGCGCGCACCGGTGTGCCGTCGGTGAAGCGGGCGTCCTCGCGCAGGGTGAGGGTCCAGCGGTCCATGGCGTCGTTGGGTTTCCACGACGTGGCGAGTCGCGGCCGGGTCTTCCCGTCCTCGCCGGGGACGGTCAGGACGTCGTAGGTGAGGGCGAAGCGCAGGACGTCGGACTCGTTGCCGAGGCCGCCGTGCGGGTCGTCACTGGCGGTGGCCGGGGAGCCGGCGACGGCGTACCGCAGGGTGCCGCCGTCGACGGGCGTGCCGGTGCGGGCGGGCGGGGTGTCGGCGGCGGGTGTGCCGGAGCAGGCGCTCAGCAGCAGGGTGCCGACCGCCGCGAGGGCGGTGAGGGCGGATCTGCGGGAGAGGGGGGTGGTACGGGGCGAGTGCTGGTGCATGGGTGCTTTCCGCGAGAGGTTCGGGTGTCGGGGCGGACGGCCGGGTTCACCGGTCGGGGTCTGCGGCGGCCAGGGCCCGGTCGATCAGGGCGGCGGTCCGCCGGACCGCGGGGTCGTGCAGCAGGGAGTAGTGGTGGCCGTCGACCGTGTGGGCGTCCACCGGTCCGCCGACGTGCGGCAGCCAGCCCAGGGCGGGCAGGTCTTCCGCGTCGTCCACGCCCATGCCGACACCGGCGTTGTGCGGCGAGGGACGGGACGCGGCGATCAGCAGCAGTCGGGTGGCGGGATCGGTGAGGTGTCCGGCCCGGTGGTCGGCCAGCGCCCGCAGGTGGCGTTCGAAGACCTCGAGGCGGGTGTCGGCGGTGTCCCGCGGACCGAGCAGGCCGGCCTGCCGCAGCCGTTCGGTGACGGTCCGGCGGACCGCCGCCGGGTCCGGGGCGGTGCGGATCGGCTCCGCGTCCGCGCCGAGGTCCAGGTCGAGGTCGAGGAACGCCTCCAGCGAGCGCAGGTAGCGGACGGCCGCGAAGGCGGTGTCCTGGGCGCGGTCGGTGCCGCCCAGCGCCCGGATGCGGTCGGGGGTGTTGGAGTCGATCAGGACCAGCAGGTCGGTCCGCTCACCGCGTCGTTCGAGCTCCACGGCCATCTGATGGGCGACCGTGCCGCCCATCGACCAGCCCCCCAGCAGATAGGGGCCCCGCGGTTGGTGGGCGCGGAGCGCGGCGAGGTAGCGGTCGGTCATCTCGGCGATGGTCCGCGGCCCGGTGCCGCCGGTCAGGGCGGGGTCGGTGAGGGCCACGACGGGCCGGCCGTCGGTGAGGTGACGGACGAGTTCGCCGTAGCACAGCACGTCCCCGCCGGAAGGGTGCATCAGGAACAGGGGGCGGCCGCCGTCGCCGTCGTGCAGCAGCAGGGCCGCGTCGGTGTCGGAGCCCGGGCCGCGACCGGTGGGTGCCGCCCGTTCCGGTGCACGGACCAAGGCGGCGGACACGGTGCGGGGCTCGTGGAGGTCCCATGCCCGCGGTGCGTCGGCCAGCCGGCGGACCCGCTCGGTGTAGGCGGCGAAGGCCGCGTCCGCCTCGTCGGCGGGCAGGGCGTTCTCCAGTACGTCCCACTGGAGCAGGAGCGCGCCGTGCTGCTCGATCACCTGGTGGTCCAGCCAGGTCTGCGGGGTGCTGCTCACGCCGTACACCGGTGTGCCCGCCCAGTCCAGGTCGTGTCCGCCGCCGAGCGGCCCGGACAGGCCGAGGGCGCTGGTGAAGACCACGGGGACGGACGCGGTGCGGCCGGTGCGCGAGGACTTCTCGGCCAGCAGGTCGAGCGCGGAGAACTCCCGGTGGTCCAGGTCCTCGAAGAGGGTGCGCTGGGCCCGTGCGGCGGCGTCGGCGAAGCAGCGGGTGTCCGAGCGGTCGACCTCGTGCAGCATCAGCGAGGTGAAGTCGCCGACCACGGCGTCCGCCCCGGGCAGGTGCGCGGGCCGGTCGAAGAGGGTGAGGGTGACGGCGAACCGGTCCTGCCCGGACCACTCGGCGAGTGCCTCTCCGTAGGCCGCCAGCAGGACGGCCGTGGGGGTCAGCCCGCGCCGGGCGGCCTCGGCCTTGAGGGCGTCCCAGCGGTCCGGTTCCAGGCGGGCGGTGCGCCGTGCGAAGCGGGGCCGGTCGCCGGGGCTCCCGGTCCGTACGGGCAGGGCGGGGGCGCCGGGCAGGTCGTCCAGCCGGGCCCGCCAGTAGGCGGCGGCCCGTGCGTGCTCGGGGCCCTCGGCACGGCGTTCGAGCGCGGCCACGCAGTCCGCGAAGGTGGTCTCCAGCGGGGGCAGGGGGGCGTCGGGGTCCTGGTAGAGGGTGCGCAGTTCGCGGTCCCAGATCAGGTAGCTGGCGGTGTCGCACACCAGTACGTCCACGTTGACGAACAGGCGGACCACGTCGCCGGGCAGGCGGGCGGCCCGGATGTCGACCAGGGGCCAGCGGCCCGGCCGGGGTTCGCGGCGCACCATGCGCTCGCGGACGCGTTCCAGCTTCCGGGCGCGCTCGGTGTCGTCGTCCCGCGTCAGGTCCTGCACGCGGATCCGGTAGCGGGGCACCTTGTCGAGCACCCGGTTGCGGCCCTCCGGGGAGACGACCGCGCGCAGCATCGGATGGCGGGCGACGACCGCGTTCCACGCCTCCTCGTAACGGTCGGTGTCCAGGCCGGGGCAGTCGTACTCCAGGTGGAAGGAGCAGGGGACGTCGCCGAGGCGGTAGCCGCCCGATCCGCCGACCCAGTAGGCGTGCTGCACCCGGGTGAGGGGGAACTCCCGTTGGCTGTCGGCGAGTCGCGGGGACGTGCGGCTCGTGTCCGTCGCCGTGGCGGCGCGCCGCGGTTCCCCGCCGGGCAGCAGCGGGGCCAGCGCCGCGATGGTCGGCCGGGCGAGCAGGTCCTGCAGCCGCAGGTCGGCACCGTGGTCGTCGCGCAGCCGGGCCAGCATCCGGGTGGCCAGCAGGGAGTGCCCGCCGAGGGCGAAGAAGTCGGCGTCGCGGTCGGTGACGGGGAAGCCCAGCAGGTCCGACCAGACCTCGGCCAGTCGCGCCTGGGCTTCGGTGGTGAATTCCGCACCGGTCCGTGGCTCCGGCACGGGCGTGCCGGGAGCCGGTACGGCGGTGGGCGTGCCCGCGGTACGGGGCGCGAGGTCGGCCGGCGAGACGGCGACGGAGGCCGGGGTACGGCCCCGGGCCGCGAGTGCCAGCAGCCGGTCCACGGTGCGCATGCCGTCGGCCAGGCCGATCGAGTGGCGGGAGGCCACGGTGCGTTCGCTCCCGCCGGGGCCCACCCGCCAGCCGTCCCAGGCCACGCTGACCCAGCGGGGTGTTCCCGTGCCCGTGGCGCGCTCGTGTTCGGCGAGGGCGTCCAGGTAGCGGTTGACCGCGGCGTACGGGGCGAGGCCGAGGCCGCCGACGAACGCCGTGGCGGAGGACATCAGCAGCACGGTCGCCGGGCGGCGTCCGGAAGGGAGGGCGTGTACGGCGGCGCGCAGCGCGAGCGCCGCGGTGACCTTGGCGTGCGCGTGTGCGCGCACGGCCTGCTCCCCGGTGGCCCGCAGGGGTGCGACGGCGGCGGAGGCGACCACGCCGGCGGCGTGCACGACCAGGTCCAGCGGGCCGTCACGGTCGGTCAGTTCCCGCAGCAGGGCCGTGGTGGCGGTGGTGTCCGCGGCGTCCGCGGCGCGGACCTCGATGTCGGCGCCGGCCGCCCGCAGGTCACGGATCGTCTCCGCCCGTGCCGCCTCGTCGCTGCCGGGGGCGGGGTCCGGGGGAAGTCCGGTGCGGCCGGTCACCACGACCCGCCGTCCGGTGCGGGCCAGGTGCCCGGCCAGGGCCAGGCCGACGTCGCCGAGTCCGCCCAGGATCACCGCCGTGCCCGTCCCGCCGTCGGTGCCGGCCGGCCCGTTCGCGTCCGCCGCGGGTGCGGACGGCCGCCAGGGGGTGATGTCGCGCGTCCAGCGGTGTCCGCCGCGCAGGGCGCACTCGATGCCGCTCGGGCCTCCCGACGCCAGGTCGGCGGCCTCCGCCGGCACGGCCCGGAGGTCGTCGGCGTCCGGCGGTCCGGCCGGCAGGTCCACCGAGCGCCAGCGCAGGCCCGGGAACTCCTGGGCGAGGACGCGGGGCACGGCGAGGGCGGCGGCGGCCTGCGGCGTGGGCCGGTCGGCGCTCTCCACCTGCTGGGCGTTGTGGCCGAGGTGCAGCAGGCAGGTGCGGTGCGCCCAGGCCGCGGCGGCTCGCGCCACCTCCGCGTACCGCAGCACCGACGCGCTGACGGTGTCCGCCGGGTCGTCGCCGGTGTCCCCGTGCGGGCCGACCACGACGACGCCGTCGCACGGGGTGCCGGGGTCGCGGACCGCCTCGTCGAGGGTGACGGTGCGGGCCCCGGCGGCGGTCAGCTCGGCACGTACCCGCTCGGCCGACGGTGACCCGGGCGGACCGGCCACGAGCCAGCGGCCCCGCAGCGCCGACCGGTCCGCCTCGACGGGCGGGGTGCGCCGCCAGACGGGCAGCTGGAAGGGTTCGGACTCGTCCGGGGCGTCCTGCGCCTCCGGGGTGGCCGACGGGGCGGCCGCGGGCGGATCGATCCACAGTCCGCGGCGTCGCATGGGCAGCCCGGGCAGCACGGCACGGCGCCGTCCCGGGCGGTGCAGGGCCGCGGCGTCCAGGGGGACTCCGTGCGTCCACAGTTCCCCGGCGGCCGCGAGCAGCGCGGCACGTCCCGCGCGGGGTTCGTCTCGGTCGGGGAAGGCCGCCAGGGTGGCCAGGGGCCGCCGGTCCTCCTGCTGACGGGCCAGTTGGAGCAGTGCGCCGCCGGGCCCCGCCTGGACGAGGACGGCCGGTCCGTCGCCCAGGGCGGTGGCCAGGGCGTCGGAGAAGCGCACCGTGGACCGCAGGTGCGCCACCCAGTGGTCGGCGCCGGGAGCGGTGTCCAGCAGCTTCCCGGTGAGGGTCGTGGCGAGCGGTATGCCGGGAACACGCGGCTGAACGGTTTCGGCGGCCGCGCGCAGCTCGGGCAGGACGGGGTCGACCAGGCGCGAGTGGGCGGCCGCGTCGAGGGAGAGCCGTACGGTGCGCTCACCGCGTGCGGTCAGGGCCCGTTCCACCTCGGCCACGGCCGGCCCGGGTCCGGACACCACACAGGACCGCGGGCCGTTGACGGCGGCCAGGTCCAGTTCCGGGTGGTCGGCGAGCAGGGCCAGGGTCCGCCGCTCGGTCAGCGGGACCGTCAGCATCACTCCGCCGCCCGCCGCCCGGGACATGCCGCGCGAGCGGACCGCCACCAGTGTCGCGGCGTCGGACAGGGACAGGGCTCCGGACAGCACGGCGGCCACGTACTCACCGAGGCTGTGACCGACCACCGCGTCCGGTTCCACGCCCCAGGAGCGCAGCGTGCGCGCGGCGGCCAGGGAGACGGTGAACAGGGCGGGCAGTCCGTGGGCGGGGTCGCGCAGCAGCCGGCGCGCCTGCTCGTCGGAGGGATCGGCGGTGATCAGCGCGGTGAGGCCGGCACCGGTCCCGTCGTCGAAGAGGCCGGCGCACTCGCGCACGGTGCGGTCGAACTCCTCCTCCTCGGCGCACAGTCCGCGGCCCATGCCCGCGTACTGCGCTCCGCCGCCGGGGAAGGCCAGCACGATCCGGGGCGGGGTGGGGCCGGGACGGCGCCGCGGCGCGGTGCGCAGGGCACGGCCGTCGGTCTCCGCCGCCCCGGTGATCACGGCGGCGGCGCGGTACGGCAGCGTGCCGCGGCCGGTGTGCAGGGTGTGGGCCGCGTCGGCGGGCGCGACCCCCGTGGTGCGCAGGGCGGTCGCGGTGTCCTCGGCGGCACGGGCGAGGGCGTCGTCGCGGTGCGCGCTGAGCAGGACGAGCTGGGGCCGTGGATCGGCGGGGGGTTCGGGCCGGACGGGGGCGCTGCCCAGGACCACGTGGCAGTTGGTGCCGCCGATGCCGAAGGAGCTGACGCCCGCGTACCGTCGCCCGCTCCAGTCGGTGGGCTCGTGGACGACGGTGAAGGGCGAGTCGTCCAGCCGGAGGTCGGGATTGAGGGGCAGGGCGTCCAGGGTGGGCGGCAGTACGCCGTGGTGCAGGGCGAGGACGGTCTTGGCGAAACCGGCGATGCCCGCGGCCGAGTTGGCGTGCCCGATGTTGCTCTTGACCGAACCCAGGGCGCACCAGGCCGGGCCGGTGTCGCCGAAGACGCGGCGCAGCGCGGCGACCTCGACGACGTCGCCGAGGCGGGTGGCGGTGCCGTGGGCCTCGACGTAGGTGATGTCCCCGGGCGTGAGACCGGCCACGGCGAGCGCCTCGGAGACCGCACGGGCCTGTCCGCGCGGCGAGGGGGCGGTGAAACCGGTGCGGTCGCCGCCGTCGTTGTTCACGGCGGAGCCGTGCAGGACGGCCAGCACCGGGTCGCCGTCGGCGAGGGCGTCGCGCAGCCGCCGCAGGACGGCCACGCCGACGCCCTGGGTGTGCACGATGCCGGTGCCCTCGGCGGAGAAGGTACGGACGCGCCCGTCGGCGGAGAAGATCCCGTCGGGGACGTGGAGGTAACCCCGGCCCTGCGGCACGATCAGGGAGGCGCCGCCGGCGAGGGCGGTGTCGCACTCCCCCGCCAGCAGGGACTGGGCCGCCAGGTGCACCGCCACCAGCGAGGTCGAGCACGCGGTGCCGACCGCGACGGCCGGCCCGGTGAGCGCGAGGCGGTGCGCGACGTGCAGGGGGAGGTAGTCGGCCACCCCGGCGAGGGCGGCCTGGAGGCTGCCGACGGGGTCGGTGGCGGAGGCGGCGTAGCGGTCGGCGAGGTTGCGGGCGAGATAGTCGCTGTGGGCGGCGCCGGCGAAGACGCCCACGGCACCCGCGCCGGCGCCGCCGCCGTGCCCGGCGCTCTCCAGGGCGCGCCAACACGCTTCGAGGAAGAGCCTCTGCTGAGGGTCCATCAGGGCCGCTTCGGCGTCGGTCAGGCCGAACGGCTCGGGATCGAACATGTCCTGTTCGTCGATGATCCCGCTGACGGGTACGTGGGCGGGGTTGGCCGACAGCTTCGCGGGGACGCCGCGTTCGGCGAGGTCCCGCTCGTCGTGCCGGGTCAGTCCGCTGCGGCCGCCCACCAGCAGGTCCCAGAAGGCCGCCGTGTCGGGTGCGCCGGGGAACCGGCAGTCCAGGGCGGTGACCGCGATCAGGTCGTCGTCCACGGCCGGAGGTCCGGGCTCGGCGCCCGGCACGGGACCCCGGGAGGAGGTCGGTTCGGTCATCGTGCGGTCTCCTCGGCGAGGGCGCGTGCGGCGAGGCGGGAGCTTCTGCGCGCGGGGCGTTCGGACTGCGGATCGGTGGGCGCGGGGGCGGGGCCCGTGACGGGGGTGCCGGTGCGCGTGGTCCCGGTGCGCGTGGTCCCGGTGGCGTCGGGTGCGGAGGCGTCCCGGGCGCGTTGCGCGGTGATACGGGCGGCCAGGGCGGCGACGGTGGGGTGTTCGAACATGTCGGCCAGCGCGAGCCGGGGCGCGATGCCCTCGCGGAGCCTGCGGTGGGTGAGGACGAGGGTGAGCGAGGTCGCGCCGAGGGCGCCGAAGGTGCTGTCGGGCGTCACGGGGGCGTCGGTGAAGTCGGCCAGGACGGCGGTGAGCGCGTCCAGTACCTCCGGGTCCACGGGCGTGTCCGCGCCGGGCCGGCGGCCCGGGGACGGCGGCCGGTTCCCCGTGGGCGCCTGCGCTCCGTGGTCCCCGGCGCTCCGGTCCTGGCCGGTCGCGCCGAGCGCCGGGGCCGGTGCCGCGCCGGCGGCCGGGGAGGGTGCCGTGGCCCCGCCGCCGGACGGGGCGCAGACCACCTCGGCGAGCCCGTCGGCGGACAGCCGCGTCCCGGCGGCGGAGCCGGTGAGGTGTGCGACGTGGCGCAGCCAGCGGGCGGACGCCGCCAGCGCTTCGTCCGGCCGGAGTCCGCCGGGCCGGACCACGAGGGCGGCCTCGAGACCCTGTGCCGCCGCCTCGGCGGCCGCGGCGGCGATCCACGCCGGGCCCTCGGCGGGGGCGGCGACGGCCGGTGCGGCCCCCGGTGCGACGGCCGGTCCCGCCTGCGGGGCCGCGACGGGCCCGCTCCGTCCGGTGGCGAGGGCGCCGGAGCCGGCGTCCGAAGGGGGCACTTCGGCGTCCACGGCCGGTGCGGCTCCCGGTCCTGCCCCCGGTGCGGCGCCCGGTCCCGTCGCGGTCAGCGCCGCGTGGTCGATCTTGCCGTTGGCCGTGACCGGGAGCTGGTCCAGGATGACGAACCTGCTGGGCACCATGTAGTCGGGCAGCCGTTCGCGCAGGCCGTCCGCCAACTCCTCGGCCGTGGGCGGCTCGCTCGCGCCCCGGGGCGAGAGGTGCGCGACCAGCCGGGGCCGCCCGTCGGGCCCGCGCACCGACGACACCACGCACTGCCGGACCGCGGGATGCCGGGCGAGCACGGCCTCCACCTCGCCGAGTTCGATGCGGTGCCCGCGTATCTTCACCTGCCGGTCGACGCGTCCGAGGAACTCGATGGTGCCGTCGGCGGTCCACCGGCCGAGGTCGCCGGTCCGGTACAGCCTGCGGCCCAGCACGGGGTGGACGGCGAACCGCTCGGCCGTCTGCGCCGGGTCGGCGGTGTAGCCGCGGGCCAGTCCGTCGCCGCCGATGAACAGTTCCCCCGCCTCGCCGACCGGACAGGGGCCGCCGTCCTCGTCGAGGACGAGGAAGCTCTGGCCGCGCAGGGCCCGGCCGTAGGGGATGCTGACCCAGTCCGGGTCGGTGCGCTCCACCGGGTAGGTGATGGACCAGATGGACGCCTCGGTGGCCCCGCCCAGGCTCATCACCTTCGCCTGCGGGGCGAGCCGGCGCAGCCGGTCGGGCAGGGTCAGGGGGATCCAGTCGCCGGAGAGCATCACCAGGCGCAGGGAGCGCAGCGCGGTGGCGGCCTCGTCGGGTTCCGTCTCCGCGTACTCGACGAGCATTTCGAGCAGGGCGGGGGCGGTGTTCCAGACGGTGACGCCGTGCCGGCCGGCCAGTTCCAGCCAGTGCTGCGGGTCGCGTTGCCGAGCGGGCTCGGGCAGGACGAGGCAGCCGCCGGCGCCGAGGACGCCGTAGACGTCGAACACGGACAGGTCGAAGCTGAGCGCGGACAGCGCCAGTACGCGGTCCTCGGGGCCGATGCCGAACCGGTCGACGATGTCGTCGACGGTGGTGCGGGCGGCCCGGTGCTGGATCTCCACGCCCTTGGGACTGCCGGTGGAGCCGGAGGTGAAGATGGTGTAGGCGAGGTCGTCGGGGCGCGGAACGGCGGCGGGGGCCGCGGGTTCGGCGGCGGGGGCGGCGCCGCGGGCGGGACGCCCCGCCGCGGTCAGGCGGTGCGCGGTGACGCCGTCGGGCCAGTCGGTCCTCACACCGCGGCCGGTCAGCGCGTGCCGGACCCCGGCGCGTTCGCAGACGGCGGCGATGCGGGCGGCGGGCCAGGAGGGCTCGACCGGCAGGTAGCCCGCTCCGCTCAGGCTGACGCCGAGTACGGCGGTGATCTGCGCGGTGCCCTTCTCGCAGGCGACGGCGACCATGTCGCCGGGGCCCACCCCCCGCGCGGTCAGCAGGGCCGCGGTGGCGGCGGCGTTGTCCGCGAGGCGGGCGTGGGTGACGGTGGTGGCGGAGGTGCGCAGCGCGGGGCGCCGCGGGTGCCGCCGTGCCGCGTCGACGGCCGGGTCGTGCAGCAGGGGGCCGGCGTCCGGGAAGGGCACGGCGTCCAGGGGTTCCTCGGGCCGGAAGGAGGGATCCCAGCCCAGCGCGGTGTCGCGCCAGGCGCCGGCGTCCGTGAGGGTGCGCAACAGGCGTACGTGGGCGTCCAGGAGTGCCTGGATCCAGCCCTCGGGGAAGGCGCCCTCGACGGTGTCCCAGGCCAGGCGGAGCCGTCCGCCCTCGTCCCACACAATGTGGTCGAACAGGACCTGCGGGGTCTGGGAGATGCCGTACACCTCCCGGCCGATCCAGGCGGCCGGGGGCTCCCCGTCACCCGCGAGGCCCACCCCGCTGGTGAAGACCACCGGGTGGCTGGGGGCTCCCACCGCCGGCGCGTCCTGTGCCCGCAGTCCCCGGAGCACCTCGACGCCGGAGACGGACCGGTGGTCCAGGTCCTCCCAGAACCGGTGGTTGACGGCGGTGGCGTACTCGGCGAAGCCCTTCCAGTCGGCGGGGTCGAAGCGGGGCGTGCCGACCAGGGCGGTGGTGGTGAAGTCGCCGACCACGCCCTCGGCCCCGCCCTCGTCCTCCGGGCGGTCGAACAGGGTGGTGTTCAGGCACACGCGCTCCCCGGCGCCCCACCGGCCGAGTACGACGGCGAAGGCCGCGAGCAGGGCGGCGGTCGGTGTGACCGCGTGCTCGGCGCACCGGGCGCGCAGTTCCGCCCAGGCACCGGCGTCGAGTTCGGCGGCGGAGCGGACGAAGCGGGGCGGGGTGGTGTCGGCGGGGTCGCGCAGCAGGGGCAGCCGCGGCGCCGGCGGCAGTCCGGGGGCGCGTTCGGCCCAGTAGGCGCGGTCACGTGCGCGCCGGGCCGCCCACTCGGGGTCGGCGGCGCGGGCGCGCTGGAGGTCGGCGAAGCGGGCCGCCGGCTCGGGGAGGCGGTGGTCCGGGTCCGCGACCAGGCTGCCCCACTGGCGCATCAGCAGCATCCAGCCGGCCATGTCGGTCAGGAGGACGTCGACGCCGACGTGCAGCCGGGTCCGTCCGTCGGGGAGGAGCGTGGCGTGGATGTCGAACAGCGGCCAGGAGCCGGTGGGGCGGTTCTGGTGGGAGCGTTCCCGGCGCCGGGCCGACAACGTTTCCCGCACCCGCTCGGCGGGCTCGTGGCGCAGGTCGGTGACGCCGATGCGGTAGGGGCCCGGGGACGCGGCGATGCGCTGGTCCCCCCGGTCGTCCACCGCCATGCGCAGCATCGGGTGGTGGGTGACCAGCCGGTTCCAGGCGGCCTCCAGCCGGGCCACGTCCACGAGCGGGTCCGTGGCGCCGGGCGTGCGGTCGTACTCGTGGTAATAGAAGGTGGCCACCCCGCCCAGCGGCATGCCCTCGGCCCGTCCGGCCAGGTACGAGGCCTGGATGGGCGTCAGGGGGAAGCCGTCCTCCTCTTCCCCGTCCGGGGCCTTCTCCGGCGTGCGGCCGCCGGTGAGCAGGCGGTCCGCCACCGCACGGGCCGTCGCGTCCTCCCCCAGGAAAGCGGTCAACGGCAGGTCCTGGCCGGTGCGTTCGCGGATCCTCCGCCTCAGCCGCACCGCGGTGAACGATTCGAGCCCCAGAGCAGCGAACGGGGTCGCCGGCGCGACCTCGTGCGGTGGTGTGCCGAGGACTTCGGCGACGCAGTCGACGACGTGGGCAAGGAGGTCGTCGCTCGGCACAGGCTGGTTCATCCGGTCTCCGTCGCATAGGCAGGCAGGCGCACAGGCAGGCAAGAGAGCGCTTCCCCCGCAGAGAGATCCGGGGGAAGCGGAACACCGATGAACCTAATTGAAAATGATTATCAGATCAACCAACTTGCGGTGACGGATCGTTCGCGCGCTCCAGGACGCACAGCCCCAGCGCCGGATCACCCGCGCGGCGCAGCACCATCCCCGCCTCGGCGACTTCGGCCGTCAGCGCGTCCTCCGTCGCGACCCACCAGCGGTACTCGACCGTCGTTCCGGCCAGCGGCCGGCCCTGGCGCAGGACGCCGTAGTCCATGCGCCAGGTGATCTCGTCCGCCCCCGTGGGGCGCGCACTCGCCCAGCCCTCGTACTCCAGCTCGCCGATGACGGCCCGGGCCGTCCGCACCCGCTCCACCTCCACCGGGGCGAACGGCGGTACGAGGTTGAACACCAGCGCGCCGCCCGGGGCGAGTCGCCGGGCGGCGCGGCTCCACAGCGCGCGCCGCTGACCGGGCGGAAGGTGGCCGATCATGTTCAGGGCCACCACCGCCCGCACACCGTCGGGCCAGTCGGCGCTCGCGCAGTCGCCGGGAACCACCGTGACGCGCTCGCGCAGTTCGCCGTCCTCGTGGACCCGGGCGAGCAGGACGGCGCGCATCGCGGCGGACGGCTCGACGGCGAGCACCGGCACCCGCGGCAGCGCGTCACAGATGACGCGCACGCCCCGGCCGGACCCGGCCCCGAGGTCCACCACGGCCCCGGCCGCGGCTCGGACGCGCGACAGGACGTCCGCCAGCGCCGGGGCCAACGGCTCCCACGACTCGGCGATCAGGATGTCGAGGTACTCGGCGGACCGCTCGTAGGGGTCACTCATCACTGCTCCAGACACTCGATGCCTCATGGTTCACCCCGTACGGTAATCAGAAATGAATTTCATTACTAGAAGGGGATCGAGAGCGTTGACGCAGCGTCAGGGAGGTCCGGCGAGAACCCCGGGGCCCCGCTGCCGGTCCGCCCTCGGTGCGAGCGGGTCCGCGCGGCCGTTCCCCGCCCAGCGGGTCCTCGGTAGCGCGAAACGGTGTCCGCCCCGTCTCACGGACGGGGCGGACACCGTTTCGACGACGGGCCTCAGCCCTGCCGGGAGCCGTACGGGAGCAGGGCCATCTCGCGCGCGTTCTTGACGGCCCGCGCTATCTGCCGCTGCTGCCGACGTGTCACATGGGTCACCCGGCGGCTGCGTATCTTCCCCCGGTCGGAGATGAACCTGCGCAGCAGATCGGTGTCCTTGTAGTCGACGTAGGTGATGCCGGCGGTGTCCAGCGGGTTGGCGCGTTTCGCGGTGCGCCGGTCGGCGCCCGTGCGTCGGGGCATGGTGGGGTCGTTCCTTTCTTCGAACACGATGCGGTGCGTGCGCGGCCGGGGCACGGCGCCGCCCGGAGGACGGGGGAACCCCTCTCCTCGGACGGGCCGCCACCGGGGCGGGAGGGGCTTCAGGACACCGGGTCGAGCAAATCGTCGAACACGTGCGGAAGTTGTTCCCAACGGCTCCTGCCCGCCGCGTACTCGTCATCGGTGAGCAGGCACGAGTCGAGGAGGGCGAGCAGGCCGTCGCGGTCCAGGCCGGGTGCGGTGAAGGTGAGGTACTGGCGGCGGTCACCGTGCTCCGGGTGCCAGTCCACCGAGGCGGCGACGCGGCGCTCCGCGGGCACCATCTCCCAGGCGGCGTCGGGCAGGGCCGCCAGCCAGGGCCCGGCCGACTCCACGCACAGCGCGCCGCCCGCGGCGTCCCAGGACAGCAGGGTGTCGGGGCGGTCCGCCAGCCAGAACCGCCCACGGCTGCGCGCGGCGGCGCAGGTCAGGTCCTCCAGCGCCGCGTAGAGGCGCTGCGGGTGGAAGGGCCGCTCGCGCCGCCAGACGAAGGTGCTCACACCGTGCTCGTCGCACTCCTGCGGCAGCAGCGCGCACGCGGGATGCACGCGGGCGCCGGCCGCTTCGGGGTCGAAGCCCGCCAGCAGGGCGGCGCCCAGGGCCCCGCCTCCCGCCGGCACCTTGCGCGCGCCGGGCGTGAGCTGGGCGAGCAGCGCGTGGTCGCCCTCGTCGGCGGCCTCTCCACCGGGTCCGTCCTCGACGACGGCGATCACCGTGGGGTACTCCAGTTGCCGGGCGAAGGTGTCGGCGATCGTGCGCCGGTCGGCCGGGGCGGCGGCGAGGCCCGCCTCGGCGAGGTCGTCGCCGTTGGACAGGTACGGCAGGACCAGGGCCGGGTCGACCACGGTGGCCACCCCGGTCAGCGCGAGCGGCGCGCCCTCGGACGCGATGACCGGGGCCATGCCGTGGGGCTCGACGGAGTCCCACAGTTCCACGACGGCCAGCCGGTGGCCGCCCGCCTCCGCGAGCCGCGTCAGTTCCGGGACGAGGTCCTCACGCAGCGCGCAGCACGCGCAGTCGTTCACCAGGGGCGCGTCACCGCTGCCGAGCAGGCCGCCGGCGTCGCGTACGGTCCGGCGCACCGAACCGTCGACGGCGGACGTCAGGTCGTGGTGCAGGGCGACCGAACCGGGGACCGTGCGCAGGATCTCGTCGACGGCGGCCCGGCGGGCGTCGGCGTGCAGTCCGGCGACGATCGCGACCGGCAGCGGCCGTGTCCGGTCCCCGCTCACCGCCCGCTCCGGTCGCGTCCGTAGCGCCGCTCGAAGCGCTCGACCCGTCCCGCGGTGTCCAGGACGCGCTGGGTTCCGGTGTAGAAGGGGTGGCTCGCCGAGGAGATCTCGACGTCGATGACGGGGTAGGTGTTGCCGTCCTCCCATTCGACGGTCCGGTCGCTGGTGGCCGTCGACCGGGTGAGGAAGGCGAAGTCTGCGGCCCGGTCGCGGAAGACGACGGGGCCGTACTGGGGGTGGATTCCGGGCTTCACGGTGTTCAGCGCTCCTCACGGAAGTCGACGTGGCGCCCGGCGATCGGGTCGTACTTGCGCAGCGTCAGACGGTCGGGGTCGTTACGGCGGTTCTTGCGGGTGACGTAGGTGTAGCCGGTGCCGGCGGTGGACCTCAGTTTGATGATCGGGCGCAGTTCGTTACGGGCCATGGACCGCACTGTACACGGTATTGAATTTCATTTTCATGTAGCTGCTAGTGTGCTGCCACCGATCGAACTCGAGGAGGAACTTTGTCAGCCCACTGCCAACTCACCGGCCGGAAGCCCGGCTTCGGGCATCGGGTCTCGCACTCCCACCGGCGGAGCAAGCGCCGCTTCGACCCGAACGTCCAGCACAAGCGCTACTGGCTGCCGAGCGAAGGCCGCCACGTCCGGCTCACCCTGTCCGCCAAGGGCATCAAGACGGTCGACACGATCGGCGTCGAGGCCGCGGTCGCGCGCATCCGCGCCCGGGGAGGGAAGGTCTGATGGCGAAGAAGAGCAAGATCGCGAAGAATGAACAGCGACGGCTCGTGGTGGCCCGCCACGCCGAGCGCCGCGCCGAACTGAAGGCGGTCATCGCGTCCGTCCGGACCTCCGACGAGGAACGCGCCGCCGCCCAGCGGGAGCTGCGCCGGCAGCCCCGCGACGCCAGCGCCACCCGCGTGCGCAACCGCGACTCCGTGGACGGCCGCCCCCGCGGTCACCTGCGCGCCTTCGGCCTGTCCCGCATCCGCCTGCGCGAGATGGCCCACGCGGGCGAGCTGCCGGGGGTCACCAAGAGCAGTTGGTGACGCGCGCCCGGTCCGCGCCCGGCGCGACGTCCGGGTGACCGCCCGCCGTCACCGGCCACCGTCACCGGCCGGTGAGGGACCGGACCGGCCGGTGACGGGTCAGCCGTCGGCGGACGCCGCGAGGGAGCGGGGGCGCAGGTCGGTCCAGTGGGTCTCGACGAACTCCAGGCACGCCTCCCGGGAGCTCTCCTCCAGGACGACCGTCCACCCGCCGGGCACCGCCGCGAAGGACGGCCAGAGGGAGTGCTGGCCCTCGTCGTTCACCAGGACCAGGAACCGGCCTTCGGCGTCGTCGAAGGGGTTGGTGCTCATGCTGAGTGCCTCCCGGTCAAGCCAAGATTAGGTTAGCCTTGCCTAATTGACATAAGCCTAGCTTTTCCCCCTCCCCCTCACAAGGAGACGTTCATGCGGGGCCTCGCGGCCGGTACGAAGGGCGGCTTCGGCGAGTTCGGGCTGCCCGGCACACCCGGCACCGACGCGTTCTGGGCCGCGGTGCGGACACCCGTGTCGGTACCCGCCGGCGACGGCGGCTGGGTGACCTTGTTCCTGTGGCGCGGCCCCGGGGCGGCGAGCATCGACTTCGAGAGCTGGTCGGAGCCGGTGCGCCTGGACCGGTGGGGCGACACGGACTGCTGGTACGCCCGGGTGCGCATGCCCGCGCGGCTCCGGGTGACCTACCGGTTCCTCGTGGACGGCGCGGCCTTCGCCGACCCGTTCAACCCGGCCGGTGCGGGCGGCGACCGGTCCGTCGCGGCGACGCCGGACGCCCCGGCCCAGCCGTACTGGCCCGACCTCGGCGCCGAGGACGTCCTCCCCCTGCCGCGCACCCGGATCCGCTGGAACGGCGGGCGGCTCGGCGGGCGGCGCACCGTGCGGGTCCATCCGGTGGGCGGCGGCGGGCCGTTGGTGCTGCTGCTCGACGGGGACGACTGGCTGTACCTGCACCCGGCGACGACCGCGTTCGAGTCGGCCGTGGCCGCCGGCGCGATGCCTCCGGTCACGCTCGTCTTCCTGCCGGCCAAGGACCGCGCGGCCGAGTTCGGGTGCCGGCCCGAGCTGTGGGAGGCGGTCCGGGACGAACTGCTGCCGCTGGTGGCGGAGACCGGCGTGCCAGCCGACCCGGACCGGCTGGTGGTCGCGGGGCAGAGCCTGGGCGGGCTGAGCGCGCTGTACGCGGCCCTGGAGTTCCCGGACCTGGTCTCCCGCGTGGCCTGCCAGTCGGGGGCGTTCTGGTGGACGCCCGGCGCCGCCGGCCTAGCAAACCCACTGGGCGGCCCGGCCGGCGGCACCGTCGCCGCACGCCTGCGGGGGCGGTCCGGCCTGTCCGGTCTGCGGGTCGCGTTCGACGTGGGGGAACACGAGACGCGGATGCTCCCCCACTGCGCCCGGGTGGAGGAGCTGACCGAACGGGCCGGTGCGACCGTACGGGTCTCCCGCTCGGCGTCGCACCACGACCGGGCGGGCTGGCGCCACGCCCTGCTGCGCGACGTCGCCTGGACACTCGGGGCGCCGCCGGAAGAGGACTGAACCAGCCGGGGGCCGGTGCGACCTCGGCGTCGCACCACGACCGGGCGGGCCGGCACCACGCCCTGCCGCGCGACATCGCCTGGACGCTCGGGACGCCGCCGGAAGAGGACTGAACCAGCCGGAGCCGCACGGGCGACGTGGCCCCGTCGGTGCTCCGGGGCACGTCAGCGTGCCACCGCCGCGCCGTAGTCCTCGTCGGTGGCCAGCAGGTTCCGGTGGGTGCCCTCGGCGGTGACGACCCCGTCGTCCAGGACGAGCACCCGGTCGGCGGCGTCCAGCAGGGCCGGGCTGCTGGTGATCACGACGGTGGTACGGCCCCGGCGCAGTTCGGCGATGCCCCGCGCGACGAGTTGCTCGGTGACGGCGTCGACGGCCGTCGTCGGGTCGTGCAGGACGAGGACGTCGGTGTCCGCGGCCAGGGCGCGGGCCAGGGAGAGCCGTTGGCGCTGCCCCCCGGACAGGTTCGCGCCGCGGTCGCGGACGGGGTGGTCGAGTCCTTCGCGGTGCAGGGCCACGACGTCGGTCAGCATGGACGCCTCGACGGCCTCGCGGACCAGCCGGCTGGTCCCCGACGGGTCGATGTTCGTGCGGAGGGTACCGGCGAAGATCTCCCCGTCGTACGGGTTCACCAGCATGTGCTCGCGGACCGCCTCGACCGACAGTTCCGCGAGTTCCCGCCCGCCGACCCGCACCACCCCCTCGTAGGCGTGGGGCGGCACGTTGACGGCCAGGACCGACGCGAGGTCGGCCGCCGCGCGCGGCCGGTAGGCGGCGATCGCCACGAACTCGCCCGCGGCCACCTGGAACTTCAGCTCGTTCAGGGACCCGTACCGTACGCAGTCGACCTCGAGGCCGCCGCCCGCGGCCGGCCGCTCCGGTCCCGGTCCGGTCACCGGCGGCGCGGTCAGCACCAGCGCCATCCGCTCGGCCGACGCGCGCGCCACCATCACGTACTTCGGCATCTCCGAGAACAGTTTCAGCGGTTCGATGATGAACTGCGCCAGTCCCACGGCCATGACGAGCTCCCCGACGCCGATCCGGCCGTCGAACGCCAGCCATCCCGCCGTCAGGGTCACGGCGGCGGCGAGGACCGCGTTGAGGGCCAGTGCGGTGCCCGCGTACACGCCGTTCGCCTTGGCGACGGTGATCGCCTGGAGCCTCGCCTCCGTGCTGACCTTCCGGTAGGATCGGAAGGCCGCGTGGTTGCCGCCGAAGCCGTGCAGCGGGCGCAGGCCGGTGATCAGGTCGGCGACCTTCGCCCCCGCCCGCGCCACCCGGGCCTGCTGTTCCCGGGTACTGTCGCCGATCCGCCTGGACATCACGCTCAGGACCGTCAGGATCGCGGCGGTGCCTGCGATCACCAGCAGGCCGAGCCGGAGGTCGGCGAGACCCAGCGCGACCGCCGCGACGAGCACGGCCACCAGCGAACTGATCAGCAGCGGCACCACCTCGATGATGTCGGCGGTCTGGTCGGCGTCCTCGGTGGCGATGGTCAGCACTTCGCCGGACTTGAGGTCGACGTCCCTGGCCACCGGCTGGAGTCCGCAGGCCGCGACCCTCACCCGCCAGCGGTGCGCCTCCGTGGTGTTGGCCTTCTGCAGGATGCGCATCCCGAACCGCCACGACAGCGACACCGTCGTGGTGATCACGGCGAGCGCGGCGACCGACAGGGCGAGCAGGCCGGGGCTCCGGTCCCGCATCGTGTGCTCGACGATCAGGCCGAGCGCGATGGGGAAGGCCGTCTCACCGGCCTGGTACAGGCCCATGAGGACGGTGCCACCGGCCATCGCGCCGATGTTGCGGCGCAGGGCGGTCCGCAGGATGTCGGACCCCGGGCGGGGCCTTCGTACGTCAGGAGTGGTCATCGATGTGGCGGGCCATCGCTTCCGGGGTGCGCAGGGTGAACAGGTCGCGGATCGTGACGACAGGACCGTACTCCCGGCGGAGCAGCCCGATCAGCCGCACCGCCAGCATGGAGTGCCCGCCGAGGGACAGGAAGTCGCTCACCGCGCTGACCTCGTCGTCGTCCAGGTCCAGTGCCTCGGCGAAGAACTCGCACACCGCGGTCTCGGTCCCGGTGCGCGGGCCCCGCTCCCCCGCCGTGGTCAGCGCGCCCAGCGGTCTGGCCTCCGGCAGTGCCCTGGTGTCGGCCTTGCCGTTCACGGTCAGCGGGATGGCGTCGACCCGCGCGTAGTGCGTCGGGCGCAGGAAGTCCGGCAGCCCGGCGCCCACTTCGGCGGCCACCTCCGCCAACTCCGCCCCTTCCAGCACGAGGTAGGCGGCCAGCCGGTGGGCGCCGTCGACCCCCGGGTCCGGCTGGGCGACCGCGGCGGCGAACCGCACCGCCGGATGGGCCGCGAACGCGGCCTCCACCTCGCCGGGTTCGACCCGGTGGCCGCGTATCTTGACCTGCTGGTCGGTGCGGCCCAGATACGTCAGGTTGCCGTCCGGCCGGCGGGTCACCAGGTCCCCGGTGCGGTACATACGCTCACCCGGCGCGCCGAACGGGCACGCGACGAACCGGTGCGCGGTCCGGGCGGGCTGCCCGAGGTAGCCGCGCGCGATGCCGATGCCCGACACGTACAGCTCACCGGGCACCCCGTCCGGCACCGGCCGCAGCCACGGATCCAGTACGTACACGTCCGTGTTGTCGATCGCCACGCCCACCACCGGGTCCTGGCACTCGAAGGTGCCGACGCCGAGGGTGTTGATGGTGTACTCGGTGGGCCCGTAGAGGTTGTAGCCGGCCGTCCCGTCGGTCTCGGCGAGCCGCCGCCACAGTGTCGGGGTGACGGCCTCGCCGCCCAGCAGCACCAGCGCCGGGCGCCGCTCCGGGTCGTCGAGCAGGCCCTCCGCCACGAGCTGCTGCGCGTAGGTGGGGGTCACGTTGACGACGTCGATCCGGTGTTCCAGGCAGTACGCGACCAGGCGGGGCGCGTCACGGCGCAGCTCCTCGTCGCAGATGTGGACCTCGTGTCCGTCGGCGAGCCACAGCAGCTCCTCCCACGACATGTCGAAGGCGAACGACACGGTGTGCGCGATCCGGAAGACCCGGTGGCCGTGGTCCGCCAGCACCGGCTCGAAGATCCGGCGCTGGTGGTTGACCAGCATGTTGGTGAGCCCGGCGTACTCGGTCACCACGCCCTTCGGTTTCCCGGTCGAACCGGAGGTGTAGATCGTGTACGCGGGATGCCGCAGCCGGCCCGGGTCGTCCGGCGCGAACGACACGAACGGCTCGGCCGCGGGCAGGGGACGGTCCAGTTCGATCAGGTCACCGGTGAGCCCGGTCAGCCGGGGCGTGACGGAGGCGACGGTGAGGATCACGTCCGGGCGGGCGTCCGCGACGATCGCCGCGATCCGCTCGTCCGGGTGGTCCAGTTCCAGCGGCACGTACGCGGCGCCGGTGCGCAGGACGGCGAACAGGGCGACGATCGAGTCGAGGGAACGGGGGATCGCGAGACCCACGGTGGTCTCGGGTCCGAGGCCGCGCCCGGCGAGCACGCCCGCCACCGCGCGGCTGCGGTCCCGCAGCTCGGCGAAGGTCATGGACGAGCCGTCCGCGACGAGCGCGGTCCGCTCCGGGGCGCGGTCCGCCGCCCGGTCGAACCGGTCGACGACGGTGTCCGTGCCGACGTCCGTGCGCTCCCCGGGCGACGGCCGCGCGCCGAGGCCCGGCAGCGCGCCCACCGGTCCGGTGGCCCGGACCAGGTCGTCGAGCACGCGCAGGTAGTCGTCGAGGAGGCGGCGGGCGTGCCCGGTGTCGCCGACGCGGTGCTCCAGCTTGACCGTGAGCCGGTCGCCGGGGGTGACGACCCAGGTGTACGGGTAGTGCGTGGAGTCGTCGGCCCGCACCGAGGTGATGCCGTGCGCGGCGTTCATCTCGGCGAACGCGTCCATGTCCAGGAAGTTCTGCAGCACGAACAGGTTGTCGAACAGGGTGTCGTGTCCGCCGGCCCGCTGGATCTCGCCGAGCCCCAGGTGCTCGTGGTCCATCGCCTCGACCCTGGCCGCCTGTACGGCCGACAGGTATTCCCGGACGGTGTCGTCGGGCCGTGCCCGGGTCCACTGGGGCACGGTGTTGAGCAGCACGCCGACGATGCCGGACAGTCCCTCGCCCTCGCGGCCGGAGACGGTGACGCCGAACACCGCGTCGCCGCGGCCGGTGTACGCGGCCAGCAGCAGGCCGAACGCGCCGGTGAGCACCGAGTTCAGCGTGACGCCGTGGGCCTTGGCCGCTTCCCGTACCCGGTCGGACCGCTCGGCGGACAGGGTGTGCACGAGGGCCCGCGGGAGGTCGTCCGAGAGGGCCGGCGCCGGTCCGGCGAGCAGGGTCGGGCCGGGGAGGCCCGCCAGGTGTTCCGCCCAGAAGCGTTCCGACGCGGTGGTGTCCCTGGCGGCGAGCGCCCGGGCGTGGTCCTCGAAGCCCGGCGTCGCCGGGACCGGGTCGGTCGACCGGCCCTCGACGGCGGCGCGGTAGGCGTCGAAGAGGTCCCGCAGCACGATCTCGCGGGACCAGCCGTCCCACAGCAGCAGGTGGTAGCTGAGCAGCAGGCCGTCGCGGTCGTCGGGCAGGCGCACCACGGTGAGCCGGATCAGCGGCGGCTCCCCCGGATCGAACCCCGTGTCGCGGTCCCGGGCGCGCAGTTCCTCGACCTCCGCGTCGGTCGACAGGGTGACCGTGCGGACGCCGACCCGCCGGCCCGCCTTGAGCACCTGGACCGGGTTGCCGTCGTCGTCGGTGGTGAAGCCGGCGCCCACGGCCGGGTGCCGTCCGATGACGTGGGCCATCGCCTGGGCCAGCGCGCCGGCGTCCAGGCGCCGGTCGAAGGTGAACCAGTTCTGCGCGACGTAGTGCCCGGCCGTGCCCGCCAGTTGGGCCTGGAAGAACAGGCCCCGCTGGAGCGGGGTGACCGGTGCGGTGCGCTCGGCCGTGACGGAGGCGTCCGCGAGGTGCTCCAGCGCGCTCAGCCAGTGCCCGGTGATCTCGTCGGGGACGCCCTCGGCGAGGGTGAAGGCCGCGCGCAGGGATCCGGTGGTCTCGTCGAGCCACGCGTTGACCTCGACGGCGTACGGGCTGCCCGGTTCGCCGCCGGTGAGGCGCAGTGCCCGGGACTCGCTGCCCCGGCCGAGGTAGTTGAACAGCACCTGCGGGCGGGCCGTGAGCAGCGGTGCCGTCTGCGGGTTGAGGTACCTGAGCCGGCCGTACGCGACGTGCGCCTGCTCGTCCGGCCGGCGCTCGGCGACCTCGCGCGCCGCCGCCACGGGGTCGGTGTGCGCCGTGAGGCGTACGGGCGCGATGGAGGTGAACCAGCCGACCGTGCGGGTGTAGTCGTGGTGTTCGAGGGCGGGGACCCGGCCGTGCCGCTCCAGTTCGACCGTGAGATCGGTGGGGGACGGCTGGACGCGGGTCAGCGCGGTGCGCAGGGCGCCGCACAGCAGCTCGGTGAGTCCGACGCCGAGCGCGGCGGGTGCCGTGCGCGTGAGGTGTTCGCTCACCTCGGGGGCGAGCGCGACGGTGGTCTCGCGCGGTTTGCCGGGCGCCGGCAGCAGTGCGGGGGCCCGGAGCGTGGTGACCCAGTGGTCGAGGTCGTCGACGTCCTGTGCGGAGCGGAGCGTCAGGGCTTCGGCGTACTCGGCGTACGACGTCGTCGCCGGGGCCGGGGTTCCCCCGCGCAGGGCGGTGGCCAGGTCGTCGAGGAGGATCAGCCAGGACACCGAGTCGACGGCGAGGTGGTGCACGGTGATCACGAGGGTCCGGGTCGCCTCCAGCCACGCGAACGCGACGACGTCCCCGGACTCGGGGTCGAGCCGCCCGGCCGCCTCGTTCGCGACGGCCGTCGCGTCGGTGGTGTCCGGCCGTGCGACGGCGATGTCGCGGGCGGGTTCGGTGCGCAGGGTCCACACGCCGTGTCCGGTGCGCAGCCGCAGCCGCAGGGCCGGGTGTGCGGCGACCACGGCGTTCGCGGCGCGCCGGACGTCCGCGAAGTCGGCGCCCTCGGGAACGTCGAGGGTCCTGGCCTGGGCGAACCGGGTGAGGGAGCCGCCCAGTTCGCGTTGGCGGAGGATGATCGGGGTCGGTGTCAGGGGCCCGTCCTCGCGGCGAGCGGGAGCGGACGCGCTCGCGGGCGCGGCACCGGCCCGGGGGGTCCGTGTCCCCAGGTGCTCCGCGAGCGCCCGCGGTGTCCTGAGCAGGAACACGTCCCGGGGCGCGATCGGCAGGCCGAGCGCCCTGGCCCGGTTGACCACGGTGATGGCGACGATGCTGTCGCCCCCGGCGCGGAAGAAGTCGGTGTCGGCGTCCACGGCCGTGCCGGGCAGCGCCCGGGTGAAGACGTCCACGAGTGCGGCGGTGGCCGCGGGTCCGTCCGCGGGTGCGGCGCCGTTCCCGGCGTCCTTCCGGGCGTGTTCGGCCAGGGCCGCGCGGTCGAGCTTGCCGTTGACCGTCAGCGGCAGGGCGTCGATCGTGAGGACCCGGCCCGGAACCATGTGCGCGGGCAGCTTCCCGGCCAGCAGGTCGGTGAGGTCGCCGGGGGTGCGGCCCACCACGTGCGCGACCAGGTGGTCGCCGGTGTCCGCCACGGTGACGGCGGCGTCGACCACGCCGTCGAGCTCCCGGATCGCGGACTCCACTTCGCCCGGCTCGATGCGGAAGCCCTTGAGCTGTACCTGGTCGTCGGCGCGCCCGACGAACTCCAGCTCGCCGTCGAGGGTGCGGCGGGCCAGATCGCCCGTGTGGTACATGCGGGAGCCGTCGCCCGCGAACGGGTCCGCCACGAACCGGCCCGCGGTGAGGCCGGGCCTGCCCAGGTAGCCGAGCGACACCTGGTCGCCGGCGACGTAGACGGCGCCCACCCGGCCGGACGGCACCGGCCGGAGCCGGTCGTCGAGGAGGTGGGTGACCAGGCCGGGGATCGGGCCGCCGATCGGGCTGACGGCGTCGCCGGGGCCGAAGTCCTCGTCGGTCAGCACCCGGTGGGTGACGTGGACGGTGGTCTCGGTGATGCCGTACATGTTGACCAGTTCGGGCGAGGCGGTGCCGTGCCGTTCGACCCAGCCGCGCAGCCGGCCGAGGTCCAGCGCCTCCCCGCCGAAGACGATCCGGCGCAGCGCGGGCAGTGGCTCACCGGCCAGCCGGTCGGCCTCGGCGAACTGGTGGAACGCCGACGGGGTCTGGTTGAGCACGGTCACTCCGCGCTCGCGGACCAGGCGGTGGAAGTCGACCGGGGAGCGGGTCAGTCCGTACTCGGGCACCAGCAGCTCACCGCCGTGCGCCAGCGCGCCCCACAGCTCCCAGACCGCGAAGTCGAAGGAGAAGGAGTGGAACTGTACCCACACGTCGTCCGGGCCGAAGCCCATGTCCGGCTGGGTGCGGGCGAGCAGGGTGACCACGCCGGAGTGCGGGACGACGACGCCCTTGGGCCGGCCGGTCGATCCGGAGGTGTAGATCACGTACGCGGGGTCGTGCCAGTCGGCCGCGGGTGCGGGCCCGGTGGCATCCGCCGGTGGCGGTTCCTCTCCTTGTACGAGCACGCGGGCCGCGACGCCGGCCCGGTCGAGGAGCGCGGTGAAGCGGTCGCGCTGCTCGCGGTCCACGAGGACCACCCGCGGGGCCGCGTCGGCGAGGACGTACTCCAGCCGTTCGTCCGGGTACGCCGGGTCGAGCGGTACGTACGCGCCGCCCGCGCCGGCGATCGCGACCAGCGCGACGACCTGCTCGACGGAGCGCGGGACGGCGACGGCGGCCAGTTCGCCCGGACCGACCCCGGCCGCGCGCAGGACGGCGGCCAACGCGTCCTTCGCCCGCGACAGTTCACCGTAGGTCAGGGAGCGGGCGGTGCCGTCGAGGCCGCACTGGGTGACGGCGGTGGCGGCGGGGTCGCGGCGCGCGGCGGCGTCGAAGAGTCCGCCCAGGGTCGTCGGGGTGACGGGTGCGAGGGGGCGCCCGCGCCCCGGCTCCAGGTGCGCGACCGGGGTGTCCGGGCGGGTGAGCAGGCGGGTCAGGGTTGCGGTGAACGTGCGCAGGATCGCCCGGGCGGTCGTCTCCCGCAGCAGTTCACCGTCGTGGATGAGGTTGAAGCGCGGGCGGCCGTCGGGGGCGCGCTCGACGACGAGGGTCAACGGGTAGTGCGGGGCGCCCTCGTTGACGATGCCGGTGACGGCCAGGGTGTCGCCGGGCCGCCGCAGGGAGGCCGGGTCGGTGGCCACGTCGAACACCACGAGGGTGTCGAAGAGGGGCCCGGAGCCGGCCTGGCGGCCGATCCTCGCCAGGGACACGTGCTGGTGCGGCAGGACCGCGCTCTGGTGGTCGCGCACCGAGGCGAGCAGGTCGCCCGCCGTGGTGCCGGAGGACCAGCGGACGCGTACCGGAACGGTGTTGATGAACAGGCCCACCATGTCCCCGATGCCGGGCACCTCGGCGTCGCGGCCGGACACCGTGGAGCCGAACACCACGTCGTCGCTCCGCAGGATGCCGCCGAGGGTCAGCGCCCAGGCGCTGTGCACGGCCACGCTCAGCGGCACGCCCGCCTCGCGGGCGGCGGCGTCGACGTCGTCCTCGGGCTCCACGACGGTGTCGGCGAACCGGTCGGACGGGGTGTGGTCCTCGGCGACCAGCGACGGGCCGGGCAGGCCTGCGAGTTGCTCGCGCCACACCCGGTCGCTCTCGTCGGCGTCGCGTCCGGCGAGCCAGCGCACGTAGTCGGCGAAGCCGCCGGCCGGGTGCACGGTTCCCGGCGCGTGGTACTCGGCCAGCAGCGCGCGGAGCATCGGCGGGATCGACCAGCCGTCGGCGATGATGTGGTGCACGGTCTGCACCAGGACGTCGCGGCCGGGGCCGCGGCGGACGAGGGTGCAGCGCATCAGCGGGCCGGTGGCCAGGTCGAAGCCGGCGCGGCGGTCGCGTTCGGCGAGGTCGCGCAGCTCCTCGTCGGTGATGCCGGGGCGGTCGGTCACGGTGAAGGGGACGTCGGTGCCGCTCTCCAGCACGGAGACCACGCGGCCGTCGGCGAGCGCCGTGAAGCGGGCGGCCAGGTTGGGGAAGAGCGTGAGCAGCCGGGTGGCCGCCGCCGCGAGCCGGCCGGCGTCCACCTCGCCCTCCAGGGTGAGGAGTTGCTGCTCGACGTAGGCGCCCGCCGAGTCGTCGTCGAAGACGGAGTGGAAGTACAGGCCCTCCTGCAGCGGGGTCAGGGGCAGGATGTCGCGCAGTGCCGGGCCGTCCAGGGCGTCGACGTCGCTCTGGGTGAGCGGTACCAGGGGGAAGTCGCTGGGCGAGTGGCCGCCCCGGTCGAGGGCGGCGAGTCCGTCGAGGGCGGTGCGGAAGTACGCGCCGAGGGTGGTGATGTCCTCGTCGGTGAACATCCCGTCGGGCCAGGAGATCGTGGTGACCAGCTCGTACCCGCCGCCGACGGCGGGTTCGGCGATCGCGTTGAACTCCAGGGCGCGCGGCAGGCGCATCCGGGGGTCGCGCCTCTCGCCCAGCTGACCGGTGGTGCCCGCGAGCTGCCAGTCGCCGGAAGCGCCGGCGGCGAAGCGGCCGAGGTAGTTGAAGAGCACCTGGGGTGCGGGGGCGTCGAACTCCGCGCCGGCCAGGTACCGCAGGGCGCCGTGGGAGACGCCGTTGTCCGGGACGCGGGCGAGGTCCTCCTTGACGGCCTTGAGGGCGCCGGCCAGGTACTCGGGCGCGGTGGGGTCGGGTGCCGTACCGGGGTCCACCGTCACCGGGAAGAGGGTGGTGAACCAGCCCACGGTCCGGGACAGTTCCGGCTCGAAGCCGGCGGAGTCCGCCACGAACCCCGGCTCGCGGCCGTGGCCCTCGAGCTCGATGTACGCGAAGGTCTGGTCCTGGCCGAGGTCGCGGCGCCGGCGGGCGAGGGCGACGGCGAGCGCGGTGAGCAGGACGTCGTCGACGCCGGCGTGGAACTTCGCGGGGATCTCGCCCAGCAGCGCGGCGGTGGTCTCGGGGCCGACCGTGACGGTCCGCAGGCGCTCGCCCGCGACGGTGTCGTCCTCGGACAGGGCGCGCCGGCCCAGCGGCAGGTCCGGGCCCGGCAGGGGACGCCGGTGGTAGGAGCTGTCGGCGTCGAAGGCGGCGCGTTCCAGCAGTTGTGTCCAGCGCCGGAACGAGGTGCCCACCGGGGGCAGTTCGACGGGCGTGCCGGAGGCGACCTGCCGCCAGGCGGTGGCCAGGTCCTCCATCAGGACGCGCCAGGACACCCCGTCGATCACCACGTGGTGGGCCACGAGGACGAGTTGGCGTGCCGCGCGGCGCCAGACGGCCCGCAGCATCACGCCGCCCTCGGGGTCCAGTCCGTCGGTGGCGAGGGCGACGCACTCGTCGAGCGGGCGGTCGCTCTCCTGCCAGCCGGCCGCGGCCCGGTCGGCCTCCGGGATGTCGAAGCTCCAGGGTGCGCCGCGCACCAGCCTGGCGCGCAGCATGTCGTGGTGCCGGACCACGGCGGTGAGGATCTCGTCGAGGGCGTCGGCGGTCAGGTCCGCCGGGGTGTTCAGCACCACCGACTGCACGAAGCCGTCGATCGCGTCGGTGGTCCCGCCGAGCCACTGCACGACGGGCGATCCGACGACGGAGCCGGTCGGGACGTCGCGGTGGTCCACGGCGGAGAGGTCCTCGCGGCTCGCCACCGCCGCCAGCGCCCCCGCGGTGGTGTGGGTGAAGACCTGCCGCGCCGTGACGTGGAGCCCGGCGGCGCGCAGCGCGCTCAGCAGCGAGATCGCCAGGATGCTGTCCCCGCCGAGCCGGAAGAAGTCCTGGTCGGCCCCGACCTCCTCGAGTCCCAGCACCGCCGCGACCGCCGCGCACACCGTGCGCTCGTTCTCGGTGGCGGGCGGGACGAGGGTGCCCGTCGGGACCGCGGGTTCCGGCAGGGCGTTCCGGTCGAGCTTGCCGTTCGCGGTGAGCGGGAACTCCGTCATGACGACGATGTGGGCGGGCACCATGTACTCGACCATGTGCTCGCGGGCCCACGCCTCGACCTCGTCGGCCCGCAGGTCCTCGCTCCCGGCGGCCGGGAGGACGTACCCGACCAGGTAGGTGCCGCCCGCCGTGTTCTTCTTCGGGACGACGCAGGTGTGCCGTACCCCGGGGTGCTCGGCGAGGCCGGCCTCGACGTCCTCGATCTCCAGCCGCATGCCGCGGATCTTGACCTGGTTGTCGGCGCGGCCGAGGAAGTCCAGTGATCCGTCCGGGTTGTACCGTGCGAGGTCACCGGTGCGGTACAGCCGGGACCCGTCGTCGGCGAAGGGGTTCGCCACGAACCGGGAGGCGGTCAGGCCGGGCGCGTTGACGTAGCCGCGCCCCAGGAGGAAGCCGCCCACGTACAGTTCGCCGCCGGCGCCGAACGGGACCGGGCGCAGTTCGTCGTCCAGGACGTACAGCCGGGTGTTGGGGTTGGCCCTGCCGATCGACGTGGACAGGCGTTCCGCCGTGCCCCGGTAGACGACGTGCGAGACGCCGATGGTGGTCTCGGCGGGGCCGTAGCCGTGGTACATGGGAATGTCGAGCCGGGCGCGGAACCGCTCGTACAGCTCCGGGGTCAGCACCTCGCCGCCGCACCACACGTGCCGCAGGCTGTCCAGCCGGCCGGAGTCCCCGGCGATCTCCAGCAGCACGTCCAGCATGGACGACACCAGGTAGGTGAAGGTGACGCGCTGCTCCTCGATCACGCTCAGCAGGTGGTGCGGGTCGCGTTCGCCGCCGGGTCGCAGGACGACCAGCCGGCCGCCGGAGACCAGCGGCAGGAATATCTCGTTGACGGAGATGTCGAAGGAGAGCGGGGCCTTGAACAGGGACGCGTCGTCGTGGCCGAAGCGCAGGATCTCGTCGACCTGCCACAGCAGGCGTTCGCTGATCGCCTCGTGCCGGATCATCGCGCCCTTGGGCCGTCCGGTCGAGCCGGAGGTGAAGATCACGTAGGCGAGGGCGTCGCCGGGGAGGGGGACGCCGGTCTCCCCGGTGGGGTGGGAACCGTACCGCCAGTCGGCGAGGTCGACGGCGACGGCCTCCGGTTCGGCCGGGTCGTGCTCGCCCGAGTCGTTGAGCTGGAGGACGACCCGGGCGTCCTCGATGACGACGGTCCGGCGGGCGGCGGGCCACCGCGGGTCGAGGGGGACGAAGGCGCAGCCGGCCTGGAGCACGGCGAGCAGGCCGATCACCATGTCGGCGGAGCGGTCCAGTGAGATGCCGACGACCTGTTCGGCGGTGAGTCCGCGTTCGAGGAGGTGGTGGGCCAGTTGGCCGGACAGTTCGGCGGTCTGGCGGTAGGTCAGCGAGCGGTGCTCGTCGACGACGGCGACGGCGTCGGGCCTGGTGCGCGCCTGCTCGCGGAACATCTCCACGACGGTCGGCCGGGCCCGGTCGGCGTCGGTGTCGTTCCATTCGGCCAGCGTCGCGAGCCGCGCCGCCGCGCTGGACGGGCCGATGGTGCCGAGCGGCCGGTCCGGGAAGTCGGCGAGGTCGTCCAGGGCGAGCTGGGCGCCGGCCGGCAGGACGCCCTCGGGGGCGGTGATGCTCAGGCCGTCCGCGCCGTCCGCGCCGACCCGCCAGCCGGCGGGTGCCGTCCCGCCGTTGTCGACCCAGCCGAGGACGTCGGCGAACAGGGTGCCGGGGGTCAGGTCGATGCCGTCGGGGCTCTGGCCGGTCGCCCAGTACGACAGCCCGATGGCACTCGCTTCGGCGATGGTCCTGTCGGAGCAGGCGCCGGTGCGCCGGCGTGCGCCGGCCAGGCGTGCGGGGGAAAGCAGTACGACACGAGCGTTCGGTTCCATCGACGACTCAACGCCCTTTCTCGGCATGAAAGTCAGCCACACCCGACTTAGGCTTACCTAACTACCTTCTCGCCAGGCCCGCCACAACCGCGCGTACCGGCCGCCCAGCTCCACCAGTTCCTCGTGCGTGCCCAGTTCGACCACGCGCCCCGCGTCCAGGACGGCGATCCGGTCCGCCGCCATCGCCTGGGTCAGCCGGTGCGCCACGAACAGGGTGGTCCGGCCGGCGCACGCGGCCAGCACGGCCCGCTCCAGTTCGGCGGCGCCCTCGCTGCCCGCCTCGGCGGTCGACTCGTCGAGCACCACCACCGGCGACCGGGCCAGCACCAGCCGGGCCAGGGCGAGCTGGGCGACCTTGGTGACGTCCAGGCGTTCACCGCCCTCGCCGACCGGGGTGGCCAGACCGTCGGGCAGCGCCTCGGCCCATTCGCCCGCGCCGACCGTGCGCAACGCGTCCATCAGCTCGGTGTCGGTCGCCGTCGGCGCGGACAGCCGCAGGTCGTCGGCGAGCGGGCCGGAGAACACGTGCGTCTCCTGGGTCAGGATGCTCACCAGGGCCCGCGCCCCGGCCTCGTCCAGTCCGGCGAGGTCGGTCGGTCCGATGCGCACCGAGCCGACCTGCGGGGTCCCGATGCCCGCGATCAGCGCGGCCAGGGTCGTCTTCCCGGCGCCCGTCGCCCCCACCAGCGCGAGCGAACCACCGGCCGGAATGCTCAGGTCGACGTCCTTCAGGACCGGCTCGTCGGCGCCGGGGTAACGGAACGTCAGCCCCTCCACCGTCACCGGCAGCGGCGCGGGGTCCGCCGGCGCGACCGCCGGGTCGCCCACCAGCCTGCCCTCGGCGGCCTCCCCCAGCACCCCGACCAGCCGGGTCAGGCTCGCACCCGACTTCTGGGCCTCGTCGAAGGTGAACATGATCAGGCCCAGCGGGCCGAAGAGCCGGTGGAACAGCAGCGGGGCCGCCGCCACCTCGCCCAGTCCGGCGGCGCCGGCCTCCAGCAGGGCGTACCCCACCAGGAGGATCAGCACCAGCCCGATGAACTCGGCGCGGTTCTCCCGGCCGACGAACCGGCCGAAGAACCGGAACACGTCGATCCCGAGGTTGCGGACCCGCCACGACTCCTCGGTGACCTTCTCGCGGAAGGCGCCCTCAAGGCGGTAGGCCCGGACCGTGTCGATTCCGTCCAGACCGCTGATCAGCGCCTGCGCCCGGTCGGCCTGGGCCGCCCGCTGCCTCTGGTACAGCGGGGCGGAGCGCGGGAGGTACCAGCGCAGCGCCAGTGCGTACGCGGGCAGCGCGCCGGCGCCCGCGAGGCCGAGCCGCCAGTCCAGTCCGAACATGCCGAACGTGGCGACGGCGACCAGCACGCCCGCCGAGAACACGGTGGGGACGGCCGTGCGGATGCCCTTGGAGACGACGGCCACGTCGTCACCGACCCGGGAGAGCACGTCCCCCCGGCCGACCTGCTCGATCCGCGCGCTCGGCATGCCGAGGACCGCCCGGACGGCCCGCTCCCGCAGCCGTGCGAGCAGGTCCGCGCCCAGTCTGCCGATCAGGTAGGTCGACACCGCGGTGGCCGCCGCTCCGAGCAGGGCGGCGGCCGCCATCAGGGCGCCGACCGTGACGAGGAGCGAACGCGGTTCGCCCTCGACCACCCCGTCGACGACCCGGCCGAGCAGCAGCACGGGGAGCACCTGGAGGGCCGCCCCGGCCACCGTGGTGAGCACGGTGGCCGCGGTCAGGCCGGGCACCTGCCGGCAGTGCGCGGCGACCCATCGGGCGGCCTCGCGCCCGGTCGCCGTCCGCAGGGTCGCCGGGGCGGGGCGCGTGTCGGTCGTCCTCACACCGTGCCCCGGGTGGGCCGGGGGCGGGACGTGTCGGCCGTCATCCTCGGCCGGCCGCCGACTCGACGAGCTCGCCGACGGTGTACGGCAGGGACAGCGGGGTGCCCTGGGAGATGACCGCGCCGACCGCCGGGCCCTCGCTGTCCGGCAGGCAGGACACGTTTCCCTTCTTCATGGCGTCCAGGTCGGCGGACAGCCCGGACTTCTTGAGGGCTTGCGTGTCCGCCTCGTCGTCGATGACGAAGATCCGGTCGACGTCGACGAGGTCGGCGCGCTCGGGGGCCTCCTCGACCGTCGTGGATCCGGACGTGTGCTCCACGGTGACCGGGAAGGCGCCGGCCCGGGTGGTGGGCCTGCCGTCGCCCGCCCGGTCCGCCGGGTCCGATGCGGAACCGCGGCCCGCGAGGAGGCCCGTGTCGAGCGTCGTGGCGGACAGTACCGTCGCCGGTCGCCGCCACGGCCTCCCTCGCGTCGTTCTGTGGAGGAGCATCCGCAATTCCCTTGCTTTCCGCGCTGTCGCCACGCCCCGCGCACAGGGCAGGCAAACCGTACCGCATCAAAATAAGGATAGCCTAGCCTTACTTGAACAACTTTCCTGGCCGCCGGTCGAGTTGGACGTGTGTGCGGCCGATCGGCACGATGAGCCGGATCCCGGTGAGCCGCCGGTCGGGGTCGGGCGGCGCGGACAGTCCGTGCCACACCTCGGCGGGACTCGACGCGCGCGCCGACGGCCGGCGACACCGCCGCCGCGATCACGAGGATCCCCGCCCCACGACTCGCTGTCGGCGGACCCGTGTGGTGGCCACGGTCGCGGGGCGCTCCACGGCAGTCGTGCCCATGGGGACGTACGTCATCCCTTCGGTCAGCCCCGGCGGGCGTGGCCGCCCGTGCGGTCGGCGGCCGTCCGGACCGCGCCGGAGGCCGGTTCGCGGCCCCGGTCGAGGAGCGAGTCCAGGATGTCGCCGACCCTGACGGCGGTGTTGGAAAGCAGGGACGAGGTGATGCCGTGGGTGTGCTCCGTGCCGCCCTGCAGGTAGATCCCGCAGCGCAGTTCGGGGTCCGTCGCGACGCGGTAGTCACGCTCGACACGGATCCGGCCCTGGTCGTCGCGCAGGCAGCGGTCGGCGACCTCGCCGAGCAGGCCGACGGGGTCGGCGGGGCGGTAACCGGTGGCGAAGACCGCCACGTCGGCGTCGAGGAGGGTCTCCTCGCCGGTGACGAGGGAAGTGACGGTGGCGCGCACCTTGTCCGGCGTCTCCTTGACGTCGGTGAGCCGGGAGACGTTGAGGAAGCGCAGCCGCTCGGTGCCGAGGACCTTCTCCCGGTACATCTGCCGGTACAGGTCGTCGATCAGGTCGATGTCCACCACGGAGTAGTTGGTGTTGCCGTGGTAGTCCATCAGCCGGCGCTTGACGGTCTCCGGCGCGGTGAAGAACTCGTCGACGGCCCCGGGGTCGAAGATGCGGTTGGCGAAGCCGCTGTCGTCGGCGGGGCTGTAGCCGTAGCGGGAGAAGACGGCGCAGACCTCGGCGTCGGGGAACCGGCGGTGGAGGTAGGCGACGTTCTCGGCGGCGCTCTGTCCGGCGCCCACGACGACGAACCGGGAGGGCGAGGTCCCCTCCAGTTCGTCGATCCTCGCCAGGAGTTCGGAGTTGTGCCAGACCCGGGCGCCGCGCTCCACGCCCTCGGGCATCAGGGGTCGCAGGCCGGTGCCGATGACGAGGTTGCGCGCACGGTGGACCGCGAGCCCCTCCCCCGACCGGACCGTCACGTCCAGGTGCTCCACGGTGCCGTCACGGACCACGGGCATGACGCCGACGACCTCGTGGCCGTAGGAGACCAGGTCGCCGACCTGGCCGGCGGCCCACTCGAAGTAGTCGTGGAACTCCACCCGCAGCGGGAAGAGGTTCTTGTGGTTGATGAAGTCGATCAGCCGTCCCCTGCTCTTGAGGTAGCACAGGAAGCTGAACTCGCTGGCCGGGTTCCGGAGCGTCACCAGGTCCTTGAGGAAGGACACCTGCATGGTCGCGTCGTCGATGAGCATGCCCCGGTGCCAGCCGAAGCGCGGCTGCTGTTCGAAGAAGTGCGCGGTGACCGCTTCATCTCCGCCGACGCGTGCGTTGTGCTCGCTGAGCGCGATCGCCATGGCCACGTTGGACGGCCCGAAGCCGATACCAATGAGGTCGTGGATCAGAGGGGCGTCGCCGGGACGAGCCTGTGCCATGTCACTCCCATCGTGCGGTGCGGCCGCCGTGCGGGGGCAGGCGTCCGTCGGTCATGCATCGGGAAGTACGGGCGTCCGGGCACGCCGAAGATCAGCCGCCCTGAACTTAGGTAAGGCTAAGCTCATCATCTCGGGGCTGTCCATAGACAAAACGGGCACCCGGGGGCGCGCCGATCGTCAACACGCGCCCAAATGTGCCCCGTTGACCACTTAGGTAAGCCTTGCTTTACTGACCGTGGTCATTCCCTGCCCCGAGGAGGAACCCCATGCGGGTCGTCATGTTCGGCTACCAGACCTGGGGGCACCGCACCCTGCGAGCCCTCCTGGACTCCGAGCACGACGTGGTCCTGGTCGTGACCCACCCCAGGAGCGAGCACGCGTACGAGAAGATCTGGAGCGACTCGGTCGCCGACCTCGCCGAGGAGAACGGCGTACCGGTCGTGATCCGCAACCGCCCCGACGACGAGCTGTTCGACCGCCTCGAGGAGGCCGACCCGGACGTCATCGTGGCCAACAACTGGCGTACGTGGATCCCCCCGCGCATCTTCGGCCTGCCCCGCCACGGCACCCTGAACGTGCACGACTCGCTGCTGCCGAAGTACGCCGGCTTCTCCCCGCTGATCTGGGCGCTCATCAACGGCGAGTCCGAGGTGGGCGTCACCGCGCACATGATGAACGACGAGCTCGACGCCGGCGACATCGTGCGGCAGGAGTCGGTCCCGGTCGGGCCGACGGACACCGCGACCGACCTCTTCCACAAGACCGTCGACCTCATCGCACCGGTCACCCTCGGCGCCCTCGACCTGATCGCCTCCGGGCGGACGGAGTTCACCAAGCAGGACCGCTCGCAGGCGAGCTTCTTCCACAAGCGGTCCGTCGAGGACAGCCGCATCGACTGGACGTGGCCGGCCGCGGACCTGGAGCGCCTGGTCCGCGCCCAGTCCGAGCCGTACCCCAGCGCCTTCACCTTCCACAGGGGCAAGCGGCTCGAGGTCCTGGCCGCCGTCGTCTCCGAGGGGCGGTACGGCGGCACGCCCGGCCGCGTCTTCTACCGCGAGGGCGACGGCGTGGTGATCGTCGCCGGCGCCGACGCCCGTACCGGCCGCAACCACGGCCTCGCCCTCACCCGCGTACGGACCGAGGACGGCCGGGAGCTGCCCGCGACCGAGTACTTCACCTCCATGGGCGGCTACCTGACGAACCACCCCTGAGCCGCCGGGCCGGGCGGCTCAGGGGTGGTCGCGGGCGACGTCGGCGCTTGACCTCAACCGGACTTGAGCTTCTACGTTCGGCGCGCAGCCGCGGGAACCGACCGGCGGCGCCTTTCGAGGAGGTTCGTCATGACCGAGCGCACGGACGGCATCGAGATCCCCGACCGCTACCGCTATGCCGTGGTCCCGCACATCATGGTCGACGACGCCGCCGCGGCGATCGACTTCTACCGCCGGGCGTTCGGCGCCCGCGAGGACTTCAGGGTCGACGCCCCCGGCGGCGGGATCCTGCACGCCGAGATCACCGTCGGGCGGTCGGTGCTGATGCTGGGCGACGCGAGCGTGGACGAGGCGGAGGCCGGCTCCTTCGCCGCACCGGCCGCGCTCGGCGGGGGCACCTCCGTCGCGCTGCACGTCTTCGTACCGGACGTCGACGGCCTGGCGGAGCGCGCGGAGGCGGCCGGCGCCGAGATCCTCCAGCCGCCGACCGACATGTTCCACGGTGACCGCACCGTCATCCTCAAGGATCCCTCGGGCCACGTGTGGGCCTTCATGACTCACCTGGAGGACGTCCCGGAGGAGGAGCTGCGGCGACGCCTGGCCGCCGCCGGGTGACCGCATCGGAAAGGGCGGCGCCCGGAGGCCGACGTGGGCCCCGGCCGGTTCAGCGGCGCAGGACGGTCTCGCTCTCCATGCGCGACAGCTTCTCGGGGTTGCGCACGGCGTAGAGGCCGGTGATGCGGCCGTCGTCGACGCGCACCGCGAGGACGGTGTCGAGCACGCCGTCGAGCCCGACGATCAGCGCGGGCCGGCCGTTGACCTCCGACGGCCGCAGCGACACCTCGACGGTGAGCCTGCCCAGTCCGCCCCGCAGCAGGCGGGCCACCTTGTCCGCTCCCACGACGGGCTTGAGGACGGCCTGCTTGACGCCGCCGCCGTCGCCCAGGAGGACGACGTCCGGCGCGAGGACGTCGAGCAGGCCCTGCAGATCGCCCGTCTCGACCGCCCGCCGGAAGGCGTCGAGGGCGGTGCGCGTCTCGGCCGGTGACACGGTTCCGCGTGGCCGGCGTGCGGCGACGTGCGCCCGTGCCCGGTGCGCGATCTGGCGCACCGCGGCCGGGCTCTTGTCGACGGCTCCGGCGATCTCGTCGTACTCGAGGCCGAACACCTCGCGCAGCACGAACACCGCCCGCTCGGTGGGGGCGAGCGTCTCCAGCACCAGCAGCATCGCCATCGAGACGCTGTCGGCGAGTTCGACGTCCTCGGCCACGTCGGGGGCGGTGAGCAGCGGTTCGGGGAGCCAGGAGCCGACGTAGGACTCCTTGCGGCGGCCGAGCGTGCGCAGTCTGCTCAGCGCCTGCCGGGTGGTGATCCGTACGAGGTAGGCCCGCAGGTCCCGGACCGCGGCGAGGTCGACGCCCGCCCAGCGCAGCCAGGTCTCCTGCAGCACGTCCTCGGCGTCGGCGGCCGAGCCGAGCATCTCGTAGGCGACGGTGAACAGCAGGTCGCGGTGGGCGACGAACGACTCGGTCGCGGTGTCCGTGTGCTCTGTTTCCTCGCTCTTCACCGGCTTCTCCCGTTCGGTCGCTTCCCACGGTCTCCCGCACACGGGACGCCGGCCGCCGCGGTTCTGTGACATGTGCGGGGAGGGTCCGTCCGGAAGACGGCCGTCCGCCCCGGCGTCCGGGCGTGTTCCGGGCGGGACACCGGGGCGGGATTCCGGCCGGGAGCTCCGGCCAGGGAGCCGTCAGCAGCCGATGGGGTCGGAGCCGACGGCCACGTCGTCGAACCACAGGGTGTCGTCGCCCGTGCCGTAGCTCTCCCAGCCCAGCCGCAGGGCGGTGGGGCGGGGCGGGGTGGTGCGGGCGAGCCACTGCCGGTCGACGTCCTGCGTCGGCACACCGTCGGCGTGCAGGCCGGGGACCTGCTCGTCGCCGAGCCAGGTGTCGAGTCCGGGAGCCGTCGTGTCGATCGCGAAGCGCAGGCACTGCCAGCTTCCCGTCGGCAGCGGCCTGCTCAGCGCCACGCCGGCCGGGCTCTGCTCCGGCAGGGTGGCGTCGTCGCTCTCCCGGTTCCACTGCAGGGCGCCGTTCTGGCCGCCGACGCGCAGGCTCCGCCCGCCCTGGGAGGAGTCGGGCAGGGACACGAAGGTGACGTGGGCGGAGGGGAGCGCGGTGGTGTGCCGTACCCACATGCGTACGTGCATCACCGGACCGACCGAGGACAGGTCCGCGGTGGCGGCGACGAAGGCGTGGTTGCAGTAGCCGGCCCGGCCGTCGATCCGCAGCGACCGGCTGCCGCTGTGCGCGACGGCGGTGTCCACGGCGGCCGTCCCGGTGCCCTGGCAGTCGGGTGCGGTGAAGCGCCAGGCGCCGGACGGGGTGGAGCCGGTCTGGTCCTCGAAGTCCGAGCAGAGCGCGGCGTCGCCGCAGTCCGCACTGGGTGGCGGGGTCGTGGGCGGGGGCGTGGTCGGCGGCGTGGTGCCGTCACCGCCGCACGGCACGCCGTTGAGGGCGAAGTCGCCCGGTGCGGGGTCGGCCGAACGCCAGGTCCCCTGCAGGCCGAACTCGGCGGCGCCTCCCGTGGGCAGCGCGCCGTTCCAGCCGAGACTGTCGGCGACGACGGACGCACCGGTCTGGGTGACGGTCGCGTTCCACGCGGAGGTCACCCGCTGGTCGCCGGTGTAGGTCCAGGTCAGCCGCCAACCGTCCAGCGCGGGGCCGAGATTGGTGACCTTGACCTGTGCGGTGTAGCCGTCGGCCCACTTGTTCACGGTGTAGTCGACCCGGCAGCCGGTCTCGGCGCCGCTCGCGGGCAGCACCGTGAGGGCGGACGCCGACAGCACGGCCGTGGTGAGGACCGCGGTCCAGGCCCGGCGCGGTAATCGTGCGAGGAGAGCGCGCACTTGTGCCTCCGAGGTGAGGGGTGAGGAGTGGGAGGGGTGGGACGTACGAGGTGCGGAAACAGGGGTACGGGATGGGGAGCGCTCCCCATCGGCGGGGGGGGGGGGGGCCGCGCCCCCCCCCCCCCCCCAAAAAAACAATGGTGGGAGTGTGGGCGGGGGTGGTTCCGGGGCTTGTGGCACCCCCCCGCGAGCTGACCA
>NZ_JBIRYZ010000001.1:100224-224004 GCF_044390325.1 Streptomyces sp. NPDC018964
ACTGGTGGGGGGGTGGGGGGGGGGGGGGGTGGGGTGGGGGGGGGGGGGGGGGGGGGGGCACCCCGGGGGGGGGGGGGGGGCGCCCCCCCCCGGGGGGGGGGGGGGGTCCGGCCGGCCGGACCCCCGCCGAAAATCAGCTCGTGGGGAAGTCGTCCGGGGTGCTGATCCGGCTCTTGAGCAGCGCGCCGGACTCGGTCAGCACGCCGCTGCCGCTGTAGTCGGTGCCGGAGCAGGTGCCGGGCCGGAACGCCGCGCTGCCCTCGTCGGCGTCGGAGTAGGTCCAGTTCGCGTAGCTGATCTTCAGCTGGTCGAGCAGGTCCAGCCAGGCGATGCTGCTCGCCCGGTCCACCGCTCCGCCGCCGGTGGCGCTCACCGTGCCGAACTCGGAGACGAACAGCGGCAGTCGGGAGGCCGCCCGGCTCACCGTGGCACGGTAGGTGTCCTTGTGGCTCGCGGCGTAGAAGTGGAACGCGTACATGATGTTGGTGGCGTCGACGGGGTTCGCGACGACCTCGCTCTCGCTGGAGCCGTCCGAGACACCCAGCGAGGACCAGCCGCGGGTGCCGACGATGACGACGGCGTCCGGGTCGGCGGCCCGGATCACCGGGATGACCTGCTCGGCGTAGCTCTTGATGCCCGCCCAGCTCACGCCGTTGGGCTCGTTGGCGATCTCGTAGATCACGTTGTTCTTGCCGGCGTTGCGGGCGGCGACGGAGGCGAAGAACGTCTTCGCGCGGTCGAGGTTGAAGTTCGGGTCGCCCGGCG
Source organism: Streptomyces sp. NPDC018964 (assembly GCF_044390325.1). NCBI lineage: Bacteria > Bacillati > Actinomycetota > Actinomycetes > Kitasatosporales > Streptomycetaceae > Streptomyces > Streptomyces sp. NPDC018964. Next base: position 100,990 of record NZ_JBIRYZ010000001.1, read on the forward strand.
TGAGGGTGTGGAAGTCGATCACGGCGTACATGCCACGGGCCTCGGCCATGTCGACGAGGCCGTTCACGCGACGGGTGAAGCCCGCGGGGTCGGTCTCGTAACCGTCCTCCTGCACGTACATGGAGATGCGCAGCAGGTCCGACCGCCAGTCGTTCGCGAGTGCGTCCAGGGACGCGTCGGTGTAGCACTGGCTGAACCACTGGATGCCGTGGGTGCTCATGCCGCGCAGCTGGATGGGGCGGTCGTACTGGTTGCAGAGGTGGACGCCGCAGACGTGCAGCTGTCCGTTGATGTCCACGGGGGTGCCGTCGCCCGGGGTGGGCGGGGGTTCCTCGACGGAGCCCGTGCAGGCGACGCCGTTGAGCGTGAACGTCGCGGGCTCCGGGTTGGCGCCCGTGAAGGAGCCGGTGAATCCCAGGTCGGCGGTGGCGCCGGTGGCCAGTGTGCGGTTCCAGTCGGCAGCGGCGGCGGTGACCGTGGAGCCGGACTGCGACCAGGTGGCGTTCCAGCCCTGGACGAGCTTCTGACCGGCGTCCGGCAGGGTGAATCCGAGCGTCCATCCGGAGACGGGGTCGCCCAGGTTGGTGATCCTCACTCCGGCCTGGAAGCCGCCCTGCCACTGGCTGGCCACCGTGTAGTCGACCCGGCAGCCGGTGGCGGCCGCCGCCTGCGGACCGGACAGTGCCGTGAGGCCCAGGACCGTCGCACAGGTCGCCAGTAAGGCCAAAAAGCGTTTCACAGCGTTCCTCCTCGTGCGGTGCGAACTCGTGCGATGACTCGCGTCGCGCGAGCATGGCGTGGCGCAACGCGATGGGAGCGCTCCCAAAGCCCATCGGCCCGTGACCGTACACCGACAAACCGACGCGCGATAGCCATGTGACGGCCGAAGAATGCCGCGGCGCGGGTGACCGCCGCTCACAGGGAGGCGTCCGGCCCCGTCGACGCGAACGGTGGCGCACGTCACACCTCCCCCCTGTCACAGGGAGCGGACCTCCGGCATCTCGTGTTCGAACCAGCTCAACACCGCGAACGACCACAAGTGAGGACGAAACCATGGATACCCGATTCAACCTGTTCGAGAACGAGCTCGCCGCCAGGTTCGCCAAGCGGTTCGCCGGCGCGGCCCTGGTGATCCAGGACTCGCCGCTGCCGAAGTCCACGCAGGAGCTGGTGTCGCTGCGCGCCAGCCAGATCAACGGCTGCGGCCACTGCGTCGACATGCACGTCAAGGAGGCGGCGGCCGCCGGTGAGAGCGCGGTCCGGCTCCATCTGGTCGCCGCCTGGCGCGAGTCCACCGTGTTCACCGAGGCCGAGCGGGCGGCCCTGGCCCTCGCCGAGGAGGGCACCCGTCTCGCCGACGCCTCCGAGGGCGTCTCCGACGAGACCTGGGCCCGGGTGCGCAAGCACTACGACGACGACCAGACCGCCGCGCTGGTCACCCTGGTCGCCCTGATCAACGCGGCCAACCGGCTCGCGGTGATCACCCACCAGAAGGGCGGCTCGTACGAGGCGGGCATGTTCGCGGCGTCGGTCAAGGGCTGACCGGAGGACTGACCGGAGGACGCCTCGTGCCGGTCCGGGGCCGCGTGCCCCGGACCGGCCGGTGGTCCGCTGTCCGCCCTGCCGGGGGCCCGTCCGTCAGATCGGGAAGTGCGCGTGCCCCCTGACCTGCGCCGTGACCCAGCGGGTGTCGGTGAAGGCCTCGGCGCCGGCCTGGCCGCCGAAGCGGCCGTAGCCGGAGCTCTTCACGCCGCCGAAGGGGGCCTGCGGTTCGTCGGCGATGGACTGGTCGTTGACGTGGACGATGCCGGTGCGCAGCCGCCCGGCGACCGCCAGGCCCTCGGCCAGGTTCTCGGTGATGACGCCCGCGGTGAGCCCGTAGGGGGTGTCGTTGGCGAGCGCGACGGCCTCGTCGGTTCCGTCGACGACGTGGACCACGGTCGCCGGGCCGAAGATCTCGTCGTAGTAGATCTTCATGTCCTCGGTGACCCCGGTGAGGACGACCGGGCGGATCAGGGTGCCCGGTTCCTCGATCTCGCCGGTGCCCGCGACCAGTTCGGCGCCCTGGGAGACCGCGTCCGCGATCAGCGCCGAGACCCGGCGGGCGGCGGCCTCGTTCACGACCGGGCCGACGGCCGTCGCCGGGTCGCCCGGGTCGCCGCAGGGCAGGGCCCGGACGCGGGCGGCGAACTTGGCGGTGAACTCGTCGGCGACCGAGCGGTGGACGATGACCCGGTCCACGCACATGCAGATCTGGCCCGCGTTCATGAAGGAGCCGAAGACCGCGGCGTCCACCGCGTAGTCGACGTCCGCGTCCTCCAGTACCAGCAGGGGGTTCTTGCCGCCGAGTTCGAGGACGGCGGGCTTGAGGTGCCGGGCGGCCTGGACGCCGATGGTGCGGCCGGTCTCCGTGGAGCCGGTGAAGTTGACCATCCGTACCCGTGGGTCGGAGATCAGCGCGGAGACCACCTCGGCGGCGTCGGCGCGGTCGTTGGTGACGACGTTGAGCACGCCCGCGGGCAGTCCCGCCTCGTGCAGGACGTCGGAGATGAGCAGGCCGCAGGCGATCGGCGCGTCCTCGCTGGGCTTCATCACCACGGTGTTGCCCATCGCGATCGGCAGCGCCACCGCGCGGACACCGAGGATGACCGGCGCGTTCCACGGCGAGATCGCGGCGATCACCCCCTTGGGCACCCGCGTCTGCGTGGAGAGAACGCCGTCGGCGTCGGTGGCGAGGATGTGGCCGGTCGGGCGGCTGACCTCGGCCGCCGCCTCCAGCAGGATGCCGGCGGCCAGGTGGGCGTTGAAGCCCGCCCAGGGAGCGACGCCGCCGACCTCCGCGGCCATCAGCCGTACGACCTCCTCGGTGCGCTCGGTCATCAGGTGCGCGGCGCGCAGGAGGATCCGGCGGCGTTCGGCCGGCTTGGTCGCCGCCCACGCCTCGAACGCGGCGTCGGCGGCGTCCACGGCACGGCGTACGTCGTCCGGGGTGCCCGCGGCGATCTCCGCGCAGACGGCGCCGGTCCAGGGGTTGGTGTCGGACGTGGTGCGGCCGGAGGAGGCGGGGACCTCCTGGCCGTTGATGATCAGTCCTCGGGAGACGGACACGAGATGCTCCTGTACGGGGAATGTGGGGCTCAGGCCTGGGCGGGCGAGGGTGCGGGGCCGGCGGTCCGGCGGGTGCGCAGGGCGCGGTGGGCGAGGCCGACGAGAGCCGGGGCGGCCACCGGCGCGATCATGTAGTTCCAGAAGTGCTCGTACGTCCCGGAGAGCAGGGCCGGTCCGAAGGCGCGCGCCGGGTTGATGCTCGCGCCGGTCACGGTGCCCAGGGTCGCGACGACCACGCCCACTCCGGTGCCGATGACCGCCGGGATCAGCGCCCCCAGGGCGGGTCTGGTCATCACCAGCGCCACCGTGGCGAAGACCGCGGCGAGCGCGGCGCCCTCGATGAGGAACAGTTCGACCGTACCCGCCCCGGGTGCGGGGTGCACGGCCCCGTGTCCGACCCGGCGCGCGGCATCGCCCCACACCAGCCCGGCCAGTGCGGTACCGGCCGCGGATCCGGCGAGCTGCGCGGTGACGTACGGGAGGACGGCGCGGGAGGGGAAGAGGCCGCTCGACCACAGGAAGACGGTGACGCCGGGGTGCATGTGGCCCCCGGATCCGCGGCCGGACGGCGAGTACATCAGGCCCGCGATGAGCGCGGCGACCGCGACTCCCGCGACGGCGAACAGGGTGTCCGGGTCGCCGATCGCCAGCGGCGAGCCGGGGTGTGCCAGCCGGCGGATCAGGCTCACCACGGCGAAGAGAAGCACCGTGGTCAGCGCGAACTCGTACGCGCTGTGCCGGACGAGATCCGCGCGACTCCGGGCGGAAGTGCTCATGGGAGTCCTCATCAGGGGCGGGGTCAGTGGCGAGGCGGAGGCGGCCCGGCGGGACGCGTCCCGCACCACACCGGACTACCATTTTTTCGCTCAGTGAACTTACTTTCATTGACCGAGTGCGCTGAGTGTGGGCGATCGCCGAGACGGCTGTCAATGGCCGGTAGCGTTCTCCTTGAGACGAGTACGGCCGCACGCGCCGGGAAGCCGACATACGGGAGGAAGTGCCATGGCGCCGGGCGTTTCGAGGACGGCACCGCAGGCACCGGCGACCCCCGCGTCGGCCGACTCCCCCGCGGAAGCCGCCGGCCCTCTGGAGCGCGGGCTGGCCGTGCTGCGGATCGTCGCGGACGCCCCCCACTCCGTGCGCCCGAGCGATCTGGCCCGCGCGACCGGCCTGGCACGCTCCACCGTCGACCGGATCGCCGCGACCCTGACCCACCTCGGCCATCTGCGCGCCGTGGGACGCGACCTCGTGCCGGCCCCGCGCCTGATGGAGTTCGGCAACGCCTACCTGCACGCGAGCGGCCTGTCCCAGGCGCTGCGGCCGAGCCTCGACCGGCTGGCCCGCGCCCTCGACGAGTCGGTCTCGGCGATCGTCCTCGACGGCTGCGACGCACGCATCGTCGGCAAGGCCGTCCCGCCCGGCCGGATGATCCCCCTGGGTTTCCGCGTCGGCGACCTGCTGCCCGCCGAGCGCTGCGCGGCCGGTGCCGTACTCGCCGCCGGCTGGGGGCCCGACACGTACGAGGCGTGGCGGGCCCGCCGCGCCGCCGACCCCCTGGACGAGACCTTCCCGGCCGTCCCCGCGCGCCGCACCGCTCCCGCCTCCGAGCGGACGGAGGCCGACTTCGCCGCCTGGACCGCGGCGGCCGGCGCGGACGGCTGGGCACTGGACGACCAGTTGGTCGCCCCGGGCCTGGTCGCACTGGCGGTCCCGGTACGCGACCCCGGCGGCCGGCCCGTCTGCGCGATCAGCGTGCTCGCGCACACCAGCCGCCACAGCGGCGAGGAACTGCGCGCACACGCGCTGGCCGCGATGGAGGAGGAGGCCCGGCACATCGCGGACGCGTTGTACGGCGCCTCGCCGGAAGCCACGGCACCGCCCCCCGCCCCCGCCTACGCCGACGCCAAGCCGGAACTGGGACCGTCCTTCCTCCAGGCACTGGCCAGGGGCCTCGCCGTCCTGACCGCGCTCGGCCGGCAGCGCGGCGGCCTCACCCTCGCCGAGGCCGCCGAGGCCTCCGGCCTCTCGTACCCCAGCACCCGCCGCAACCTCCTGACGCTCCGCCAACTGGGTTACGTGGAACAGCTCGGCCGCCGCTTCCTGCCCTCCCCGCGCGTCCTGGAACTCGGCTACGCCCGGCTGTCCACCCTCACCCTCGCCGACATCGCCCAGCCCCATCTGACCGAACTGGCAGGGCAGGTACGGGAGTCGGCATCACTGGCGGTCCTCGACGGCACCGAGGTCCACTACGTGGCCCGCGCCGCCGCCCAGCAGATCACCAGCGCCCGGATCATGCCCGGCACACGACTGCCCGCGTACGCCACCTCCATGGGCCGGGTCCTCCTCGCGGACCTGCCCGAGGCGGACCGGCGGGAACGGATCGCCGCCTCGCACCCCCGGTCCCTGACCCCGCACACGCTCACCTCACCCGAGGCGCTCGCCGCCGCCCTGGACCGGGTCGCCGGTGAACAACACGCCCTGGTCGAGCAGGAGTTGGAGGTGGGACTGCGCTCCCTGGCCGTACCGGTCCGGGACCGGAGCGGACAGGCCGTCGCAGCCGTGAACATCGCCCTGCACGCCGGCCCCGAGCCGCCCGAGCACACCCGGGACACCCTCCTGCCCCCACTGCGCGCCTGCGCGGCCCGCATCGAGTCGGACCTGGCGGTCGCGTTCACCGACGGTCCCATACGGACGGGCTGACCGCTCCGCGCGGTCCGTCCTCACGCCGGCCGCAACGGCGCTGAATCCTTTTCCGCCTCGGCCGCCTCTTATCCGTGAACCGGCCGAGCGGGCCGACGGACACCAGGAGGAACGAAGCATGACGATCGCGATCATCGCAGTGGCCGGTGTACTGCTGGTCTGCGTGTGCGGCGTGACGTTGCTCAAGCGGAGGAACCGGAGCCGTGGCTGATCCACGCCGGTCACGACCGCAGATCACCGGACACGAGCAGGACACATGAGCCGGAGTTCCCCCTGGCCCGACGAGCGGCTGGTCAAGGCCGCCCAGGACGGCAGCATCAGCTCGCTGACCGCTGTGATCGTGGAGTCGCAGCCCCATGTGCGCAGGTTCGCGCTGTCACTGTGCGCCACACCGCAGGACGCCGAGGACGCGGCTCAGGAAGCACTGATCATCCTCTACCGGAAGATCGGCACGCTCCGCGCATCCGGCGCCCTGGCCTCCTGGATGTTCCGCATCGTGCGCAACGAATGCCTGCGGCACCTACGGCTGCTCACCTCCGCCTCCGTCGCCGAAGAGGCCGGCAGCGAGCCGGCGCCCTCCGCGGAGACCTCGGTGCTGCGGCGGCTGGACGCCGAGCGGATCGCCGTCGCGATCAGCGGTCTCCCCCGCGACCAGCGGCAGGTGCTGATCATGAGAGACGTCCAGGGGTATCCGGGCCGTCTCGTCGCGCAGTCGCTCGGCCTGAGCAACGCGGCCATGAAATCGAGGCTCCACCGGGCCCGGGCCGCTCTGCGGCAAGCCCTGACGGCCGATGAAGCAGCCGAAGGAGAGACACCACCATGAAGACCGTCGAGACCGGCGAACCCGTCCGCGCGGAGGCGGACTTCGCCAGCGCCTCCGTCCCCCAGCACCTGCTGCGCGGTGTTCTGGGCTTCGGCCTGATCATCGGCTCGATCGCCCTGGTGCCCTTCGCCGGCCCCGCCACCCTGCTGGCCGCACCCCTGGGCCTGGTCGCCCTCCGCGGCTGCCCGGCCTGCTGGATGATCGGCCTGGCGCAGACCGTCTCCCGCGGCCGTCTGGAACGCAACTGCACGGACGGCGTCTGCACCCTGACGAAGGCGGGCGGCACTGGTCCGCCCCGGGTCTGATGGAGTCGGGTTGCCGGAGAACTGATCCAGCGGCATCCGGAGGCCGCCGTACCCCGCAGCTGTCCGCCCGAGTTCCGCCGCCTGGTTCAGACCGGTCGCCCGTGCCGTGTCACAAACCCGTGCCGTGTCGCGGAGGTGATGACGGAGGAAACAACGGCGGTCATGACGAGGCTGCCGATCATGACCATCCCCACGCCGACCATGAAGAGGCCGCTGGCGTCGTCCGACCAGTCCAGGAAGGCGGCAGCGGTCAGGCCGGCCGTGGTACCGACCACCGCGCCCGCGCCGTGGTTCCGGAACGCCGCCCAGCACACCGGCACCAGCAGGGTCAATACCAGCCCGATCACCTGCCACGCCTCGTACGGACCGGTCGACGAGCCGTCGGGGTGCACGTCACGGTGTTGGTCCCAGCCCAGCCACACGGCCCACATCACCGACGCCGTCACGGCCGGCACGAGGGCCGACGCCAACCAGGGAAGCAGTTTCACAAGTCCTTGACGCATGCCCCGATCCTCCCGCCGCACGCCGCCGTCGGACAGCGCTCACGTACTCAGATCCGTCCGAGTACGTGAGCCGGGGAGACGGACCACCTGAAGTTCCCCCAAGTCCTGGTAGTTAGCGTTTCCGCTGGTCATGCAAGGGGGAGCTTCAGCCGATCGATTCGGATTCGCGCCGGACATTACGAGACAGGGCACGATGGCGGCGGAACACGCAGCCAGGACGTGAGGGTCTCACCGGTGACGCACGGTCATGCACCGAACAAGGTGCCCTGGCCGCTCGGTTGACGGTCCGCTCCCCGCCAGGGCGCCCGTGCGAGGACGAGGCCCCTCACCTCGTTGGCGCCCGCCTCACGCAGCAGTCGGGCGACGGCCTGCATCTGCTGACCGGTGGTGAACAGGTCGTCGAAGAGCAGGACGGTGTGGTCCCGTACCCGGTGCTCGATCCGGATGGCCTGGGCGTGCGCCCTCGCGGCGAGGCGCTTGGCCTCCCGGTTACTGCCGGCCGAGCGCTCGGTGTCGGTGGGTTTGACCAGTACCGGTGACGCGGGGAAGGGCCAGCGGCCTGCCGTGTCCTCGATGGCGGCGGCCTTCAGGATCTCCTCGACGTGCCGGATCGGAGTGCGGCCCGTCCACGTGGGGTTGCCGACGATCAGATCGACACCGGTCATCCGGTCCGGGCTGCGTTCCATCCAGCCGACGATCAGACGGCCGAAAATGGTGGCCCATCCCCAGGCCCCGTCGTACTTGAGACGCGCACCGCGTTCTCCAGGTCGCCCGAGAACATCGCGACGGCGTCGACTCGGCTGAATCCCCGCTCGTTCTCCGGCAGTTCACATAAGCCGTTGGAGCAGCGACGCCCCGCGCCGACCGCCTGACTGCACACCGCGCAGTGGGCCTCCGGGACTGGTTCGAGGGAGCGCGCCGCGCAGCCGGCGCATATGGAGGCGCTGCCGCCCAGGTAGTACGGGCACCGGCTACTCCGTGTTACTTGTTCGAAGGAAACAAGGGCATCCGCCCGTGGTGTGATGCCGTCGGTATGGGTCGCCTGACCCGACCTTTCGAATCGAACAATCAATAGCTTGTGTGTTCTATTTTGAGGGCATCCTACTGGCGGGCCGCCGTGCCCCACCAGACGCACTCGGCCCAGACCGTCTTGCCGCCCGGCTGGTACGGCTCGCAGCCCCAGGCATCCGCGAGCGTGGCGACGAGGAGCAGGCCCCGCCCGGACTCGTCACCCGCATCGACGTCCGGGGCCGCGGTCACGGGCAGGCGGTCGCCTCGCGCGTCGGCGACTTCGATCCGGAGGGTGGCGGACGTCAGGGCTAGGGCGAGGCGCGCGTTCCTGCCCCGCACCCGGCCGTGCCGGGCGGCGTTCGCGGTCAGCTCCGCGATGAGGAGGGACGCCGTGGCAGCACTGTCGTCGCCGGCATGGGCCCCCGGCCACTCCTGCTGTCCGGCGAGCCAGCGCTCGGCGGCACGGCGCGCGACGTGCGCACCGTGCGCCGTGGTGGGGAACAGGGTGTGGAAGTGACGTGCGACGACGTTCGGTTCACCGGGTGCGGTGACGGCTTCCTGGTTCACCTCACCCAGGGTGACCGAGTCGCCCTACCGTGGGGAGCACCGCGGACGGTACGCGGGGTGACCGTCCCGGTGCCGACGGTGTGGTGTACGGGCACGACGTGGCCGATTCACCCTCATCCCGTTGACGTCGGCAAGAGCGGTGTGGGGAGAGGACTGATGCCGGGTTCGAAGCGGTCGCGGATGTAGATTCGGGTGCGCTGTGGCGTGTAATCGTGCACATAAACACTGACACAATGCTTGTCGGACAAGCCATACATGTCAGAGATTTCCTGTTCCTCTGTAGCCTCGGAGGAGCCAGGACAGACGTAGCCGTAGCGCATGCCATCCTTGAGCGTCTCAGGTTCCGGGAGCCCGAAGTGCGCGAAGTCGTGGGGGGCGGCGTCGGTCTGTGCGGAGGTCGGTTCCAGCCACTTCTTCTCCGGCGAGTGCTGCTTCAGATAGGCCTCCGCCTCCGACCTGGTCAGGGTGAAGGTGAGGATGCCCGTGTCGAAGCGGGAGGTGACCTTGTAGGCGGCCTGCGGGGACCGGGCCGTGGCCGGGATGTCGAGGTCCAGCTGCTCGCTCATCCACTCCGGTGTGATCCCCTCGGCCCACCGCACGTCCGCCGCTTCCTCGCCCAGGCGGTCACCGGGTCCGGTGCCGTCCGGTGCGCTGAGGAGCCAGCCCGCCGTGACCACGGCGCCCGACAGGACCAGCACACCCGCTGCCACGCCGGCGACGAGCCACGGGCGGCGACCGCCGCCGCCCTCGACGCCGCTCGCGTCTTCCTCGGGTGCTTGGAAGGGATTCACGACGCTCACCGGCCATCCGCCCTTCCCGTCGGCATGCCGGTCGCACGGTCCTGTTGCTGTTCCCGGCCGGGGTTCAAGCGTCCGTCCCTGCTGTCGTCGGGACCCGGTAGCGGGTCGCCGTTGGGTTTCGAGGAGCCGAGGTCGTAGTGGTGGACGCTGCTACTGCCCGCCATGTCGAACTCCTGGGCGAAACCTACCCGGTGCAGCTTGGCCATCTGCCCGTCGGGGATCTCCAGCGGACCGATGTCGACACCCTTGCCCTCGTCCCAGTTGTACCGGTCCCAGACGTTCGCCTGGTAGTCGACCCCGATCCTGGGGTTGCCGTTCGCGTCCGGAACAGCGGTCACCACACCGGTGACGTTGGTGTTGGCGCCGCCCACCGCGTAGAACCAGTTGGAGTTGTCCTCCTGCGCGAAGTAGAAGCCCTCGGGATGCTTCACCTCGACCGGGAAGGCGACCGGTTTCCCACCGTTCTTCCTGAACTCATCGAGAGCCTGCCTGCGCCAGTCGTTCTGGTTCAGCCGAACCGTCTCGTCGACGTACGCCTTGAAGGAGGGGACGTCCGCCATCATCTTGTCGACAGGCAGGTTCATGGGGCTGCCGCTGTTCCCCAGGTAGTGGGCCATGTGGCGGGACGCGTCCGTCATGCCCTTCCAGTCGGCACCCTCCGTCAGCAGTTCCATCTTCTGCTTGGTGGTCCACTCGTCGAAGCCCGGCGACTCGGACCCGTGCTTCCCCGAGCCTGCGTCCGCCGCGATCTGCGGCATGGTGGGGCTCAGGATGCCCGCCGCCATCAGGTCGTCCTTCTGCGCCTGCCAGAGCCGTGCCCGTGCCTCGGGACTCAGGGACTCCCACAGGCGACGCAGCTCGGCCCGCTGCTCCGGGTTCGCGTCTCCGCCGAGCCCGGCCAGTTCCTTCGCGCGCGGCAACTGCTCCTCGTCGAGGGACGTGTACGTGGCGTGGCCCGCGTTGTGCGGGTCGCTGCCGTGACTCTTGCGCAGCGCGCGTACGGCCGCCGCGTCGACCTCGGCGGCGTGCTGGACGATCCCCGTGAGGGTGTCCGCGTACCACTGCATGCGGTCCTTGGCGCGCTGGTCGGGGCCTTCGGGGGTGCACATCGCCTCCGTGACGCGGACCGTCCCGTCCGGGCCGTCGAGGACGAGGAGCCCCGGGTCCGGCGGATTCCGGTCCGGGTCGCCCTTACGCGCATCGTCCGTGAGAACTCGCGCCCGCTCCTGACAGTAGGTCAGCTCGGCGTGGGCGTCGGTGAGGACGTTGGCGATGCTCTCGGCCTCCGCCTGCAGGTCCGTGAACTCCTTGGCCGTCTTGCGCACGAACTCCTTGGTCACACCGGCGTTGACGCCCTTCCAGCGGGCTCCGTCCGACTTCTTCGTCAGGCCGTCCCGCACGTCGGTCGCGAGGTCGGCCAGTTCGCCGGCCATCGTCACCCAGTCGGACGCGGCCGTCCCCAGCTTGGCGAGGTCCAGGGCCATGAGGTCCGAGTACGAGAAACCACCCATGGCACTTCCTACTTGAAGTAGTCGTTCAGCACCGAGACGGGCAACGTCCCCGTACGGCTGCGGACCTCGGCGGCTATCTTGGCGTCCTCCCGCGCATACAGCTTCTTGCTGTAGTCGAGGTGGTTGGAGATGTGCGCGCAGGCCTGCAGGACGTGCCTCACCTGCGAGGTCCAGACCTCGACGGTCGACTCCAGTTCCGAACCGAGCCCGAGATCGTGGCTCTTGAGCTCGGCGGCCGCCCGCATGGTGGACCCGGATCCGTTCTTGTCCGCGCCCACCCCGGCGATGTCCGCTCTCTTCTTCAGCTCGCCGTGGAGGACGAACGCCTCATGACCGACGGCCCCGAGATCGTCCTGGTACACCACGAGGTCCAGGTCGCCGGCGCCTCCCGGTCCGGTCTGGTTCAGCTGCATCCGGGCGGCCTGGCCCTCCGATGCCGCGGCCTTGGACCTCTCCCACTCTTCCCAGACCACTCCGCTCCCCCGTTCCTCGCCCCGCTGTGGCGGGCTCCACTGCAACCGCCAGCCGCCGCTCGCGCAAACTTACCAACTCCCTTCACCTGCTCGACGATTGGTTTTGCCTCGCTTCCGATCGGCCCTGTTGCGCCGTGAGCCGGCACCCGGCGGCATGGCGTGCGGTGCGCACGCCAGACACCGTGGTGGAGAGCAGGGTGCGGAAGCGAGCCACGAGCGCTGTGGGTTCACCAGGTGCGGTGACGGTTCCCTGGTTCACCCCACCAGGAGTGACGGAGTCGTCCTACCGTGGGGAGCACCGCGGGCGACACGGAGGGTGACTGCCCCGGTGCGGACGGTGCAGTGTACGGGTGTACGGGCGTGACGCGGCCGTGCCGCCGCCGGTTCGTTCTCGGTACAAGGAACAGGGTGGTGGTACGGGATGGCGGCACAGCCGGGTGCGGGGGTTCCCACAAGCGGCGATACGGACGGCACGGACGAGGTCGCGGACCTGTTCCGGGCTCTCGGCCGACAGATCAAGGTGGCCCGGGAGCGGGCGGGACTGAGTCAGAAGGAGCTGGGCGACCGGCTCGGGTACGGGGAGGAGACGATCTCCTCGGTCGAGCGGGCGCGGCGAACGCCTCAGCCGGAGCTGCTGGTCGCGGTGGACACGTTGCTGGAGTGCGGGGGCCTGCTGGCCTCCGCGGCGGAGGATGTGGAACGGGCGAAGACTCGGCGGAGGGTGCGGCACCCGGAGTGGTTCCGGGATTATGCGCGGTTGGAGCAGGAGGCGGTGGAACTGCACGACTACAGTTCGCTCGTCCTTCCGGGGCTCCTCCAGACGGAAGCTCACGCGAACGTGGTGTTCCGAACGCGTCAGCCCTTCCTGGACGAGGCAACCATCGAGCAGCGCGTGGCCGCACGGCTGGATCGCCAGCAGATCTTCGACCGCTGGCCTCCGCCGTTCACGACCTTCACCATCGAGGAATCCGTCTTGCGCCGCCCGCTCGGCGGGTGGGACGTTCATCGTGAACAACTGGAAGCCCTGCTGAGGTTCGGCAGGCTACGCAGTGTGGAGCTCCAGGTGCTGCCGATGGAGCGCAAGGAACACCCCAGCCTGGGCGGGCCGTTCATCCTGCTCACCCCGAAGGGCAAGCCACAGGTGGCATACCTGGAGGTCCAGCACATCAGCCGCCTGATCACAGACCCGGACGAGGTACGTATCCTTGCCGCACGCTACGGCAGCATCAGGGCACAGGCACTCACGCCAGAAGAATCACTGACCTTGATCAAAAAGATGCTGGGAGACCGATGAACACTGAACAGCCCGCACGGCTGGACTGGTTCAAGAGCAGCTACAGCAGCGGCGAAGGAGGGGCGTGCGTTGAAGTCGCCTCCGATATGACCGCCATACATGTACGGGACTCCAAGGAACGCGGCGGACCCCAGCTCGCGTTCGCGCGGAGCGCATGGTCCGGGTTCCTCGCGGATCTCGGACGCGGCCGGATCTGACGCGTGGCGCGGCCCCTCCCCGGACCCCGGGGAGGGTGACCGTGCCCGCCCAGGCGATGGGGCTCGCAGCCCCACGCATCCGCGAGCGTGGCAACGAGGAGCAGGCCTCGGCCGGTGGCTTTGTTCACGAGAACGGGTTCTGGTCCACTTTCCGTGGAGGCTCACGGATCGTGATGTCAGCGGTGTGTGGTGGGATGGCCGGACTCTGCCGTTGATCTACTGGGAGACCGTCGTGACGTCTTCGTACCCGTCCCTGACTCGTGCCTTGGCCGAGGCTTTGGTCGATGTCCTGTGGTTCATCGATGGCATTGAAGACGAGCAGATGGATCAGGACGACGCGGTCAAGGTCATGGAGGGCGTCGCCCACGTGGTCAGCACGCTGCCGAGTGATCAGCAGCAGGAGCTGATCACCCTGCTCGGGGAGATGGCAGCTGCCGAGACCAACCCCGCTCGCCGTGAGTTCCTGGAGGAGTTCCCGGAGGGCTTCGGGCTCATCGACGATCTGTCCTGAAGGGTCTCAGCTTGCCGTGCAAGGCCGGCACCAAACCGTGCCGCGGCGGTTGATCCTCCACCCAGACTCGTCACCGTGAACTCGACGATGTTGGATAGGCGGCATGGTGAGACGCGAGAAGGAGAAGAAGAAGAAGAAGAAGCGGCCCGCCTGGGACATTCCGAAGGGGATCTTCCTGTTTGCGACGCCGGAAGGCTGGCGCACCAGCGTCCTCACCGAAAGCGGAAATCTCTGCGGACGGCTGGACGTCCCGATCAACACCGACCCGCAAGACGCGCGGGCTGCGGCGGCGGTGATGGTGACGGAACTCGCGCGCGACTTCCACGACACCGAGGTGGAGGTGAGCTGGGAGCCGCCCCAGGAACCTTGGTCATGGACCGCTCAGGTCACCCTCGCCGCCGAAAGCGACTCACCTTCGCCGGACGCCGAAGACTGAACAGCAGGCTCAGAAGTGGAGCAGAACGCGCTTGCGGAGGAGTTCGAAGCTTGCTCGGCTGAACATCTGGCGCTTGAGCATCTTGATTCGGTTGACATGGCCTTCGACGACCCCGGAGTTCCACGGCTGCGAGAGTCCGGCAGTGACGGCGTCGAGGTCGCGCTCCAGATGCCGGGCGAATCGCTGGAGGCTGGGCAGGTCGGCCGCGGCTGCCGCTTCGGTCCAGGCCGGCAGTTGGTGGCCTTGCAGCTGGGTCAGCATGTGTGCGAAGGAGCGCACGTGCTCGGTGAGTGCGTCGAGTTCGGGACAGTTGGCCAGCACGGTCTTGAGCTGGAGCCGGTCACTCTCGGCCAGGGCGTCGGGGCGGGTGAGGATCCAGCGGGTGACGGCGCGGGCGGATGGCGGTCGGGGGCCGACCGGTTGGGGCTTGCCGCGTAGGTTCCGGCTGACGTAGGCGCGGACGTTGCCGTAGCCGTCCGGGTAGCCCTGTGTCTTGATCTCCTCCCACAGTTTCCAGGCGTTGGTGCAGCCCTCCTGCCATCGCTGGTCAAGGCAGGGCTTGTACACGTCCAGCTTGGTGGGACGACTTTGCCACTGGCCGGTGAACAGTTGCTCCGGCTCGGTGGCGCGGGAGAATCGGAGAACGGTGTTGAGGCCCATTCCGAGCTGCCGGGCGATGGACCGCTTGCTGTGACCGGCGGCCAGCAGGGCGTGGACGGTGGCGTGCTTGGCGCGGGTGCGTTCGGCGAACCGGTGGCCTGTTGGCCACGGCGAGGCCGCGGGTGACTCCGGCGCCTGGTCTGGTTCCTGCGGTGACTCAGGTGCGGGCCGCAGGCAAGCGCGGTGCCGGTAGACGCACTTCTCGGCGGCTTCGCCAAGGTTGTGCCAGAGGTGCCATCGGTCGGCGACCTGGAGGGCTTGAGGGGCGCCGCGGGTGGCGCCCTCGGCGTAGAAGAGGGCGCGGTCCCGGCAAATGATCTCGATCCCGGGTCGCTCGGACAGCCAGGCCGCGAGGGTGTCCGCCTCCCGGTCCGGCAGGAGGTCCACCGGTCGGCGTGTCTCGACGTCGACGAGGATGGTTCCGTAGATCCGACCCTTGCGCTGAGCGTATTCGTCGACGCCGAGCACGCGGGGCGTGGCGGCAGGCGGATCCGGCAGCGAGGTGATCAGCCTCAGCAGGGTGTTTCGGCTGACTCGAACCCCGAAGGCGTCCGACATTCGGGCGCCAGCCCGTCCCGCGAGCGCGAGACCGACCGAGACGAGCGTCGAGCGCAGCCGTTCCGTCCGGCGAGCGAATCGACGGGTGAGGCCGGGCACCTGCTCGGCAAACGTCTTACGCGGGCAGGAGCCCTCAGCGCAGACGAACCGGCGCACCCGCAACGACATGACGACGAGCTTGCCCGACGTGGGTAGATCTCGGGGAAAGCGCAGGTAAGAGCCGTGTATTCGACTCGACCAGCACCCACAGCCCGGACAGGCCGCCCGCCTGGCCGTGGACCGGGCCTCCACTCTTACGACAGCGTCAGTCACGTCGACCGACTCCACCGACATGTTCTCCACCGCCCCGAACAGCAGCTCTTCCAGCTGCGGCCGCACGTTGTTCACGGCGCAGAACTGTCGACGCCATCACCCTCTGGCAGGTCGATTTTCGGGCAATGTCACCCGCCGTCGAACGACGACCGATCGGCACGCTGCGTACGCGACCACAAGAAGTGGACCAGAGCCCGAGAACGGGCAGCAGATGTTCACCACTTCGGGAGGCGCCGCAGTACACCGGGATTCGAACACCGAGTGAGTCGCCTGCCGTGGTCCGAGGCGGCAGCCAGCACTTGATCGCGCTGCGTTGATCCTCCACGACAGTGGCTGGTGTCGTTCCCGCAGCGGAGTGCACGAAGTCACATCCGACGGTCGCCCCGGCCGGGCGACGGCTCCTCCCTCGTGCCGGAACGGTCGAACCGTGTCTCCCCGTCGTTCCCGGCCGGCGCCCTCGGCGACTTCGGCGGTGGCGGGCATGCCCCGTCCCCATGCCCCGGCCCGTTCACGGCCGGAGCGGTCTCAGTACGCCCAGACGTTGCAGCTCCGCGATGTGCTCCGCCGCTCGTCGTGGTGCTTCGCCGCCGTTCACCAGTACGCCCGCCTCGATGTTGCGGTGGGCCGCGGACTCGGTCAGGTTGGCGCTGCCCAGGAACAGGGTGCGGCGGTCGGCCACGGCGAGCTTGGCGTGCTGGCGTGAGGGAGGGCGTCCGTCGGGGTCGCGGGCCCAGTGCCACAGGTTCACCCCGGGGACGGAGCCGAACGCCTCGGCCGGCTCCCGTCCTTTGAGGAGTCCCTTCGCGCCGGCCAGTGTCTCGACCACGACGTGGATCCTCACGCCCCGTCCGGCGGCCGCCGTGAGCGCCCGGGTCAGCGCCGGGTACGGGCGGGCCGCGTAGGTCATGGCCAGCAGTTCGTCCCGGGCCTCGTCGATGACGTCGACCAGCACCTGGCCGGTCGCCCGCACCGGCACGCCCGGTGTCGCGGGGCCGCTCCACACGGTGCGGACCCGCACCCTGTCCCGGGCACTGAGCATGGCCGCGACATATCCCCGTACGTAGGCGGCCGCCTCGGCGAACGGGACCGCGTCGTTCTCCATCGCGTCGTACAGGTCCGCGACGGCCGCGTCGGCCCCCGGTGCGGTCAGTTCGGTCAGGGCACGCTCCTTGGCCCTCCGCCGCGCCAGCAGACCGACGAGGTCCTTGCTCCGGGACAGGCCGAGGACCGCCACGGCGGATTCCGCGGCGGCCTCGAACGCGCGCCGGCTCACGGCAGCAGGCCGGCCGGTGTCAGTACCTGCTCCTTGTCCCCGGAGAGCGGAACGAGGAAGCGGCGGTCGAGGAACCGGTTGCCGCGCTCGCACGTGGTCTCGGAGACGAAGAGGCAGACGTGGCAGGCCGCCCCGTGGAGGTAGTCGCCCGGGTCGTGGGGCAGGCGCTCCGAGCAGAGCGGGTCGGCCGAGCAGTGCCCGGCGTCGGCCAGGGCCCGGCGGACGATCCTGCCGAACTCGCGTTCCTCGGCGAGGGAGACCAGCCCGCCGAGGGTGCCCTCGGAGTCCGGGACGGCCGTGTAGATCAGGATGCCCGTCCTCGGGTTCTGCTCGTCGCCGGCGTAGATCCGCTCGGCCAGGGAGGCCGAGCTGTAGCCGCATTCGAGGGCGATGGTGCGGATCAGCAGGTGGGAGAGGGTGTGCAGGGCGATGTAGCGGGCGCCGGGCCAGCCGTGGAAGGGGTCGAAGTCGCTCGTCTTGCGGTCGGACCTCCGGTTGGCGCGGAACCGGCCGTAGGCCTCCCGGTGGGCCTCCATCTGCGGCGACTTCTCCATGCGCGCCACCCACTGCGCCATGAGGTCGTCCCGTACGCGCAGGAAGACGCCCTCCCCGCGGACCTCGCTGGCGGGCACCCAGTTCTGCGTGCCCCTCGACAGGTCCACGCGGGTGGCGATCTCCGGGGATTCGGGGTCGGGGGCGTCGAGCCGCGTGAAGCCGATGAGGGCGCGTGCCTCGCGGAGCCGCTCGACCTGGCGGACGTCCCCGAAGAGCTCGTCCAGCGGGGCCGGGACGGGGACCGGCCTGAGGGCGAAGTCGTCGCTGGGCGGGGGGACCGGGCCGGAGAGCGCCTCCCATTCGGGGCGGAACAGGTCGGCCTGGACGTCGGGGGCGGACGGAGCCGGCCCGTCCGTTCCCTGCTTGCGGGCCGTGAGTGCCGCGAAGACCGCGTCCGCGTCGTATTCCTTGAGGAACCCGAACTGGGGCAGGCGTGCCAGGAAGGTGAGTTCGCCGCGGTCCTCGACCTTCTCGAGTTCCGGCCAGTGGTCGTCGAGCAGTTTGTCGATGTCGCCGCCCTGTCCCTTGGGCAGGGCGAGCGCGCTGAGGGTGAGCGGGAACCACTGGTTGGAGGCTCCCGCGACCATCAGGACGGGGTCCCGGTCGCAGCCGTTCGCTTCGTAGGTGCCCAGGTGGGGGTGGCGGCCCCGGCAGTGGGGCAGGTGGCGCCGGCCGCGTTCGCCCATGGCTTCGCGGATGTTGCGCTTCGCGCCGCAGGCGACGCATTCGAGGGTGACGTTGGCGGCCTGGTTGCCCCCGTGGTCCTTCATGCGCAGCTTGGGCCGCGGCATCCTCGCGCAGGCCTGCCCGTGGTGGACGAACGGGGTGTACGGGAACTCGTCGAGGTGGCCGGCGGTGCAGACGAGGGTGAAGCGGGCCGCCACGGCGAGCGGCGGCTTGCCCCGCTTGCAGTCGTGGACGAACTTGGCCTCGTGCGGGGTGCGCGGGTTGGCGTTGAGGAAGGTGAACTCGTCGGAGTCGACCGCGGCCAGGACGTTGCAGGCCGTGCAGCGCAGCCATTGCGGGAACGGCGCGACGGGCACGCCGACTCCCTGCGCCGCCCAGCCCTTGGGGTCCGTGTCCCCGCCTTCCAGCCAGGGGGCCGCCCGCAGCTGCTCGATCTGTCCGCGCCCGTAGCGCTGCAGCGAGCGGTTGACGGCGGCGCGCAGCCGGGGCTCGTCGATGTCGTAGCCGGTGATGCCGTTGTAGCTCCAGGCGTCGAGGCCCCTGACGAGGACGGAGAAGTTCGGCAGGTCGACGAGCGAGCCGACGCCGGCGGTGAACATGAGGTGGCTGGGGCGGACGGCCCCGACCCGGCGGTTGCTCCTGGCGTTCATCGCTGTGCCTTCCTGGGCGTGTCCGCGGTGGTGGTCCCGTACTCGTCGCTGTCCACGGTGGTCGCGAGATCGGGGTCGGTCTCGGTCTCCGCCGCCCCGAAGTTCCAGTCCGGGCCTCCGCCCGAGGGGTTGTCGAGGAAGGCTTCGCCGCCGGGCAGCAGGAGGTTGATCTCGTTCTCCGTCTCGCGCATCGACATGCCGACGGTCAGTTCCGTCCACCGGGATCCGTCGGCCCGCCTCAGCAGCCCGTTGACGACGGTGGTCTTGTGCTTCTCCTTGCGGTAGCCGAGGGCCGAGCTGTTCTCGTCCCGTTTGCGGCGCCATTCGTCCTTCAGCCGGTCCAGCCGTTCGCTCAGGTACTGGCGGGGCAGTTCGCCGCCCACTCGTTCGGCGCGCTCCAGCAGTCTGCGTTCCACGTCCTTGGCGAGGGGGCCGTCCAGGTCGACGTGGTGGGCGTCCAGGTTACGCGAGGTGTCGTGGGCCGCCTGGCGCAGTGCCGCCACGTAGGTGGCGGCGACGCCCCGGTCGAGGGCGCGCCGGGTGAACGGGGTGACGGAGAGGGCCTCGACCTGCCGGTAGAAGGTGGCGTGGTAGTGCTCGAAGTCCTCGTAGTGGGCCAGGTCCCTGGGGCGTGACCAGTTGTAGAGGGTGACGACGAGGCCGGGCCGTGAGGCGTCACGGCCGACGCGCGAGGAGGCCTGGATGTACTCGGCGGTGTTCTTGGGCTGGCCGACGACCAGCATCAGGCCGAACCGTGAGACGTCGACGCCGACCTGGAGCATGGAGGTGGCGAGGACGACGTCCACGGCCTGCCGGGCGATCGGTGTCATGGCCGCGCGGGGTTCCCGCTTCTCCTTCGCCGCGACCGCGTACTCCCGCAGGAAGGCGCGTCGGCGCTGCGAGGTGTCCCGTTCGGGGTCGAACCCGGTCTCCAGGCGCTTGAGGGCGGCGCCGATGTCGGAGGAGGAGATGCGTGAGGTCAGTTCCTGGATGCCGAGCATGCCCGTCCGGCTCACGATCCGGTCGGCCAGGGTGGCCCGGCCCCTGCGGCTGCCGTTGGAGCGGACCCGGGTCGTGATGTCGTCGTCCATGTAGCGCCGCATGCCCGCGAGTTCGCGCGTCGCGTTGAAGTAGCCGACCAGGGTCATGTACGGGTCCGCCGGCGTGCCGTAGTCGTCGAAGAGCTGCTGCCCGGCGAGGAGGAGGATCTCGGCGACCCGGATCTCGGCGGCCTTGAGGCGGGTGCCGTGCGCGCACACGCCCAGGTAGCGCCGGCCGGGGGCGGTGCGGCTGAGTTCGACCTGCCGGGAGAAGAACGTGTCCCCGACGTCGAGGACCTGGGGCGGGAAGACCGCGACCTTGCGCCCGAAGACGCCGAGCACCTGGTCGGCGGCGCGTTTGGTGGTCGCCGTGGAGGCGACGATCTTGGGTCCGGTCTCGTGGCGCCGCCCCTGGGCGTCGGTGAAGCTCCAGGTGCACAGCTGGTCGACGGCGGACTCGAAGAGGCCGACGGTGGTGCCGAGGGCGCCGGAGATCAGGTGCAGCTCGTCCTGGATGATCAGGTCCGGGGGCCGCAGGCGCGTCACCGGCTGCGCGGTGACGCCGGGCAGGTCGCCCCGGGCGTTGTGGCGGCTCCCGCAGCCGGTCTTGGCGTCGAGGTCGTCGTGGCGGTAGCCGTGGCGCGGGCACAGCTCGGTGACCCTGCCGAACAGCAGGCCGGCGTACCCGTTCCAGGGCAGCTGGGCGAACTTGTCCACGGTGGCGATCAGCAGGGACGGGGCGAGCCGGTAGATCTCCTCGTCGACGGTGAGCACCGGGATGCCCTCGCCGGGTGATTCCCGCCGGGAGAAGGGGCAGCGGTCCTCCCCCTCTCCGCGCGGGCAGTAGAGCAGCACGCGGCGCCGCCCCTCGTCGTACTCCATGTGGGAGCGGGCCGTCAGTCCGCTTCCGCACCAGGGGCAGGTGAGGACCTGGAGGACGCGCGCGTGCTTGTCGCTCGCGCTCTCCTTGGCCTCGGCGATCTGTTCCTTGGCCTGGTCGAACCAGTTCGGGGAGACGGAGGTTCCCACCCACAGGCCGATGCGGAACGGGGTGGCGCCCCAGCGGACGTCCCGTGCGAACTCCTCGCGGCGCAGCACTTCGCAGGCGCTGACCAGGGCGGCCGCGCGCTGGAACTGCTGGGCGGTCAGCAGGCGCAGGGTGTAGCGCATGAGGACGCCGACGCCGGCCTCGCCGCTGTGCGCCTCCGCGCCCGTGCCGATCGTGCCCTGCAGGCGGCGCAGCGCGAAGGTGTAGGCGGCGAGGCCGAGGTAGGCCTCGGTCTTGCCGCCGCCGGTCGGGAAGAACAGCAGGTCGACGAGGGCTTCGCGGCCGGTGCCGCGGTGGGGGTGTCCGGGCCGGCTGAGGGAGTCGAGGTTGAGCAGGACGAAGGCGAGCTGGAAGGGGCGCCAGCTCGCTCCCTCCTTGCCCTTGGCGTGGACCTCGTCGTACGCCTCCCGGTAGGAGGCGCGGTCGTCCTCGCGTCCCGCGCGGGCCGCGGCGATGGCGGTGTTGCGGCGCTGGAGCGCCATGGCCCGGTTGGCGAACCGGAAGGCCTCCAGGGCGGTGTCGTCGGCCACGAGCCGGTCGATGCCCAGGGTGATCCGGTCGCAGATGTCCAGTGCCTGGTCGATGGCGGCGTCGGCGGAGGCGCGCAGGTCGTCGGGGAGCGAGCGGGCCTTGCGGCGCTGCTGGTCGAGCCAGGTGCCGTAGCCGTCGGCGAGCGGGGCCAGCGCGGCGCTGAGTTCGCTCCGGCGGGCGGGCACCGCGAGGGCCGCGAGTTCGTCCATGCCGAGTTCGAGGCCGCGGAGCAGGTCCTGCTCCTCCACGGTGGGTGCGGTGGTGGCCCGGACGTCGTAGTCGGGAAGCCAGGTGGTGGTGAGCCGGTGGGCGTTGCGTTCCCCGTCCCGCACCTGGGCGTGCACGGCGACGTTGCGGCCCTTGGCGTGGCTGAGGCTGTCCCGGTAGAGGAGCCGGAGCCGGCGTTCCTCGGCGTCCTCCGCGCCGTTGCCCCGGTGGGCGGGATCGAGCGGGTCGTCGACCGGGAGGAAGACCGCCGCCTGGTCGTCCGGGAAGGCGGTGACCTCGATCTCGGTCTGGAAGAGCCAGTGGGCGTCGCGGGCCTCGCGGCTGTCCTGCTGCCGGTTCACCAGGGCCAGTTCGACGACCCGGAGGTCCTCGGTCCCGCCGGAGTGCCTGCGCACCTGCACGTCGAGGACGGCCGCTCCCCCTTCGAGCGCGACGGTCCGGTCCGCCAGGTCCGTCACGTCGATGTCCACCGGGTGCTCGACGGGTTCGCGCGACCAGACCCTGCGGGTCGTGCCGCGGTCGGTGGCCTCCTCCGACTGGGTGTAGCGCCCCCAGCGGACGGTGACGGTGAGCGTGCCGACGGAGGCGGGAACGGTGAAGGACAACCCCATGGAGGAGGCCCAGATGTGGCCGGCGGCCTGCGGGGTCAGCCGGTCCTGCAGTTCGGTGTCGTCCCCCTCCTGTTCGTCGCCCGACTCCCCGTCCGCGCTCTGGGCGGCCGTGAGCGCGATCCGGTCGGCGGTGACGTCCTGGGGCCGCGGACCGAGCATGCCCACGAGGTACCGGTCGCGCGGCCCGGAGGAGGCGCTCGGCAGTGTCTCGGTCTCTCCGTCCCAGGGGCCCAGCAGATCACGGCGGATGTAGGTCACGAGTTCGTCGCGCACGTCGTACGAGTCCCCGGCGCGGAACGTCTGGGGTACTTCGTCGAGCGGGTGCGGGACGGCGGCCTGGGCGGGCTGGGCCGGCATGCGGTGGGTCCTTCCGGACGGTTCCGATGAGCACGAACGGTGGCAGGAGGGTGACTGCACCCGAAGAATAGACCGTTGACACAGTTCACACAACGAGCAGGGGACGCTCTGTCGCTCCGGCCGGCCGCGGTCTCTAGGCTGGCTCCGACCGCAGCCCGCCCGTCACCGAGGACGCCGATGCCCCGACTCGCTCTCTCCGACGACTTCGTCGCGGACCTCATCTCGCTGCAGCGACCGGTCCAGAAGGAGGTCGGCGACGCGATCCAGATGTTCCGCAGCATGACCGTCCCCCAGCTCCACGCGAGCAAGGGCATGCACTTGGAGAAGCTCGAGCGGGCACGCGACCCCCGGATCCGCACCATACGCGTCACCAAGTTCCACCGGGGTGTCCTCCTGGCCCCCGACGACGGCAGCGAGCTGTTCATGCTCCTGCGGGTCGCCCCGCACGACGAGGCGATCAACTGGGCCTGCAAGCGCGCCTACTCGGTCAACAGCGCCACCCGCGGGGTGGAGGTGCGCAACGTCGAGGCCCTCGAGCAGATGGAGACCTACTTCGAGACCAAGGCGGACACCACTCCCACCCGCCTCTTCCAGGAACACTCCGACACCGTGCTGCGCGACCTCGGCGTCGACGACCAGGTGCTGAAGCTGGCCCGCGTCTGCGTCACGGCCGACGACCTGGCCGTCATGGCACCGCCGATGATGCCCGCCGACCAGTACGAGGTGCTGTGGTTCCTGGCGCAGGGCGAGTCCCCCGAGGACGTCTGGGAGCAGCTGATCGCGCCGCGCGGACAGACCGTCCGCACGGCGGAGGAACGGCCCGCGGTCACCCTCACCGAGGCGATCCTCAACACCTCCGACCGCATCGTGGAGGTGACGGGCCCCGGCGAGCTGGAACGCATCCTCGCCGAGGACCTCACCCGCTGGCGGATCTTCCTCCACCCCGCTCAGCGCCGTTACGCCCACCACCCCGGTTTCAACGGCCCCGCCCAGATCACCGGCGGTCCCGGCACCGGCAAGACGGTGGTCGCCCTGCACCGCGTACGGCACCTGCTGCGCACCGGCCGGGAGGGCGAGCGGATCCTGCTGACCACCTTCACCAACGCCATGGCCGTCGCCCTGCGGGACAGTCTGGCGCTGCTGCTGGGTGACGCCGACGCCCCTCTGCTGGAGCGCGTCGACGTCACGACGGTGGACTCGCTCGCCGCGCGGGTCGTCCGGGAGGCGCGGGGCAGCTCGCCGAAGCCCCTGTCGGCCGCGGCGGAGAAGAGCGCCTGGACCCGTGCCGTGGCACGCGAGGAGCTGCCCTGGACGGAGCAGTTCCTGTCCCAGGAGTTCCGCAACGTCGTCCTGGCCCAGGGGCTGCGCACGCCGGAGGAGTACCTGCGCTGTGTGCGCCGCGGACGCGGCACCCAGGTGGGCCGGGTGCAACGGGCCCGGCTGTGGCGGGTGATGGAGCGGTTCACGGCGGACCTCGCCTCGCGCGACTCGGCCACGTACACGCAGCTGTGCGACCAGGCGGCGCGGATCCTGGCCGAGGGCCCGCCGCGTTACCGGCATGTCGTCGTGGACGAGGCGCAGGACCTGCATCCGGCCCAGTGGCGGGTGCTGCGCGCCTGCGTCGCCCCCGGGGCCGACGACATGTTCCTGGTCGGCGACCCGCACCAGCGCATCTACGACTCCCGGGTCTCGCTGCGCTCGCTGGGGATCGACGTCCGGGGGCGCGCCTCCCGGCTCCGTCTGAACTACCGCAGCACGGAGGAGATCCTGCGCTGGTCCGCGTCCCTGCTCGACGGTCAGCCGGTGGGCAGGCTCGGTGAGGACGACGACGAGGACGGCGGCCGGGACTCCCTGCGCGGTTACCGGTCCCAGCTGCACGGACGCGTTCCGGTGGCGCGCGGACACGGCAGCCAGGACGAGGAACTGCGGGCGCTGGTCGCGCAGGTGCGCACCTGGATCGAGCAGGACGGGGTCAAGCCATCGGAGGTGGCGGTGTGCGCCCGCTTCAACACCCTGGTCGACGCGGTCATCACCCGCCTGCGGCGGGAAGGCGTCCCGGCGGTCGCCGTCAAGGACAACCCGGGGCCGGACGTCTCCGGCGTCCGGGTGGCCACCATGCACGCGATGAAGGGACTGGAGTTCCGGTGCGTGGCCGTGGTGGGCGTGACGTCGAACGTGCTGCCGTTCGCCCCGCAGGTGACACCCGCCGAGGTGGATCCCGTCCAGCACCGGTCGGACCTGCTGGCCGAGCACTGCCTGCTGTTCGTGGCCTGCACCCGAGCGCGGGACGCGCTGGCGATCTCGTGGAGCGGCGAGCGCAGCCGCCTGCTGGATCCGGTGACCGGCTGAGACGCGCGACGGCCCCGGTGTCCCGGACCCCGCTCCGGGTCCGGGGCGCCGGGGCCGTCGTCGGCGGGAGGCTCCGCTCCCGCTGCCCGGCGCCCGGCGGGCGTCAGGCCCGGATCTCCCGGACGACGACCTCGTGGCTCTTTCCCCGGGAGGCGTCGTACGAGATCGTCCGCCCCGTCGGCTGCCACATCAGCGCGTGGCCCAGCGGTGACGACGGGGAGATGGTCTCCGCGTCGTCGGTGGGCAGTTCGGCGACGGTGTACAGGGTCGTGTCGTCGATCCGCCCGTCGAACTCGAGGACGAGCAGCGCGCCGGGGTGCACCGCCCTCGGCGTCCCCTCCTCCTGGCCGACCCGTACGGCGTCGAGGAAGGTCCGCAGGAAGCCGAGCCGCTTCGTGCGGCGCTCACGCTGGTCGGCCTGCGTCTTCCTGAGGAAGACGAGGTTCGCCGGGTCCACGTCCACGGGCATCTCGTCCGGGGAGTCGATGGCGGCCTGGAGCCCCTGCATCTCGCGCACCAGCCGCTGGAAGGCGGCGGCGGGGATCTCCCGGACGGGCAGGGAACTCCGCGGGGCCGGGTCCACCGGACCGGGCGCGGGTTCCGTGACCGCTTCCGCCGCGGGCACGGCCTCCGGGGCCGGCCGGGGCTCGCCCGGCTTCTCGGCGGTGAAGACCGCCTCCGCTTCCGTCACCACGCCGTGCCCGGCGCTCCGGCCGGGCGCGTGAGCGCCCTCCCCCGGCTCCCCCGCTCCGTCGTCGTCCGGCCCCTCGGCGGGCAGGCGCCGTGCGTCTTCCGCCCCGGCGGGAGAGATGGGCTCCTCCGGCTCGGCGAGGGCCGGCTCGGCGGAGGTCGGCCCTGCGGGGACTGGCTCGGCGGAGACCGACCCTGCGGAAGCCGACCCCGCAGAGACCGGCCCAGCGGGCACCTGCCCCACAGAGACCTGTCCAGCGGGCACCTGCCCAGCGGGGACCCGCTCGGCGGAGACCGACCCTGCGGAAGCCGACCCCGCGAAAACCTGCCCGGCGGGGACCTGCCCCGCGGGTACCGGCTCGATTCCCAGTCGTTCCAGCTCCGTCCAGAGCGGGGCGAGTGCCTGCTCGCGGTCGAGGTGGAAGCGGCTGCCGCGGATCCGGACGAAGGTCCAGTCGACGCGTTCCAGGTCCCGCTGGCGGGCGGCGGCGGTGGACGCGTCCTCGCCGTCGGCGAAGGCGTCACCGTCGCAGGCGACCGCGAGCCTGCGGGTGCCGCCCTCGACGACCAGGTCGATGGTGTGGCGGCCCACCCGGTAGCCGGGCCGCACCCGGTGACCCCGGGCCGTCAGCTCCAGGTACACCTGCTGCTGGAAGAGGCTGTCGAACGCCTCGTGGCGTACGTCGGGCAGCACCTCGCCCTCGACCGCGACGGTGTCCTCCTCCGCGGGCCGGGTGAGGTGGTCGAGCCACCGCCGGCGCAGGTCGTTCTCGTGGAACTGCTCGGGCCGGGCGCTGTGGAACACCCACACCTGGTCCTTGGCGCGGGAGGCGGCCACGTTGAGCCGCTGCTCGTACGTCTTGCCGTTGAAGCCGCCCGGCACGGTCCCGGCGGCGGTGGTGGCCGAGTTGACGCAGGAGACGAACATGACGTGCCGTTCGTCGCCCTGGAAGTCCTCGGCGTCGCCGACCCGGATCCGCCGCTCCTCGCGCTGCTCGTAGTCGAGGCGTTCGGCGAGCAGGTTCTCCAGTTCCGTCAGGTGTCCCTTGGCGCCGCGGAGGCTGATGACGCCCATGGTCTTCCCCTCGTACGCGGGGTCGGCGCAGCAGCGCACGACCGCGTCGACGAGGGCCCCGGCCTCGGCGGTGTTGACCAGCCGGTCGTTGCCTCCGAGGGCCTCCCCGCCCTCGACGTGCACGGTGCGGACCGGGGGCAGCCGGTCGGCGCCGTACTGCCGCAACGGCTGGAGCCGGCCGTTGTAGCAGAGGTCGTTGGAGAAGGAGATGATCTCCGGCATGCACCGGAAGTGCTCCTTGAGCATGAGCGTGCCGCGGCCGGCGGAGAGCGCCTCGGTGAGGTCGAAGAAGCTGGAGTCGGGGCCGAAGAGGCTGCGGACGTCCGGCTCCAGCGCGGTGAGCAGCCGGTCCCGCAGGTGGAAGTACTCGTCCTGCTTGAGGCCGACGTTGGAGGGGCTGACCTGCTTGCTGTCGCCGACGATCACCATCCGGTCGGCGAGCCAGCTCAGCAGCATGGCCTCGAGGCCGGACTGGCTGGCCTCGTCGACGATGACGACGTCGAACAGGCCGGGCCGGTCCATCGGCACGGTCTCCGCCACCTGGTGCAGCGGCATGATCCAGGCGGGTACCGCCGTCTGCGCCTTGCGCAGTGCGGCCTGGGCGTCGCGCCGGTAGCGGTGCTGGTACTTGCCCTTGATGCGGCGGGCGGCCTGCTGGTAGGCGCTGAGGGCGCGGGACTGGTCGCCGGTGAGCAGTCCGAGGCAGCGGTGCCAGGCGCGGGCGGCGGCGAGCCGGGCGAGCACGATGCGCGCCTCGTCGTCGGCCTCCGTCAGCCGCCGGCGCAGCGTGCGCTCGGCCTCGGGGTCGGTGAGCCGCTCCATCCTCTCGCGCCATGCCGACCAGGCCCAGGCCTCGGCGAGCAGCGGCAGCCGGTCGTCCCACGCGGTGTCCTGCGGGGTGCCGGTGACGCGCTCGGCGAGCGCGGGGAACGCCTCGCTCACGCGGGTGAGCGCGGCGTGCTGCTCGGCCCGCAGCCGGGCGGCCTCCCGCACCTCGGTGATCTCGTCGCTGAACTCCCGGTAGCCCCGCGGGTCGTGGGCCCGGACGGCGTCGAGGAGGCGGGCGACGGCGGGCGCCACGCCGGGCCGGTCGTTCCAGGAGCGCAGCAGCTCCTCGGCGGCGGTGACGGTCCTGCGCGACCGCTCGGCGGCACGCAGTGTGGTCGCCGCGCGCAGCAGGGCGCGTACGGCGTGCTCGACCGAGGTGTCGTGCCAGGTGGCGGCGGCGAGTTCGGGCGAGGTGGCGGCGGCGGTGAGCACGTCGGTGCGGGCGGCGGCGACGGTGAGCAGGGCCTGGAGCACGTCGGCGTCCTGCCGCAGCCGGGCCAGGCGCGGGCCGTGGCCCTGCCAGGCCCCGGCGGGGGTGCCCCACTCGGTCTCCACCTGGGCCAGGCGCAGTTCGAGCTGAACCCGGGCGACGACGACCGCCGCCGTGGCGGGGTCCTCGGGGGTCCGCCCGTCGACCCGCACGGCCTGCACGAACGCGCCGACGGCCTTGGCCAGCTTCGTGCGGGTGCCGAGCGGCCCGCGCAGCTTCTGCCCCTGTGTCAGCCCGTCGTACAGGGTGGTGGCCTGGCCGAGCGCGACGGCCGGGTCGTGCTGTTCCAGGCCGCTGACCATCGCGGTGCCCAGCGTGGCGAGCGAGGAGTCGAGCGCCGCGAGGGCGTCGGTGACGGCGGCGTGCCGGCTGCGTGCCTGCCAGTCCTGTCCCGCCGTCACCTCCTCCAGGAGCGGCCCGGCCCACGCGCCGGCGGCCGCGGCGAGGGACGCGGCCCTGGCGCGGGCGGCGGAGAAGGCGTCCAGGGCGGCCGTCAGACGCTGCTGTTCTTCCTCGCCCATCCCGCGTACGGCGGTGTCGTAGCGCAGGCTCAGCGGGTCCTGTCGTACCGCCTCGTGCGCCTCCTCGGCGGAGCGCACGACCGACACGGCTTCCTCGAAGTCGCCGGGTGCGGGCAGTTCGGAGGGTCCGGGCACCTCGGCCGCCAGGGCCTGGTGGTGCGGGGTGCAGGCGCGCGTGGTGTGCAGCAGCCTCAGCACGTCGTCGGCGGTGACGGAGGGCTGCTCCTGGGGAACAGGGCCGAGCCAGTCGTAGCGCTCCGCCTCGGCGGTGAGGCGTTCGGCGATCTCCTGGAGGCTGCCGGTGTAGTCGCCGATCTCCGCCGCGAAGCGGTGGGTCTCCTGTTCGCGCAGTACGGCGAGGTCGCGCAGCATGGTCTGCTGGGCCGTCCGGGCCGCGGCGAGCCGTGCCTGGAGCGTACGGATGTCCTTCTGCGAGGCCTTCGGGTCGTAACCGGCGTACTCGCCGAGGATCCTCCGCACGGACGCCTCGAGCTCCCGCTGGGCGGCCGCGCCGTCCTCGGTGCGGCTCACGCACAGGTCTCGGATGCTCTCGGGCAGCTTGTCCCGCAGGACGCGCAGGGCGCGCGGGGTGTGGCTGGTGATGAGGACCCGCTTGCCCTGGGCGAGCAGGTCCGTGACGAGGTTGGCGATGGTGTGCGTCTTGCCGGTGCCGGGCGGGCCCTGCACCACGACGAGCCGGTTGGCGCGCAGGCGCTCGGCGATGGTGCGCTGCTCCTCGTTGGCGGGCAGCGCGAAGTACATCTCGTCGGCGCCGGCCTGCGTACCGTCGTCCTCGGTCGCGGCGAGGTCGGCGGCGGTCAGCGCTCCGTCGCGGCCGGCGATGTAGCCGAGGAGTTCGGTGGGGGGTGTGCCGGCGTCGATCTGGCGGGCGATGGCCTTGAGGGCGTCCATCGTCGAGCGGCGGTTGCGTTCCCGCAGGACGAGCGCGGGGGTGAGTCCCACCTGGGGTACGTCGAGCGTGCGCGGCCGGGCGCGTTCCACGGTCGGCGTGTAGCCGCCGGCGCTGTGGGCCGCGTTGGTCCAGCTGCGCAGGGCGGTGTGCACGGCGTCGAGGTGTGCGGGGTCGGTGACGTCGGAGGCGCCGTCCAGTGTGTCGACGATCTGCTCGCGCACCGCGCCGGGCACGTGCTGGGCGCCTTCCAGCATGCCCTCTTCCAGTTCCAGCCCGGTGCCGGTCGGGTCGGGGGCGGCGGTGAGGGTGCCGGTGGCCGGGTCGAGGTGGAGGGTGGCGCGGTGGGTGACGAGGTGGCGTTCCACGCGCTGGCCGCTGGTCGTCTGCCAGGTGAGCCGGCCGAGCCCGAGGACGAGTTCGTAGGCCTCACCCAGGTTGGCGGCGTCCTCGTGCATCTTGTGCAGCCGGTCGTACAGCCTGACGACGGGGTCGATGGCCCGCCGCCGCTCCGCCCAGGCGAGCCATTCCTGTTCCCAGGCGGCGTACAGCTTCTCGATCTTCTCCCGCTTCGGGTGGTCGTCGAGCTCGTGGTACGTCTTGTCGAGGGGGATGCCCCGGGACCAGTCGGGGAACTCCGGCTCGATCCGGCGGCGCAGGTGCGGGGCGCGGGTCTGCTTGAAGTCGCGTATGCGGGTCTCGTCGACCCAGGGTGCGAGCAGGGGCTCGGGGTGCGGGGCGTCCTCGCGTTCGGGGCGGGCGAGGGTCAGCCAGGCCGGTTCCTCGGTGTCGAGGGCTCCGTCGAGCATCACGGCGACCTCGGGGGCGTCCGGCAGCTCCTCGAACCAGACGGTGCCGGCGGCGCCGTCGAGGGTGCGGACGGGGCGGGTCTTGGACTCCTCGGCCTCGGCGAGGAACCGGAAGATCTGACGGACCCGGGTGGCGTCGAGCTCGTCGGAGGACAGGTCCTGGGGGCGGGGTGCGGGCCCGGCCGGCGGCGTCACGAGGGGCGTGGTCAGGCGGGGGTCCGGCCCCGTGGGCTGTGACGGTACGGCTCCGAGCGCGGTACGGGCCGTTCCCCGGCCCCCGTCGTCGTCGGCGCCGGCGAACAGGGACGGCTGCTCTTCGCCGAACAGCGGGGCCTGGTCGGGAAGCAGTCCCGCCCGTGCGGGCGCGGGCGCGAGGGCCCCCGCCGTGGTGAAGGTGACGCTCTCGCGCTCGTGGTCGCGGGGGAACCGCACCTCGATGTCCAGCTCCGCGGCGGTTCCCGCCGGAATGCTGTAGGCCCAGGTCGCGGACATACGGCGGCCCTTGCTCAGGGTGCCTTCGAGCCGGTCGTCGAGCAGCTCGGTCCGGTAGTCCTGTACCTGCCGCGCCGTCTTGCCATAGGGCCCGCCGCGCACGAGCAGGGTGATGCCGTCGACGTCGATGGGGTGGGCCGTTCCGTTGCTCAGGTACAGCGTGCAGCGGACGAGGTCGTCGCCCTGGCGGTACCCGTGGGATTCCTCGGGATCGGCCGGCTCGTACGGCACGACGTCGTCCACGCGCACGTACAGCCCGTCGTCGTACCGGTAGTCGGATCCGACCGGCCACATCTCGCCGTCCAGGCCGTACTCACGCTGGCTCACGCGCCACCCCATTGCTGTCCGGAGCCACATGCGTGGCCGCTTGGTGTCCTTCCGCCCCGGCCCACCCGAGCACGCCTCCGCCTCCCAGCACGCCGCCTCAAGTGTGAACTGAGCACACGCGGCGAGGGTAGCAGTAGCCCGCCGACCCTCACCGCGAGCCATGAAACCGCACACAAACCACCGACACAAGTCGTTACACATGTTGACTCAGTTCACACTCGTGAGCCACTATGACTCGGCATCGTCCGCACAGCTCCAGGCAGACGCCACAGAAAGGCCACGCGCCATGCGTATGGAAGTGCTCCACGTCAGTCCGGAACTCGCGACGGAGTGGCTCACCCGCAACACCAGCAACCGCCCGCTCAGCAAGGCGGCGGTACAGCAGCTGGCGGGCCGGATCCAGCGCGGCGAGTGGCAGTTGACACACCAGGGCATCGCCTTCGACGAGGACGGTGTACTCATCGACGGCCAGCACCGCCTCGCGGCGATCGCCAAGGCGGGCATCACCGTCCCCCTGACCGTCACCCACGGCGTTCCGCGCACCGCGTTCACGGTGATGGACACGGGACGCAAGCGCACCGGCCGGGACGCGCTCGCCCTCGCCGGCGAGGCCAACGCCACACACCTGGCGGCGGCCCTGCGCGGCCTGCACCTCTACCTGAACGCGCCCAACTCGTCCTGGAGCGGCGGATCGTCGGTGACCAGCAACGACCAGCTCCTGACCATGCTCGATGGGCACCCCGGCATCCGTGACGCCCTTTCGTACGGCATCGCACTCAACCGCGCGTGCCGCATCACCGTCACGGCGGCGACCATCGGCTGGTACGTGACCAGCGAGGCGAGGCCCGACATCGATCAGGGCCCCTGGAAGGAGGGCATCGTGACCGGCGCACGCCTGGAGCCGGGCGATCCCCGCCTCACCCTGCGCAACACGATGCTCAATCTCGCCACGGGCACGTCGCACCGTCGCCGCGACGACTCACGCGAGCACCTGCTCTACTACCTCAAGGCCTGGAACGCGTGGGCCGAGGGCCGGTCGATCAAGCTGCTGCGCCGGTCCCCCAACGAGACGATGCCTCGGATCTCCAGGCAGGCGGCGGCAGTTCTCACGCACGAGGTGCCCCGGCAGCCATAAAGGCCACAACCTCACCACCATTGACTTAGTTCACTGTAGATTGAGCGACCGTCGTCACGGTGACTTGGATCATCGGACAGGCCGTCAGGCTGCCCCCAGCCGACAGGGAAAGGAAGCGCATGCGCGCGCAGGAGATCACCTTCCTCAAGCTCGCCCAGGGGGACAAGCAGTTTCAAATCCCGTTGTACCAGCGGACGTACAGCTGGGGCAGGGAGCAGCTGAAACGGCTCTGGGAGGACATCTGCGAGCTCGTCGACCAGCATCTGTCGGGTGAGGCCGGTGCCCCCACTTTTTGGGCTCCGTGGTGCTCGCTCCCGGCCAGATCCAGGCCGGGGGTGTGCAACGGTGGCTGGTCGTGGACGGTCAGCAACGGCTGACGACACTGATGCTGGCGTTCACCGCGCTGCGCGACCACCTCAAGGGAACGGGTGATCCGCGCGGTGTGGACAGGGTCCACCGGCAGATACTGGTGAACGAGTTCCACGAGGGCCTTGATCATTACCGGCTGCTCCCGACGCAGGCCGACCGCGAGGCGTACACGGCTTGCGTCCAGTCCCGGGCGGAAGCCGGTGGCAGCGACAACATCGGTGCCGCCTACGGTTCTTCCTCGGTGCGCTCGCCGAGGGGCAGGAGGCCACAGGCGACGACCGGTGGATCGCCACGGTGGAGACCGTCCTCAAGGACCTGCTGTCCATCGTGGAGATCACCGCGGAGCCGGGTGACAACGTCTACCGGATCTTCGAGTCGATCAACAACACAGGTGTCGGGCTGAGTCAGAGCGACCTGCTGCGCAACTACGTGTTCATGCTCCTGCCCAAGCGGGGCGAGCGGGTCTACCAGGAACTGTGGCTGCCCATGCAGCAGAGCCTCGGCCCCAAGAACCTCGAACTCCTCGTCTGGTTGAACCTGGTGGTGCGTGGCCACCACAAGACCAAGCAGAGCGAGATCTACCGGGAGCAGCAGAAGCGGTTGCAGCCGATGGCCGGTGACGAAGAGGCGTTGCAGCGCGAGATCGCACAACTGGCCGAACGTGCAGGCCGATTGCTGCGCATCATCCAACCGCACCGTGAGAGTTCATCTGTGCTCCGCGCCGTGCTGGAGCGCCTGGCAGCCTGGGGAGGCCAAACTCACTACCCGCTGGCGCTGCACTTGTTGGACCTGGTGGACACGCAGGCCACGACACCCGATGACGCTGCAGAGGCTCTTCTCTGCGTCGAGTCCTACCTGGTGCGTCGCGTGATCTGCCAGACACCGACCAACAACCTGAACCGCATCTTCATGGACGCGCCGAAGGAGTTGGAGACCGACCGTCCCGCCGCCGAGGCGGTCCGTCGGTTCCTGTCCGGCGGACGCCGCCGGTGGCCGAGCGACGAGGAGCTGCGCGAGGTGATCCGCAGCAAGCCGTTCTACTGGAGCGGCCGGCCTCCGCAGCGGAGTTACATCCTGCGCCGGTTGGAGGAAAGCTACGGTTCGAGCGAGCCGGTCGACTTCGTGAAGGCGTCCCTCAGCGTGGAGCACATCCTTCCGCAGCGTCCGACCTCAGCTTGGTTCGATCTGCTCGCCGATGAGACCGAGCCGGGCCAGACTCCGCAGGAGCTGCACGACCTGCTGGTCCACACGCTCGGCAATCTCACCCTCACCGGGGACAACGCCAAGTTGTCCAACAGCCCGTTCGAGCGCAAGCAGCAGATCCTCGACTCCAGCGCCCTGCACATGAACCAGGAGATCGCTGCGGAGAAGCACTGGGGCAAGGCCGAGATCCTGGCCCGTGCCGACCGTCTGACGGAGCGGGCGGTGGAGTTGTGGCCCGGCCCGATCTGCGGGGTCAAGCCGACGGGTGAGGAGTGGCCGGGCTGGGCCGAGCTGCGGGCCGCCCTGGTGGCGATGCCGAGCGGTACGTGGACGACGTACGGAGATGTCGCCGAGCTGATCGGCAGTCACCCGGTCCCCGTCGGCGCTTATCTGAGCTCCCATCCGACGGTGATGGGTGCGTACCGGGTTCTCACCGCGGACGGGAAGATCTCTCCGGCGTTCCGCTGGGTGGACGTCAGTGACCGGCCGTCGCCGCAGGAGCTGCTGATGGGTGAAGGGGTGGAGTTCGACCCGTCGGGCCGTGCCAACGCGTCGCAGCGCCTGACCGCCGCGGAGCTGGCCACCCTGCTCGGCAAGGACGTCGCACAGCAGACCTCGGACGATCCACTTCCCGAGCAGGAGGACCCGGCGGCGGCCGAGCGTTTCCGGGCGCAGTTGCAGGAGCACTGGCCGGACGCGTGCCCCGGCGTCATTGCGGCCCTGGACTTCTGGCGCCGGCAGGGCGGCCACGTCAACTACGGCTGGCACGAGGAGACCAGTTGCTTCCCGATGCTGGACGCCGGGACGAGCCGTAGCCCGAACCTGCTCTGGCCGGTGGCGATCTACCCCGTGAGCGGCACGGTCGAAGTGGTCTTCCAGTACCTGAAGTCCCGCACGCCCTTCGACGACACGGAACAGCGCCGGGAGCTGCTGAACCGCCTGAACAAGATCGACGGCATCGACCTGCCCGAGGCGAAACTGGAACTGCGCCCGTCCTTCCCGGTGAGCGTCTTCGCGAAGCACGGTGAAGAGATCCGCGGGGTGCTGGACTGGTTCGTGGGGGTGGCGGCGCTGGATCTGGCGCGGCGGGACTGAGGCCCTGCCGTTTCCACGCGTTGAGGCGCCGCCCTCTCACGGCGGGGGCGGCGCCGGCCTAGCGAAGTCTCTTCCGCACCACCTCAATCGTCTATTTGACGATAACAGAGGGGCGGTGCCAAGCTGAGAGCGCGTCAAGCGCCATAGACCGCCACCTGCTGGGGCGGACACCGCACCCCTTCCTCCCGTTCCGGCCGCCCCCGAACGGGATCCCGCCTGACGACCATCGCCGACCGGGCCTGCCCGTCGCGCGCCACCGAACGTCTGGAGTCATCCGTGGCCAACGCACGCATACCGAACCCCCGCCTCGACGCGCGCGGAGCCGACCGGGCCGCAGGGGTGCTGCTCGGCGCCGCGGTGGGCGACGCGTTGGGCGTGCCGTACGAGTTCCAGGCGACCCTGCGGGAGGACCAGCAGCCGCGGATGATCGGCGGTGGCCTGGGACCGTACGAGCCCGGCGAGTACTCCGACGACACCCAGATGCAGGTGTGTATCGCCGAGGTGGCGGCGACCGGAGCCGACCTGCGCAACGCCGACGCCCTCGACGCGATCGCGGCCAACTTCCAGCGATGGCTCGCCGGGGGCGCCAGCGACGTCGGAAACCAGACCCGAGCCGTCCTGTCGGCTGCGGGCCGCGCCTCCGGGACCGCCGGTGCGGCCATGCTGGGTGCCGCCCGCGATTACGCCGCCCAGTACCCCCAGAACGCCGGCAACGGGTCCCTGATGCGCACCGGGATCGTCGCCCTCGCCCATCTCGGGGACGCGGCCGCCATGGCCGATGCGGCCGTCGCGGTCAGCGCGCTCACCCACCCGGACCCCGACTGCGCCGACGCCTGCGTGCTGTGGTGCTCCGGAATCCGCACCGCCGTGCTGGAGGGGACCTTCGAGGGCGTACGGGCCGGCCTGGACCTGCTGCCGGCTGACCGCCGAGGGCTTTGGGCGGAGCGGCTGGACGAGGCGGAGGCCCACCCTCCGCACCACTTCTCCCCCAACGGCTGGGTCGTCTCCGCGCTCCAGGCCGCCTGGTCGGCGATCACCCGCACCCCTGTCCCCGAACTGGCCCCCGCCGAGCGGAGCTTCCCCGCCCAGCATCTGCGCCTCGCCCTGGAGGCGGCGGTCCGGGCCGGTAACGACACCGACACCGTCGCGGCGATCGCCGGCGCCCTGCTCGGCGCGCGCTGGGGCTGCTCCGGCATCCCGCTGCAGTGGCAGCAGGCCGCGCACGGCTGGCCCGGTCTCACCGGCGTCGACCTGGTGCGCCTGGCGGTGCGCACCGCCCGGGGCGGGCAGGACGACGGCGACGGCTGGCCCTCGGCGGCCCGCGTCCCCGTCCCGGCCGGCGCGCACCGCGGCTTCGCCGTGCCCCACCCGCACGACCCCGGGGTGGTGCTGGGCAACCTCGCCCTGCTCCAGGGGAGCGAGCCGGTCGCCGTCGACGCGGTGGTGTCGCTGTGCCGCATGGGCACGGCCCCGGTGCTGCCCGGCGCCGACGCCGACATCGAGCACGTCCGCGTCTGGCTCGTGGACAGCGACGGCGACAACTCCAACCTGCACTACGTCGTGGACCAGGCCGCCCGCGAGGTACTGCGGCTGCGCGGCGCGGGCAAGCGGGTCCTGCTCCACTGCGCCGCCGGCCAGAGCCGCACCCCGGCCGTCGCCGCCGTGTACAGCCACCTGGCCACCGGCGCGGACGCCGGGACCGCGCTGAAGGAACTGCGCGAGGTGCTGGTGGGCGGCTGGCAGCTTTCGGCGCACGTCGAACTGCTGGACGCCGTGCACGCGTTGGCCGGTCCGGCGGCGACCGCCCGCACCTCGCCGGTGAGCCGTTCCGAGGAGGACGACGAAGCGCTGCCCGAACGTGACCGCGCCTCGGAGCCGGAGTGGCAGACCGAGTTCCTGAGGAAGAAGTGGGCGGCTTCGCGGGTGCGCGGGCTGCTGCTCGGTCTGGCGGTGGGTGACACCCTGGGCACGGCCCGGGGCAAGCTGCCCGCCGACGTCTCGCTGCGGGCCGGGGTGAGCACCCAGTTGGCCTGTTTCACGGCCGAGGGAACCATCCGCGCGTTCGTGCGGGGTAACCACAAGGGCATCTGCTCGCCCTCGGGCGTGGTGTGGCACGCGTACTGCCGTTGGGCCGCTCTGCAGGGCATAGAGGTGGACCGGATGCGGCGCCGCTGGACCTCAGGCAGCGGCGAAGTGTGGCCCGACGGCTGGCTCGCCCAGGTGCCGGTGCTCGCGCAGCGGCGGGGTTCGGCGCCCGCGACCGTCACCGCCTTGTCCGGAAGTGAGCCGGGCGCCGTGGGCAAGCCCACGGCGAGCCGCGGGTGCCATGCCCTCACCCGCACTCTCCCTGTCGCTGTGGCCGTGGCCGGGCAGGAATCGCACCACTGGGTCAATGAGGCTCGCACCATGGCCGCCCTCACCCACGGCGACCCCGCCGCCCAGTCCGCCGCCGCCCACGCGACCGTGCTGGCCGCTCACTGCCTCACCAGCGGCGCTCAGCCGCAGGTGCGGCGTGCCCTGAAGCTGGGCATCCGCTCCCTCCGGGACGTCATGACCGGCGGTGAACTTGAACAGCTCACCAGGGCACTCGAGGGGGCCGACACTCATCCCGCCGACGCGAGCTTCCTCGCCGGCCTCGCGCCGGACGCCACCGCGCCCTCGGCCTTGCTGGGCGGTGTGTACGTCGCCGCGTCCTTCCCGGAGCGGAACCAGGTGAGCGACGCGCTGCGCTTCGCCGCCGGGGCGCCGGACGGTGACTCGGTGGCCTGCGTGACCGGCGCCCTGCTCGGAGCGGCGCACGGCGCGGAGGCGCTGCCCGTCGATCTGGTGAGCCGGCACGAACTGGCCTGGGTGCTCGACGCCTTGGCCCGCGACCTCATCACCCAGATCACCGACTCCCCCGGCGGCAGCGAGTACACCGCCGGCTGGGACCCGCACTGGTGGGACCGCT
Organism: Streptomyces sp. NPDC018964; assembly: GCF_044390325.1. Taxonomy (NCBI): domain Bacteria; kingdom Bacillati; phylum Actinomycetota; class Actinomycetes; order Kitasatosporales; family Streptomycetaceae; genus Streptomyces; species Streptomyces sp. NPDC018964. Next base: position 138,982 of record NZ_JBIRYZ010000001.1, read on the forward strand.
ACCCCGGCTGGTGACACGCATCGGCGCGGGACGCATGGGGACCGTCCATGCCGGGGTCGGCTCCGACGGGACGCGCGTCGCGGTGAAAAGGATGTCACGCGGAGAACGGCGGCTCACGACCACAGGGGCGTGAGCCGCCACCCCGCGCACGCCGAGGTCACGTGACGCGCCGTTCCGGGAGCGGGTGCGGTCAAGGCCGGACGACGGAACCCCCGATAGTGGCCTCCTGGGTGCCGTTGGCGGTCGCCGTCCGCCGGTGGTCGGCCCGCGCCGCCGCGGAGCGGGGCAGTGCGGACGCGAGGAGGGTCCCGCGCAGGGCCGGCGCGCGCAGGGCGAGGGTCACCAGGGCGTAGCCCGCGAGGCCGCCGAGCGTGTTGGCGAGGAGGTCGTTGACGTCCACGGAGCGACCGTTGTTCAGGACGATGTACGACAGCATCTGGGCTGCTTCCACGGACAGGCTGGCCGCCGCCGTCATCAGGGTGGCCCGCGACGCCGAGGTGGCGTTCCGGAACAGCAGGGGCAGCAGGAAGCCGGCCGGCACCATCATGATGACGTTGGGGACCATGGTGATGTCCGCGGTGAGCAGCGGGACGAAGTTGATCTGGCCGATCCAGGGAGCCTGGTTGGCGTACTCGCCCCATGTCACGTTCAGCGGGAAGACCGTCAGGGACAGCACGGCGGCGGCGTAGACGGCGGCGGCCAGCCGCAGCAAACCCTGGCGCCCGTCCCACACTCCGCGCCTCACCCGGACGACGGTGACGGCCGTGAACAGGACGAGCGCGGGGCCGAGAACGGGTGCGGAGTCCACCTGGAAGCGAATGTCCATGAGGGCTGATCCTTCGGTCGGGTCGAGCGGTGCTGACGTGCTTCAGCTTCCTTGCGGGCCGGGCCCGGCGGATCTCCCGAAAGACCCATTCCCCGGTGGACGGCTACGACTTTCGGCAGAGGGGGCCCGGTGCCGCGCGCGGCTAGGGTTCTCACCATGCTCAGACCACTGCGCACGCCGGCCGCCGTCCGGTTCGCCGCCGGCGCCCTGCTGCTCTGCCTCCTCGGAGCGGCCCTGCTGATCGACGTCGACACCGGCACCCTCGAAAGCCAGGGCACCGGAATCACGCTGCTCCTGTCGACGGCCGCGGCGGCGGCCGTCGTCTTCCCTGCCGTGGGGACCAAGCCGTCCCCCGCGGTGCTGGCGTGGGCGGCGTGCGGCGCGGCCCTGGTGTCACTGGCCTGCTCGGTCCGGCTGCGCGTGGCGGCGAGCGGGGGTCCGGTCCTGGACCAGGCCTCCGACGCCTACACCCTGTTCGAGCCGGCCGCCCTGATGGTGCTGCTGCACGTGACGGCGCGGCGGGGTTCCCCGGCCGGCACCGCCGTCGCCCTGCCGCTGCTGATGGCCGCCGTCGTCCTGCGTCCGCTGGTGATCGAGGTGGACGAGGGCAGCAGCGTCGTCGCGCTCGTCCTGACGCTGGTGGCCGGCGGCGCCCTGGCCTCCGGCCTCACCGTCCGTCTGGTCTCCGTCTCCCGTCGGCAGCACGAGGAGCGGATCAGGCTCGAACAGCGCCTGGGTTTCGCCCGTGACCTGCACGACTTCGTCGCCCACCACATATCGGGCATCGTGCTCCAGGCGCAGGGCGCCCGTGCCGTCGCGGCCCGGAAGCCCCAGGCGGTGGGCGACGCCCTGGAACTGATCGAGACCACCGGGGCGGAGGCGCTGACCGCCATGCGCAGGATGGTCGGCGCCCTGCGCGAGGACGCCGTCCCGGACACCCGGGCACCGGGCACGGACGCCGTCCGCGCCCTCGTCGCCGGCTGCCGGCTGCCCGGGGCCCGGGTCGGCCTCACCGAGACCGGCCCGGCCGGCAGCCTCCCCGCGGACGCCGCCCACCTCGTGGAACGCGTGGTCATGGAGGCGCTGACGAACATCCGCAAGCACGCCCCCGATTGCACCACCGCACACGTGCACCTGGACGTCTCCCGCCGCCGGGTGACCGCGCGGATCACCGACGACGGACGCCTCCGTCCGTCCGGCGGCACCGGCTACGGGCTGCGCGGTCTGCGCGAGGTCGCCGTCGCCGCCGGGGGCACGCTGACCGCGGGTCCCGGTCCCGAGGCCGGCTGGCACGTCGTACTCGAACTCCCCCTTCCCCTGCGGCAGGTGCTCCGATGACCATCCGTGTCCTTCTCGCGGACGACCAGGCGATCGTCCGCACCGGGATGGCCATGATCCTGTCGGCCGAGGACGACATCGAGGTCGTCGCCCAGGCCGCCGACGGGGTCGCCGCGATCCAGCAGGCCGGCCTGCACCGTCCCGACGTGGTCCTCATGGACATCCGCATGCCGCGGCTGAACGGCATCGAGGCGCTGCGGCACCTGCACCGTCCCGGGGCCGCGCACACCCCGAAGGTCGTCATGGTGACGACCTTCAACGACGACGAGTACGTCCACCAGGCCCTGCACCACGGCGCCTGCGGCTTCCTCCTCAAGGACGCGGGGCCCCGCCTGCTGGCCGAGGCCGTCCGCTCCGCCGCCTCCGGCGAAGCCCTCATCAGCCCCGCCATCACCGTCCGCCTGCTCCGGCGGTTCACCCGCCCCGCCGCCGCTGCCGACCCTGTCCGCCCCTCGCCCCTGTCCGAGCGCGAGACCGAGGTCACCGCCCTCGTCTCCCGCGGGCACACCAACGCGGAGATCGCCGCCGCCCTGCACATCAGCGCGGGCACGGTGAAGACGCACCTCACCAACATCCAGGGCAAACTCGGCGCCCGCAACCGGGTCGAGATAGCGGCCTGGGCGTGGGAATCAGGACTCGCCCGCTGACCGGGCCTGCGCGGCGGCCCCACGACCGGGACGGGCCGGGCAGGAGTGTCTTCGCCCTGGGGCGTCAGCGACCGAGCCGCACGGACGGCCCGCGTCCGAGGCGCCCGCGCACCGAATCCCGGCCCGGGGTTCGGGGTTCGAGGGGTGGAAGCCTCAGGCGCCCGGGTGCGCCCGTGAAGGAGCCGGCGCGCGGTCAGCAGTTCTCGCCGAACTTGACGGCGCTGATCGTCACCGGCTGTCCGTCGAGCTCCGCCCCGGCCGCCGGATCGGTCGAGCAGACCTGCCAGTTCGACTCCATGAGCACCATCCGGTCCTGGCCGGAGACGTCGTCGACCGTGATGCTGGTGGAGCTGTCGAGCGCCTGGCGGGCGACCTTGACGGACTTGCCCGCGAAGTCCGGCATGGTGGAGCCGGCTTCCTCGGGTTCGCCCTGGTCGCCGCTCGCGGGACAACTCTCTTCCAGTTTGACGGTGCTGAAGTCGACCTTCGTGTCCGTCGCGTGCGCGCCGGGCGCCGGGGTCTGGGCACAGACTTTCCAGTTCCGGTCGAGGAGCTGGTTGCGGCCCCGGCCGAGCGCGTCGTGGGACGTGAGGAGGTAGAAGCCGGCGGCCTGCGCCTCGTCCTGGGCGCTCTGCAGCCCCTTGCCGGTCATGTCCGGCAGCGTCGCGGTGGATCCGGATCCGGCCGAGGACTCCCCGGCCTCCTCCTCCTCTCCTGCGCCGGTGGCCGACGTCTCCGGAGCCGACGGGGCGGTGGACGCGGCGTCGCCCGTGCCGGTGTCGACGGTCGGGCCGCAGGCGGCAAGGGCTGCGAGCAGCAGCGCCGCGGCTGCGGAGACACGGATGATGCGCATGGTGAACCCCAAAGGTGTGGCAGATGGGAGTGGCCCGTCGTGCGGACACGAGCGGAGCAACGGGCTCAGCTCGATGGCACCGGCCGGGCCAGTATGCAGCTCGTGCACTCAGTTCACAACTCTGTGCTAGAAATTTGACGTGCACCCCTGCCCTTCAGCGCGCGGGGCGCTTACGCTCTGAGCCGGCTCGGAGCCGGACACCGGGGTGGGGGAGAGGGCGATGAAGAAGGACACGCCGGAGTACGGGCGGGCGCTGGACGCCGTGGTCGACATCCTGCGGGAGCGGGCACACGCGGGGGCGGCACCGCTGACGTACGGCGATCTCAGCGAGGAGTTGGCTCGGCGGGGCCACCATGTCCCCGCCTTCGAGGGCCCCATGCCCTACCTGCTCGAGGACGCCTCCGTCCGGGAGAGCCCGGACGGCACGCTGCCGTTGCTCTCCGCGCTGGTGGTCCTGCGGGAGACCGCTCGGCCGTCCGGCGGCTTCTTCAAACTGGCCCGGCGCGCGCCGTACAAGCGGCCGGGGGACGACACGGAGCTGTGGATCGAGGAGATCGACCGGCTCGCGCGTCACTTCTCCGTTCGCTGAACGGCTTGTCGACAGGGGCGGGACAGACCGCCGCAGTCCCGTACGAAGGAACAATCTGTGAGTGAGAACGGCTCCGGCGGAAGAGTCCAGCCGGCCCGTCCCGGCGACCCCTCCCGCATAGGTCCGTACCGGATCGTCGGCCGCCTCGGGGCCGGAGGCATGGGAACCGTCCACGCCGGTGTCGGCTCCGACGGAACGCGCGTCGCGGTAAAGGTGGTTCATCCGGAGCAGGCCCAGGAGCCGGAGTTCAGGGCCCGCTTCAGGCGTGAGGTGGAGCTGTCCTCCCGCGTCACCGGCCCGTACCTGGTCCCGCTCCTCACCGCCGACCCGGACGCGGAGACCCCGTGGCTGGCCACCGCGTACATCCCCGGCCTGACGCTGCACCAGCACCTGCTCGCCCACGGACCGCTCACCGGAGGCGGCCTGTACGCGCTCGCGGCGGCCACCGCGCAGGCGCTGGAGGCCATCCACACCGCGGGTGTGGTGCACCGCGACGTGAAGCCGCAGAACGTCATCCTCACGCCCGGCGGCCCGCGCGTCCTGGACTTCGGGATCGCCCACGCAGCCGACGGGACCAGTGTCACCCGCACCGGTGTCATGACCGGCACCCCCGGCTGGATCAGCCCCGAGCACTACCGCACGGGAACCACCGGCCCCGAGAGCGACCTGTTCGCCTGGGGAGCGCTCCTGGCCTACGCGGCCACCGGAAGGCTGCCCTTCGGCACCGGCGCACCGGATGTGGTCGCGTTCCGCGTGATGTCCGGGGAACCGGACCTGGACGGCGTCCCCGTGCCGCTGCGTCGGATCGCGGAGAAGGCGCTGGCCAAGGAACCGGACGCACGCCCGTCGGCCTCCGAGGCCGCCCGGGCGTGCGCGGAACTGCTGGCCTCCCAGGTCACCCAGGTGCTGTCCGCCGACGCGGTGCCGGAGACGGCCGTGGACATGGTCACGACCCTCTGGGACGTACCGGCCGAGGCCGATCCGGCCTGGCACGTGCCCCCGGAGCGGCATCGGTCGAAGCGACGGCTGGCGGGCGCCGTGGTCCTCGTCGCCGCCGTCGTCGGCGGCCTGGCCGGAGGGGCGGCCGCCCTGATGCCCGGCGACGCCGACAACAGCGGACGGACCTCCTCCGCCACTCCCCCGGCGTCGTCCCTCTCCTCGACCGGGTCCGCGCGGCCGTCCGCGAACACCGCGAAGGACGACACGGCGGAAGGAGGACAGCAGGCCGCGGGCGAGGACTCGGCGAATGCGGAGAGCTGGGGGCAGGCGCGTACGGCTCGGGGCGAGGGCGAGCACGACGTGGCGCGCGTGGCGCTGCACGACATGGGCGTCCTCTCCCGGGACCTCGAACCGATCGAACTCTCCCTGGGAGCGGTGAGGTTCCACGAGTCACGCGGGGAGGTCTACTTCTCGTATCGACTGGACTCCGAGGACGAGCACGGGATCGTGTACGCGGAGACGGAGATCGCCAGGTCCATGTGCGCGACACTGAGGGACGTCGTACCCCGCCTCCACCCCGAGCTGCCCTACCGCACATACGTCACGGTGCGGGAGGAGAAAGGCCATGACCCGCAGGTGACGTGGCAGGAGGACTTCGCCGCCGACACGCAGTGCCGGTCGGCCTTCGAGGACGGCACCGACGCGGCCTACGGCACCGGACAGGACTGGGAGCCGGACGAGAACGGACTCGGGTCGGCGATGATCCCCAGCACCGACGACACCGAGATCCGGGTCGCGGACCGCGCCGCCACGAAGATCATCGAGCGGACCAACGCGATGCGCGAAACGCTCGGCACCGACCAGGTACTCGGCAACGAGGAGATCAAAGTGGGCTTCGATCCCGCGAACTCCGCCATGTACGTCTGGTCGGACTACCTGATGTGGAACCAGGGACAGATCGAGACCTGGGCGGACACGGCCGCGGGCGAGGCGTGCCGGGCCCTGGCGAACCAGCGGCAGACCTCGGGCGACGGCTGGCCGTACACCCGCTACGCCGTGGCGGAGATCGGCGGGTCGGGCTACCTGATGATCCGCTGGGGCACGGTCACCTCGCAGACCGACTGTCCCGCCTGAGCCGCACCCTCGGGACACGCTCCGCCTACGTCCGTGTGTCCTCGTCGGCGACCGTGTCCCAGGCCGGTAGCGGCACGGGACCTGGCACGCGCACACTGACAACAAGGACACCCTTAGACGTTGTTTCACTTGGTGAGTCGGCGGTGGGCGATGAGGGCTGCGGCTATGCCGACGAAGGCGAGGAAGTGCTCGGCCTTGCGTTCGTAGCGGCGGTGCAGGCGGCGGCAGCCGGCCAGCCAGGAGACCGTTCTTTCGACGACCCAGCGGTGTCGGCCCAGTCGGGTGGACGACTCGATGCCCTTGCGGGCGATGCGGTGGCGGATGCGACGCTCGCGAAGCCATTTCCGCAGGTGGTCGTATTCGTAGCCCTTGTCGGCGTGGAGCTTGGCAGGACGCCGGCGGCGCGGTCCGCGGCGGGAGCGGATGGGCGGGATCCCGCGCACGAGCGGCTGCAGGCCGAGGCTGTCGTGCATGTTCGCGCCGGAGATGCCCAGCGACAGCGGCACGCCGTTCCGGTCGGTGATGAGGTGGATTTTCGATCCGCTCTTGCCACGGTCGGTCGGATTCGGTCCGGTCAGAGGCCCCCTTTTGCCGCCCGGACGCTGACCGAATCGATCGCGCACCGCGACCAGTCCAGCTCGCCCCGCGCACCGAGTTCGTCGAGGACGACCCGGTGGAGCCTGGCCCACACCCTGGCCCGGCTCCACTGGGCGAAGCGCCGGTAGACGGTGGGCCAGGCCGGCCCGAACACCGGCGACAGCTGCCGCCAGGTGCAGCCCGAGGTGGCCACGAAGATGATCGCTGCCAGGCATTCGCGGTCACCGGCCCTCCGTTTGCCGCCGCCCTGCGGACGTATGACCTCCGTCGGCGGGACCACCCGCCGAAACAGCGTCCACAACTCGTCCGGCACCAACCGCTCAACCAGATCTGTCATGCACCGCTCAACGAACGATCACGCCATCAGAAACGGCGTCTAAACACCCTTGTGCCCGGCCTTTCCTTCTTCGGCTTCCCCGGACGGCGTACCACGGGCTGCGTCGGCGCGAGGGAGAGCCGTGGCCGCACGGCACGTGAGGGGACCGCGTACACGGCGAACGCCCGCTCCGTCTCCACGACGGTCCACTCCGCGATACGCGTCGAGGTGCTCAAGTACAGGACGCCGAGGCGGGGCAGCACCTGGGACAGGTACGGCAGCGGCTTCCCGTTCTCCCGGAGGAGCGCGGAGAGGACCGGCGCGTGTTCCCGCAGCGGACTGTCGACTTCGACCAGGGGGGGGCCGCCGTTCGGCCATGGAGTAATTCTCCAGTTCAGGGCCGACCGTGCGGGCCAGCTCCTCCCAGGTGAGCGTGCGCTGCAGCCGTGCGTGACGGGCCAGCGTGTCACGCACGGCGGTCAGCAGCGCGTCCTTGGTGTGCGGGGCACGGCCCGCCGTGGAGCCGAAGACGGAAGCGTTCACCTCGGCACGGGCGGGCTCGGGCTTCCGCCTCGGCTGCGATTCCTCCGGCCGGCCGGCCCGCGCTGCGGGCACCGCCGGGTCCGAGGTGTCGGGAGTCGTCCGCAAGCCGGTCCGCCGGGCGGCCCGCGCGTCGAGCCGCTCGTACCGCTTGAACTCGACGGCCCAGCCCGCGGCGCCCTGAACTGGCCCGACGCGCGCCGTACAAGCGGCCGGGTGACGACACGGAGTTGTGGGTCAAGGAGATCGACCGGCTCGCGCGTCACTTCTCCGCTCGCTGAACGGCTTGTCCACAGGAGCGGGGCAGACCACCGCGGTCCCGTACTGTGGACGGCCACGTAATTCCCCAGGAGCTGGACAGAGTGTCCGGGGCGTCCGTCCTGTGGCTGACGGAAACTGTTCGACGAACCGGGCCGGGCGGGGCCATGATGCGCACTCGTGACAGAAACGAAGCAGTTCGTGATCCGGGCCGCGGCCCGCAACAACGCCGAGTGGTGCGCCTCGATGAGCCGATCGCACGGTTTGGCGGGCGAGTTCGGGTCGCAGGCTTGGGCCGTCCCGTCCCGGCCGCCGCTGTACTACCCCGACGCGGTGACGCTGGTGCCGGGGACCGATGCCGCCGCGCTGGTGGACCGGATCGATACCGCCGCTCCCGGAGCCTGCGTCAAGGACAGCTTCGCCGACCTCGATCTGACGGGGGCCGGCTTCAAGGTGTTGTTCGACGCGCAGTGGATCCACCGCCCGGCGAGCGCGCCGACCACCTCACCGGATCTCGCCTGGGACGTGGTCAGCAGCCCGGACACGCTGCGGGCCTGGGCCCTTGCCTGGGATGGCGGGGACGGCAACGCGGACCTCTTCCGGCCCGAATTGCTTGATGACCCGGCCACGTCCGTGCTCGTCGGACGCTCCGCTGACGGCCTGGTGGCCGCTGGGGCGGTGGCGAGCCGCAACGACCATGTGGTCGGAATCTCCAATGTCTTCGCGGTGGAGGGCGGCGCTGACCGTGCCTGGCCGGTGGTGCTGGATGCGGTGCACCGGCTGTTCCCGACCCTGCCCGTGGTCGGCTATGAGCACGGCGCGGACCTGGATGCCGCCGTCCGCCATGGCTTCGAGGCGGTCGGTCCCCTGCGGGTCTGGCTGCACGGCCAGTAGTGCTTCGTCGGGTTCTGGGGCTGTCCGCGGCTTCTTCGAGGGCTGGGCAGGGGTTGTCCGCAGGTGGTGCAGGTACCGGTCCAGCACCTCAGCAGGTCCTGAAGAACGTCGAGGACCTGGTAGAGGGTCAGGCCGGCATCAGGGCTTCTGGGTCGAGCCGTCGGCGCGGAATGATGTCAAATCCGGAACCGGTCGTTGACGGTGCGTAGCGAATCGGTCTCCGGAGCCCCACTCTCTGGTCAATGGACCGCTACGGCGTCCGGGTGGGGGGTGGCGACGGTCGGTGGGCGGGGGCGCCAGGGCGCCGCCGCGTCGGTGCGCTCGCGACGTCGCGTCAAGGGCGGCCGACGACGAGGGGCGTGACCCGTATCCGAACACGGCCGAGAAGGCGGAGGTCGAGAGCGACTTCGGCGCCGCGGCCGCCCGTTCGGCGGGCGCTCCCCGCCGAAGTCGGCACGGCGGTCATGAGCATCGCCGCCCACAACGACGTCGTACCGGCGGCCGACGCCCCCTCGCCACGGCCCGCGGACCCGCTCGGCTCCTTCCTGCACGGGCTGCTCACCATGGACGGCCTCTTCGTCTCCGGTGGCCTGCGGGTCACGGGCACCGCCTCCGGCGTCACCTTGCTGCCGGGCTGCTGCAACGGCCTGGAGGAACGCGGCGACTGGTTCGACGTCCTCGACGGGAACGGCTGGGCCTCCTTCGGCCACGACCCGTCCCCGCTCGCCGAACGGCACGGCGACGTCGCCCGCCTGACCGTGGACGCCGACCGGGACGACAGTCCCGTGATCGAACTCACCACCGCCGACCTGAGACTCCTGCTCACCGGAGCGGAACGCGACCTGACCGAGTTCCTGGCCCTGACTGCCGCATGGGCCGCCCGGCAACTGCCGGACCACGCAGTCCCGGTGACGTCCGCCCTCGCCCGCGCCCTGCTCCTCCCCGCCCCCGGACGGCCGCCGTCGACGACGGCCAGGGTCCCGGACGGACAGGGGATGCCCCCGGCCTGAGGCCCTCTTCCGGGGAGCGGAGTCCACGGCCGCCCGTCGGACCATGATCGTACGGACCGAATCCGCTCACCGCGGGCGTTCTTCCGTCAGCGGAATCCTCACATGGGGAGGACAGGTGGTCCGTCGAGCGTCAGGTCCGCCCAGACGGTCTTCGTGTACGTGTCCCGCACCTCGCAGCCCCACCGTTCGGCGTACGCCGCGACGAGCAGCAGTCCACGCCCCGACGGGGCGTCGGGCGCCGCCGGTTCGGCCGCCGGGTCGCGGGGGCGGTCCTTCGGACGGGTGTCGGTCACCTCGACGCGGACGACGCCGTGCTCGGGCAGCGGCAGGAGTGTCAGCCGGAAGTCCCGTCCGGGGGTGCGGCCGTGGGTGACGGCGTTGGCCGCCAGCTCGGCCGTGACGAGGGCGACGGCCTGTGACGTCTCGGAGTCGTACGGGACGCCCCAGGCCGCGAGCTGCTGCACGGCGAGCCGGCGGGCGAGACGGGCGCCGCGTCCGGTGCTGCTGAGGCGGACGGTGAACTGCGGGACGCGGGTGGGCGGTTCGGTGGAGGCGTTCGGCGACTTCATGGAGTAACCGTCCCGTCACGCATACGGCCTGACGAGGTCGGACCTCCGTACCCGGCCACGCGGTACGACCGCCGTACGGATTCGTACGGCAGGTGTACGGGCCGGCACCCGTGGCCGGGACGGCTCGCCGCTCGTTGCCGTCACGACGGGCCATGGCACAGAACTGGGGCGCGATGAGCAGGATGACCCAGCTCACGATCTGCGTCAGGCAGAGGCCGGGCAGGGCGGCGCGGGGCCGCGACCGGTCCCCTGTTCCGGTCGCGGCCCCGTGCCTGGGAGTGCCCGGGCTGGTCACGAACCGCAGCAGCCGCCCGCCGCGGCCTGCTCGGGAGCCGCCCCGACCGCTGCGGGAGCGGCGAGCTGGATGAGCTGCGGCGCGGGCGCGCAGCAGCCGCCACCATCAGCCTCAGCGGCGTCCGGCCCATCGAACAGGCCGGCGCCGCCGCAGACTCCGGTCTCGGGCAGGGTGAGCTCGACGCGGTCGGCGGACTCGAGGTCGCCGGCGATCGCGGCGGCGACAGAGCGGACCTGCTCGTAGCCGGTCATCGCCAGGAACGTCGGGGCGCGGCCGTAGGACTTCATCCCGACCAGGTACACGCCCTGCTCGGGGTGGGAGAGCTCGCGGTGGCCGTGGGGGTAGACGGTGCCGCAGGAGTGCTGGTTGGGGTCGATCAGCGGCGCCAGCGCGACGGGCGCCTGGAGACGCTCGTCGAGACCCAGGCGCAGCTCGTCGAGGAAGGACAGATCCGGGCGGAAGCCGGTCAGGACGATGACCTCGTCGACCGGGTCCAGGCGGCGTCCGTCCTCGCCGGCCAGGATCAGGCGGCCGTCGCTGTCGCGCTCGATCGCCTCGGTGCGGAAGCCGGTGACCGCGTCCGCGTGGCCTTCGTCGACGGCGGCCTTCGCCGCGAGGCCCAGGGCGCCGCGGGCGGGGAGCTGGTCGGCGGTGCCGCCGCCGAAGGTGGAGCCGGAGATGCCCCGGCGCAGGATCCACACGCCCTTCGTGCCCGAGCCGTCGCCGGACTTGGCGAGGTCGGCGAGGTAGGCGAGGGCGGTGAAGGCGGAGGCGCCGGAGCCGATGACGGCGGTGCGCTTGCCTGCGTACCGGGCGCGGACGGCGGGGTCCTTCAGGTCCGGTACGCGGTAGGTGATCCGGCCTGCGGCGGCCTTCTCGCCGAGCGCGGGCAGACCGCTGCCGCCGGCAGGAGACGGCGTGGTCCAGGTGCCGGAGGCGTCGATGACCGCGCGGGCGAGCAGCCGTTCCTCGCGGCCGTCGGTGCAGGTGACGTGGACGACGAAGGACTGCTGCTCGCGGTCGGCGTCGACGATGCGGTCCCGTCCGGCCCGGGAGACACCGGTGACGGTGGCGCCGGTGCGGACGCGGTTGCCGAGAACGTCGGCGAGCGGCTGCAGGTAGAGGTCGGCCCAGTCGCCGCCGGAGGGGTAGGTCGCCGGGTCGGGCCGTGTCCAGCCGGTGGGAGCCAGCAGCTTCTCGGCGGCCGGGTCGACGACCTCGCCCCAGGTGGAGAACAGCCGCACGTGCGACCACTCGCGCACCGCCGCGCCGGCGGCCGGGCCGGCTTCGAGGACCAGCGGCTCGATGCCGCGCTCGAGGAGGTGGGCGGCAGCGGCCAGACCGACGGGTCCGGCGCCGATCACGATGACGGGCAGCTCGGTGATGGCGGGCGCGTTCACGGCGACTCCTTGCGTATTTCGACATCCGTCGATGACTTGCGCGACCCAGCATGGCACCTGCATCGACAGACGTCAACATAGACATTCATCGAAATCAGGGGGTTCGTTCATGGAGCACGTCGACGTCGCGGTGATCGGGGGCGGGCAGTCCGGCCTTGTCGCCGCCTGCGCCTTGCCGCGCGAGGGCCTTCGGCCGGTGGTGCTGGAGGCGTCCGGGACCGCGGCCGGATCCCGGCCTCGGTACTACGACAGCCTCACCCTGTTCTCCCCGGCCCGTTACAGCTCCCTGCCCGGGATGCCGTTCCCCGGCGGTCCGGACCGCCACCCGCACCGGGACGAGGTCGCCGCCTGCCTCACCAGCCATGCCGCCCGCCCGGAGGCGGACATCCGCACCGGGTCACCGGCGTCCAGCGCGGCGACGCCGGCTCCGCCCGCCACGTTGCCGCGCACCTACGGGGTCGGCGACCCTCGCCCCCTTGGTTCGACATGTGTCAACATAGACGCATGTCGAATGCGAAGGTGTTGCCGCTGCTCGAGCCCGCCGACGATCAGGGCGTGGCGCCGTGCTGCCCGCCGCTGACCGAGCGGCCGATGACCGCCGAGGAGGCCGAGACCGCGGCGCGGATGTTCAAGGCGCTGGGCGACCCGGTCCGCCTGCGTCTCTTCTCGGCCGTGGCCTCCCACGAGGGCGGCGAGGCGTGCGTGTGCGACATCTCCGACGTCGGCGTTTCCCAGCCCACGGTGTCCCACCACCTGAAGAAGCTCAAGGAGGCCGGGCTGCTCACTTCCGAGCGGCGCGGCACCTGGGTCTACTACCGGGTCGAGCCGTCCGTGCTGGCGGCGATGGGCAAGCTGCTGACCCTGCCGGCCGCGGCCTGACCGGGCCAGGACCAGGGCCAGGGGGAACGTCGTGGGAAGCGGATCCGTGAGCGCGGTGATCGTGCCACTGGCGCCGGACCACGCCGAGCAGGTGCCGGCCATCCACCAGGCGGGGATCGACGAGGGCGACGCCACCTTCGGGACCGCCGCGCCGGCCTGGCAGGCGTTCGATGCGGCGAAGCTGCCCGAGCACCGCTTCGCCGCCCTCGACGAGGACGGGGCGGTGCAGGTGGTGGCCGGCGGCGAGCCCTGCCTGGCCGCCGCCGACCACCACCACGTCCGTCTGCCGCGTCACGGGGCCGTCGTCACCGCGCCCGGCGCGAACTTCCGTCGCCATGCGAGCGCCACATGGACCAGGCCGATCAGCACCGGCACTTCGATGAGCGGGCCGACGACCCCGGACAGGGCCTGGCCTGAGGTGACACCGAAGGTGGCGACGGCGACCGCGATGGCCAGCTCGAAGTTGTTGCCCGCCGCCGTGAACGCGAGGGTCGCCGTGCGGTCGTAGGCGAGGCCGAGGCCCTTGCCGAGCAGGAACGTGCCGAAGAACATGACCGCGAAGTACACCAGCAGCGGCAGCGCGATGCGGATGACGTCGACCGGCTGGGAGGTGATCGTCTTTCCCTGCAGGGCGAAGAGGATGACGATCGTGAAGAGCAGGCCGTACAGCGCCCAGGGGCCGATCTTCGGCAGGAACTTCCGCTCGTAGTCGGCGCGGCCCAGCTTCTGCTCGCCGATGCGGCGGGTGAGGAAGCCGGCCAGCAGCGGGATGCCGAGGAAGACGACGACGTTCAGGGCGATGTGCCAGACCGAGACGTCCAGGCCCTGTCCGTCGCCGAGGTTCATCCACCGGGGCAGCAGGTCGAGGTAGAACCAGCCCAGCAGGCCGAACGCGAGGACCTGGAAGACGCTGTTGAGGGCGACCAGGACGGCGGCGGCCTCGCGGTCGCCGCAGGCGAGGTCGTTCCAGATGATGACCATGGCGATGCAGCGGGCCAGGCCGACGACGATCAGGCCGGTGCGGTACTCGGGCAGGTCCGGCAGGAAGATCCACGCCAGCGCGAACATGACCGCGGGGCCGACGATCCAGTTGATGACCAGCGAGGACACCATCAGCTTCTTGTCGCCGGTGACGCGGTCGAGCTTGTCGTAGCGGACCTTCGCCAGGACCGGGTACATCATCACGAGCAGGCCGAGCGCGATCGGCAGGGAGATCCCGCCGATCTCGATCTTCGCGAGCGCGTCGTTCATCCCCGGGATCAGGCGCCCCAGGCCCAAGCCGACGGCCATGGCGAGCAGGATCCACACCGCGAGGTAACGGTCGAGGGTGGAGAGCTTCTTGACGATCGAGTCGTCCGCACCGCCAGTCGGAGCGGGGGCGGTGGTGGTCCCGGTGGAGGTCACGGGCAGGCCCTCTTGTTCTCGGCGGCGGTGCGGGCGGAGGCGGCGAGTGCGGCGAACTGCTCGGACAGGCCGGCCAGGACCTCGGGCCTGAGCTTGTAGTAGGTGAAGCGACCGCACGGCTCGGTCTCCACGATCCCGGCCTCGCGCAGCACCTTCATGTGGTTGGACAAGTTGGTCTGCTTGGCCCCGGTCTCCTCGACCAGGTGCGTCGTGCAGAGCGTCTCGCGCGCGAGCAGGGTCACGATCTTCAGGCGGAGCGGATCGCCCAGCACCCGGATCACATCAGGATCGACTGAAGTCAGCATGCGCTGATACTGTCACATCATCGCTCGCTGATACCAGCGGGGGCTGAAGTCATCGGCGGCGGGGTTCCGCCATGCGACGAGAGAGAACGATCACCATGGCCGACAAGCCGTCCGTCCTGTTCGTCTGCGTCCACAACGCCGGACGCTCCCAGATGGCCGCCGCGTGGCTGACCCACCTGGCCGGGGACCGTGTCGAGGTCCGCTCCGCCGGCTCCGACCCGGGCGACCAGGTCAACCCGGCGGCCGTGGAGGCCATGGCCGAAGTGGGCGTCGACATCTCCCAGGAGACGCCGAAGATCCTCACCGTCGACGCGGTCCGCGAGTCGGATGTCTGCATCACCATGGGCTGCGGCGACACCTGCCCCGTCTTCCCCGGCAAGCGCTACCTGGACTGGAAGTTGGAGGACCCGGCCGGCCAGGGTGTCGAGGCCGTCCGCCCGATCCGCGACGAGATCAAAACCCTGGTGGAGGGCCTGATCGCCGAGATCGCCCCGGCGATGCCGGAGGCGACGGCGTGAGCGAGATACGCGAGGTCGTCATCATCGGCCCGGTCCCGCCGGATACACCGCCGCGCTCCGCACCGCCCGCGCCCAGCTGAAGCCCTGCTGTTCGGCAGCTCGATCCTCGTCGGCGGGTAGCTGACGACCACGACCGAGGTCGAGAACCCTCCCGGCTTCCCCGGGGGCGTCGACGGGCCGATCCCGATGGAGAACATGCGGGCCCGGGCCGAGAGGTTCGGCGCCGAGATGATCGACGACGACATCGTCGGGGTGGACCTCACCGGCGACGTCAAGCTGCTCACCGACTCCGCCGGCACCGTCCACCGCGCGAGGACGGTGACCACCGCCACCGGCTCCGGCCACCGCGAGCTCGGCCCGCCGAAGGAGGAAGAGCTGTCCGGCCGGGGCGGCGGGCGAGACGGGCAGGACGACCCAGCGGGAGTGCGGGACCACCGGCCGGCACGGGCCGGACGAGGAACGTCGGATGTGCGGCACACGGCTCGTGGTTCTGCCGGCCGGCGGCAACCTCGACGACGCCACCCGGCTCGCGCCCTGCTGGATGCCGTCGCGCCCGCCCATGGCAGCAAGCGCCGTCGCCGGGGGAGCGGAGACGGGGCGCGGTCTTGCGGTTGGGTCAGCGCGGCTCCGTCGGGCGGGCGCCTCGGAGGAACTGTGTCACCGCGGTGCCCACGAGTCCTTCGAGCCGTCCCGGCTCGATCATGCCGCTGTTGAGCAGGGACGTGATCCCCAGGACGGTGGCGTAGATGACGAGTCCGACGTCCGCCGGATCGCCCTCCTCCAACTCGCCCCGCGCCTGGCCTTCTTCGATCAGGTCGCTGATCTGCCCGAACGCGGCCGCGGCGGCCTCGGCGACCGCGGTCGCCCCCGGGCGGTGCTTGCTGGAGTTCATCAGCCCGGTCAGCGCGGCGTTCTCGGTCGCGAACCGGACGTAGGCCGACGCGAACGCGTGCAGGCGAGCGGGCAGGTCGTCCTCGTCGTCGATCTCGTCCACCGCGGCCCGCAGCCTCGCGCCCAGGCGGACGAAGCCCGACTCGGCGAGGGCGTCCAGCAGCGCGCGGCGGTCCGCGAAGTGCCGGCGGGGCGCCGCGTGACTCACGCCGATGTCCCGTGCCAAGTCCCGCAGGGAGAGTTGCTCGACCCCGTGCGCCCTCAGACTGCGCTCCGCCGCGTCGAGTAGCTCCGTGCGGAGATTCCCGTGGTGGTAGGGCCGCTGCTCGGTGGTGTCAGGCATGGGGTCAGCCTACTCACCACAATGTTTCCATTGACAACAATGTTTCCAGTGACTACTTTCGTGGCACCCACTCCCCCTGCCTCCCGAAAGGACCCGCACCTGTGATCCGTCCGCGGAAAGACCCACGGAAGAATCCTCGTGAGCCGGGCGAACTCGCCGTCGTCTCCGGTGCCTCGTCGGGCATCGGGGCCGCGACGGCGCAGGCCCTCGCCGCGATGGGCCACCACGTCCTCGCCGGGGTACGCACCGACGGCGAGGCCGACGCCGTCCGGGCCGACGGCATCGAACCGGTCACCTTGGACATCACCGTCCCGGAACACGTCCGGGCTCTGGCCCGGCGGATCGCCGACGACCCTGAACGACGCGCCCTGCGTGTCCTGGTCAACAACGCGGGGATCGAGATCAACGCCCCCGTCGAGGTGCTCCCCCTCGCCTTGTGGCGCGAGCAGTTCGAGGTGAACCTCTTCGGGCACATCGCCGTCATCCAGGCGCTCCTGCCCTTCCTGCGACGGAGCCGGGGCAGGATCGTCAACATCAGTTCCGTGGGCGGAGTGGCCGCGCTGCCCGTCTTCGGGGCGTACGCGGGAACCAAGTTCGCCCTCGAGGCGGCCAGCGACTCCCTGCGCCGCGAGGTCTCGGCGCACGGCGTGCAGGTGGTCGTCGTCCAGCCCGGCGGCGTCCGGACCGAGATGGCCGCCCGCAGCGGTGCCGTCTCCCTCGAACTCGCCGCCGGGATGAGCGCCGAGCACCAGCGTCTCTACGGCGGCCTCATCGACGCGACGGTGTCGTCGAACGCAGCCTTCCTCGAACGCGCCGTACCGGCGGCGAAGGCGGGGAACAAGATCGCCAGGGTGGCGACCACGCCCCGTCCGCGCGCCCGGTACACCCTCGGCACGGACGCCGCCTTCGTCATTCCCCTCGCCCGTTTCCTGCCGGCCCGGCTGATGGACGGCGTCCTCGCGATGAGCCACCGGTCCCGAACCCCGAAACCCGCGCCCACGCCCACTCCCTAGTCCGCAGGGAGTCCTTCAGGACCACGCTCGCCGACCGCATCGAACTGATCGAGCCGATGGGCCGCTACGCCGGCATGGCCGACCTCAAGGACTTCACCCGCCTCCCCTCCCCGTCCACAGCGACCCGGTGACCCTCGGCTTCTCCTCGGTCGTCGGCCTGCCGCCCATGACCGTGCCGCTCGACGAGTACGTCCAGGCGCCGGGCCGGGCCTTCGCCCCCTTCTCCGCCACCCACCACACCGTCACGGGTCACGTCGTCGAGTTCGACGGCGACCGCGCGGCCCTCCCTGCGCACGTCCGCGCCGAACACCGGGGGCCGGAGGAGCGGGCAGGCGGCGGGCCGGACCGGTGGCTGGTCGTCGGCTTCTACGACAACGAGGCCGTCCGGACACCGCACGGCTGGCGTCTCAGCAGCGTCAGGCTCACCGCCACGCACCAGGAGAACGCCCACCTGCCAGGGCCTGCCCCCGTCACATGAGCACGCCGGCCGGCCTTCGGCAGCAGCGGCCCGATCCGCTCCCCCAGCTCATCCGGCACGATCCATGGTGAAGACCTCGCGGCACACGCAACGCCCGACTCAGCTGTCAGGCACGACTGCCAGGACCGTGCACCTCATTGCGTTAGCCGTTCTTGACGTCGACGGGTGTGGGGGCACTCCTACCCGAGGAAGTCCTCGTGGGAGTCGTAGATGTTGTCCCTCGAAATGCTGTTCTTGTGGCCGCAACCTTCGCACTTCCAGATGTACTTGCTGTCGTCGAAGCCCGACTGCGTGTTCAGATGCTCGTTGCACCGGTCGCAGAACCAGTCGACATCCGGGAATCTTCCGCTCACTGCTCTGCTTCTCCCTGACTTCCTCAGACATCCATGACGCTCCGGTCGACCTGCCTGTGACGCCCTCCTGATCGACACGCGCAGGGAGCATTCGCCCAGCCGGACGCGAACGACGCGTACGAGAACAGTATCTTCTCCATGTACTGAGTTCACAAGGTGCTCAGCGATCTCATCGTCATCTGCTGTCTCTCTGTGGTATCTCGGCAGATGGGACGCGATACGGGTGAGAGCAGGGGCGCCACCTTGCCCCAATGCCCCCTGCAATCGACTTTCGCCTGGGGCTCAACGGAGCCTTCGTGGTGGTGGAGACGGAGGAGCACCGGCGCTTCGGACACGTGGAGTCGCAGGGCATCGGCATGGTGGTGGACGAGGTGGGCTCGGCCAGCCACCTCTGCCCGCGTCATGGGATGCTGCGGTCGCAGGCCCTCGACACCGAGCAGCCCGCACGCCTCATTGAACGTCCGGCAGGAGGGACAGCGACGTGAGCACCGATCGGGCAAAGAGCAGCAGCGAGCATCTGACCTGGATCAAGAGCAGCTACAGCGGATCAGGCGGCGGTGACTGCGTGGAAGTGGCCACCTCCCTGAGCGTCGTGTACGTACGGGACTCGAAGGCCGTCGGCGGTGGCCCCGTGCTGCGGGTCGGCCGGGACGGGTGGGCCGCGTTCGTGGCGCGCGCGGCCGGGTGACCCCGGAACATCCACGGACGGACAGACACCGGCATCAACCTGATGGGTGAAGACGTCAGCAAGGCAGAAGGGGATACACCGGGGTGCGTGTACGGAGGGCCGGCAGCAGCATCGAGGCCTCTGTCGACACGCGCTCTCACCCGGGAATCCGTGAGGGCCCGGCAGTTCCTCGCCGCGGGCGAGTGGCGCCTGTCCCCGGCTGACGCCGAGGCGGTAGTGGCTGTCCTCGCCCGCCTCACCGCCCCGCTCCCGACCCGGCGGGGCACAGCGGCGCGGACCAGGGCGACGGACCGCGACAGACGACTTCAACGCATACTCCGGACCACCGTCCACCACCTCGACGCCGGTGCCGTCAGCCCGTCTGCCGCCGCCCTCCTGGCCGCCGTCGCCCGCGCTCTGCTGCCCTGGCACGCGGCCCCGAACCCGCCCCTCGCGGCCGCGGCTCCGAGGTACGGCATCACGCCGGACACGACGGAACGCGCGGCACCGCCGACCGAAGCGGGCGAAGCCCTGCTCCCCGGCCTGACCGCGCTGTTCACCGCCCTCGCCGCGACGGACGCGCCCGGAGCCGTCCCGCTCACACCGCCGGTCGAGTCCTGGCAGGCCCGTCACGCGGGCAGATTCCGTCACTACACCCGACCCGCGCGGGATGTCTGGGCGGCCGAGACCGTCGGCTGCCCGGAGTGCGGGGGCAAGGACGGCCCGTGGACGGTGACCTGCGACTGGCACCGGGCCACGTTGGGCTGCCCGTGTGGGGCGGTGCTCCGTGAGCACGGCCCCGCCTTCTCCGAGATCTGGCTCGTCCTGCCGGACACCTGACCCGGCCCGCGGGCCGGTGCGTCGCGCGGGCGGCACCCTGCTCGGACAGACGGGGCGTCCGGCCGTCGGCCGCGTCATTAGCCGTTGGTCAGCAACTGGTCGATCCAGCTCGTCACCCGGTGCTTCACCGCGTGCCGGCGGTTGCAGTACTCGCGCCACCGGCGCTGCTCCAACGGGCGCTCGCACCACTTGCACATCTGCCTCACGGCGCCCATCCCATCATGCCGCGATCGCAGGGCGGCATGGAGCGAGGTCCGTTCCGAACGCCGGCCCGGCCGGCACCGAGCCGCCCGCGATTCCGCCGTGTTCCGCGGGGGCGGGTCCTCGCCGGGCGCGGTTGTACGGGGTTCTGTACGGCTGTTGTACGGGGCCGGGGCCGTACCCATGACGTCGCGGCTCGCGTTGAACAAGGTCCCGGCGGCGGGCTGAGCGTCGCTGCGGTACGAACGAGCGGGGTGCGGTGCGGGACGGAAGGGCGTGGGCATGAGCACGGTGCGGGAGACACGGAGTGGCCGGGCGGCGAAGGCGAAGGAGGAGGGCGGGGGTGATCTGCCGGGGGCGTGGGCGGCGTACGGGAGGCTGCTCCAGCATCTGCGGAAACGGGCCGGACTGAACCAGCAGCAGCTCGGGGAGGCCATCGACTACTCGATGGAGCAGGTCGCCTCGGTCGAGCAGGGGCGACGGCCGGCGAAGGCCGCGTTCACGCGGGCGGCGGACCGGGTGTTGGAGGCGGGGGGAGTTCTGGAGGTGCTCCAGGACGAGGTGGATCGGGCGAAACTGCCGCGCTTCTTCCGTAACTTCGCGCTGATTGAGGCGGAGGCGGTGAGCCGTTTCGACTATGAGCCCCTGCTCGTGCCAGGGCTGTTGCAGACGGAGGCGTACGCGCGGGCTCTGTTCTCCGGGCACTGCCCACCGCTGAACGAGGAGATCATCGACCAGCGTACGGAAGCACGGCTCGGGCGGCAGAAGCTGCTGGCACGAGTGCCGCTCCCAGAGTTGTCCTTCATCATCAATGAGGAGGCGCTACGGGATCCGGTGGGCAGCCCCGAGGTGATGCGTGCACAGTGGCAACGAGTACTCGAAGTAGCCGCGTTGCGGAACGTGGAGGTGCAGGTCATGCCCGCCCAGCGGGGCTTCCACCCTGGCAAGAACGGTGCGTTCGTAGTGGTGGAGACGCACGAGCACAAGCACCTCGCATACTTCGAGTCCCAAGGTGTCGGGTGCGTCGTCTCGGAGCCCACCGACGTCAGTACCTTCGCCTTGCGATATGGCAAGCTGCGATCGCAGGCCTTGAACGTCGAGGAGTCTGCGCGACTCATCGAGCGGATGGTGGGAGAGACATGAGCGTGGAGCGGATGGCCGAGCACGTGGACGGGCTGCACTGGTTCAAGAGCAGCTACAGCGGATCGGACGGCGGCAACTGCGTAGAGGTGGCCGCAGGTCTGGAAGCCGTGTACGTCCGGGACTCCAAGGTTGCGGGCGACGGACCGATGCTGCGAGTCGGCCGGGACGAGTGGGCGGCGTTCGTCGCGCTCACGGCGGGATAACGCCGACCAGGACTCCCGAGCGAACAACGGGCTGGTTCACGTCACTTGAGGTGACGTGAACCAGCCCGTTGTCATGCCACCGGCTCAGAAGAGGGCGCCCTCGGCGCCCTCACCGAAATCCGACCCACCTCGCGCAGCCACCTGTTCCTTGCGCTTCCGGACGGCCTCGGGGGAGGGCAGGGGCAGGTCGGGGTACTTCTCCCTGGCCTTCTTCTCCGTCACTCCCTTGTGCAGACCGAGGTGCACCTCGTCGGCGTACGCCTGGTGGTTCAACTGACGTAGACGGTCAATGATCTCGGTCCGAGCGAGCAGGCCGATGGTGTATCGGGTGCCCTGGTCGGTCTCGTGGAAACCGTGATCGAGGGTGAAGGTCTCGTGGGCTGGGTCCGCGGGCGAAGTGCGTCCGGTGTCATCCAAAAGATCGTGCCAGTTGTAGGCTTCAATAGTGGCTTTATCGATCTCCTCGTGGATCCGGCGAAGCCCGATGATGTCCTCATCTTGGCAGTCGGGATGGTGGACGAGGTTGTAGGTCTCGGTGAGACCCATTGCTCGACTGAGCATCAGCTCACGGCGGTAGGTATCTAGATATGCGCCAGCGGCACGGAGCCGTGCGGTGAGAGGAGGGCGGACCAGGGTTTCAAAGATGTCGGTGGGCGTGTAGCGAAGATCGCCCTTCATCGTAGAGGCGCGATCAATGGCCCACCAGTAGTGAGGAGAACTGGAAAGAACAGCAAGCAATGCAAAATCGTCGGACGCAAATACACAGAGCATGTGTGAAAATACCTGGCCAGTCGGCACCATCACAGGCATCACTGACTTGCTGGTACTGGCGACTACGATGCACTGAGACAGGTTAGCGATCGCGGTTTCCAAACCCGGTGCGCGCTCGGCATACTGCCACCATCGCTCACGACGAGCCTTCCTGTTGTTCTTGTCTCGTTCAGGCTTCACCTCTCGAAGGACCTGCCGATAAGCGTGGACATAGTCCTGAGCGGTCTCTAGAGACCAGTTCCGGAAGTTAATGATCCAGCGATCACTGGAATGGCGCAGATCGTTATTTACATCCTGACCGTTCAGAAACGGATACACCACAGAAGCATATTTATCGTCACTCTCGATCCATTCTCGAGCAACCGACTCGGCAAGAGTGAACCCCATACCATCCACTTTGCACCCGTTGAAGGAAGCACTCGAATTCCTCACCAAGCTCCTCCCCCAGGAATCCTCCCGAGTGACAGGGTTAAGAGATGTGGAGATACCGCGCGGTACCACCACGCCTCCCAATACTCGCTGAGCTTTGTCGGACAGAGAGTGGAAGCTAATCCAGACTGCACAATACTCGAGTTGCGCCGACCGAGCTGGCCAAGGTTCGCTCTTTACCGCTCTTCGGATCAGGCCACCCCCCTGCTGAACCTGATCCAATCCCACCTCTCTCGTGTCCCCCTGGGCAAGGGTGTTCGTTGCGATCAGACCAATCTGACCGACCTCATTCAGCAACGAACAGACCCGGAGCAAGAAATATGCCACCAAGTCAGCATTACCTCTCACTCCACCGGCGAGGTACTCAACGAGAGTTTCGCGATAACCCTCTCCCATGGCTCCAGTGATTTTACTACCTCCCAGGAAGGGGGGGTTTCCCACTATTGCGTCAAAGCCACCTCGACTACTGAAAACTTCAGGGAAAACCAACGGCCAATGCACTGGATGCCGTTCAAGCGCCTCACCTGGCAACTCTGCTGCCAACCACTCCCCCGCCGTAGCCCGTGCCTCACGCACCACGTCAGAGTCGTCCTCGACTCCGTCCTCCATGATTCGCTGGACGATCCACGCAGCACGCGGAAACAGATCTCTGACGCGCTCACCGCCGTCCTCCTCATACCAAGGCACCCGCCTCGAGGCGCAAGTAGCCAGCGCAGCCCCCGCAATCAGGTCACCCACCAACCGCAACCGCCGCGAGTGCCGGTTGACCTCCTCCAGCCGCTCCCGCTTCTTCTGGAGTGCCGGAAGGTCGACGCCCTTAATCGCGGTGATCGCCAGACGCTCGCTCGTCAGTTGGTCGACCAGCTCCCGTGCCTGCTCGGCCAGGACGTCGGTCTGCCCCTGCGGCTTCATGTGGACGGACTGGAGCTGTTCCATGGTGTGCACGCCCAGCAGCGAGTCACCGCACACCAGCCGGTCGTCCAGGAACGTGAAGGGCCGCTCCGGGTCCATCGACACCAGCCACAGCGACAGCTTGGCCATCTCCACGGCCATCGGGTTGATGTCCACGCCGTACAGGCAGTGCTCGATGATCTGGCGGCGGGCCTCGACCACCACCGGGTCCTGTTCGGCGTCGGCCGCCGTCACGGCGTCCACGGCGCGTCCGGCCCGGTAGACCATCGCGTCCGTGCGGCCCTCGTTCTCCCAGGCCTCGATGAGACGGTCACCCAGATAACGGCACGCCGCCACCAGGAACGCCGCCGAGCCCATCGCGATGTCCGCGACCTTCAGGTCCAGGATCTGGTCGGCCGACTTCAGGCGCCACTCCCCCGTGTCCGCCGTCTGGAGCGGGCCCGGCTCGTACACCAGGGGCTCCAGCGCGTGTAGCACGACCTCCTCCGCGAGGAAGCGGGGCGTGTAGTGCGTGCCCGTGTTCTTCCTCAGCGAGGACTCGGTCACGTAGAGCGCGCCGTTCGGGATGACCGTCGGCAGGCCGCGCAGGTCGTCGCGGAGGATGCCGACGAACGGGAGCAGCCGCTCCGTCAGCGCCGGGTCCTTCGTGACCGCGTTCAGGCGGCGACGGGCCTCGGCCGCGTCCTCCGTGCCCAGCGGGGCGAGCTTCTTCTCCAACTGGCCGGCCGTCGCCGGGGGCTTGGGGTCCTTCCACTTCTCGTGGACGGCCTTCGCCAGCGCCTTCGGCGAACCGCCCGCCTTCGCCGCCAGCGACTCCAGCTCCCGCAGCGGGACCTCGTGTTCCAGGCCCTCCGGGCCGATCAGGCCCACCATGTGCTCGGTGGCCCGGCGTCCGTCGAAGGACAGCAGGCCCTCGTACACGTAGCCGATCTGCTCGACGTCCAGCGCGCGGAAGCTGAGGGTGCGGACCTCGCGGTCCTTGCCCTTGCCGACGCGGACCTCCTGCACGGCCTGGAGCATGTGCAGGACGGTGCGGTCGTCGATGGGGAGGAGCGGGGTGGTGCGCTCCAGCCACGGGTACGTGTCCGGGTCGAAGATCGAGCCGTCGTAGGCGGGCAGGCGGAAGCCGGAGCCCGGGTGGTCCACTCCCCCGTGCACGGCGTGGAAGAGGGCGATGAGGCGGTGCCAGGCGGACGTCGTGTGTTCGAGGGACGTCTCGCCCTCCTCGTCCGCCCGTGCCTTCAGCTCGTCGCGCAGGAAGCGGGCGGAGTACGAGCGGGCGTACACCTCGTTGTCGGCCGGGAGCAGGCCGCGCTCCTCGGCGAAGAGGAGGAAGACGACGCGCATCATCACCGCGACCGCGCCGCGGTAGATCTCGCCCGCCGGCACCCCCGACGCGTGCAGTCCTGCCGCGCCGTTCTCGACGGCGCGCACGTCCGCGCGCCCGATCGCGTCGACGAGGAGTTCCACGGCCTGCCGGACCTGAACGCCCAGCGCCTCGGTGACGTCCTCGCCCGCCGCGAGGCTGGCCTTGAGCAGGCCGACCAGGGTCTCGGGCTCGTCGTACTCGAAGAAGCGGCGGCGGCTCAGCAGCGAGGCGAACGCGCGGACGACGTTGCGTTCCGCCGCCTCGTTCCAGCCGATGGAGTCGAAGACGGCAGTCGTCGTGACACCGCCGAGCGGGGCCCAGACCAGGCACCACCAGCGACCGTCCGTGACCAGGCCCAGCGGCACCCCGTGGTGGCGGAGCAGCCGCGCCAGACGGTCGGCCGGAGCGGCGGCCCAGTCGCCGCCACCGCCCGCCCGCGCGGTGGGCGCGGTGCCGGCCGGGACGGTGACGCCGAGGAGCCGTACGCGCTTGGCGGCCGATTCCACGTCGGGCTCGGCGGCGAGGTCGGCGCCCGGTTCGACCAGCGCGAAGTCGGGGCGGACCTCGGTGTTGTGCTCCGCCACGCGCAGGGTGAGGCGGTCCAGGCCGTGGTGCTCGGACTCGCCCGCGCGGAAGGTGAGGGCGTCGTCCCAGCCGAGCAGACGGCGCAGGACGTACGCCACCCACGCGTCGCGTCCGGCGACGGTGTCGGTCTGCCAGTCGGCGTGGTGGGCGCGCAGGCGGGCGCGCTCGTCCTTCTCCAGGGCGTCGAGCTGGGGCCAGGCGCGCAGCAGGACGGGCATGGTGAGGAAGGGGCCGGAGACCTCGGTGAGGTCCAGCCACTCCTGGTGCTGCCGGCGGCCGTCGGCGGCCTGGGCCTTGGCGGCGGCTACTCCACGGCTCATGGGGCGGCGGGGGCTCATCGGCGGGCTTCCTTTGCGGGGACGACGAAGACGACGGCGGCGGGGAAGAGGTGCGAGCGGGGTTCGCGGTAGCGGGCGGCGATGGCGGCGAGTTCGCGCTCGCGCTCGGCGGGGAGGCCTTCGAGGCGGTGCTGCCAGCGCTGGCGGTCCTCCTCGAACTGGCGGCGTTCGTGGCCGGTCAGTTCGTGGGTGGTGAGGAGGGCGAGCTGTTCGCCCTCGCCGTCGCCCTCCTCCTTGAGCTTGGTGCGCAGGGTGTTCTCGAAGCGGTCGAGGGTGGCGGTGATGCGGCGCTCCTCCTCGGCCCGGCGGTCGGCGAGGCGGCCCTCCAACTGGCGGCCGCGTTCGGTGGCGCGTGCCCTGAGGGAGTCGTACAGCGGCTGCTGGAGTCTCGGCCAGGCCTCCGTGAGTTCCCTGCGCAGGTGCGGGGCGGCCTCCGTGCCCTGGGTGAGGGCCTGGGAGAGGACCCGGCCCTGCTCGCCCACCGACTCCCAGCGGCGGAAGCGGCCCGTGTCGCCGAACCAGCCGCCCGCGTACAGGACTTCCTCGTGCAGGCGGGTGCCGTCCGTACCGACGAGGACGTAACGGGCGTACGCGGAGACGAGGGTCGTGGTGACGGCGGGGTCGTCGGTGACGACGGCGGTGACGCGGCTCAGGCCGACCGAGTCGGCGTTCCAGACGGCCGCGGTGAGCAGGCGTGTGGAGAGGGCGACGAGGGGGTGCTTGAGGTGGGCGAGGACCACGTCGTCCCTGCCCTGCGCGGCGACCTGCGGGGAGAAGGTGAGCGGGCGCTGCTCGCCCTCGCGGAGCTTGTGCGCGAGACCGCGGGTGGCCCGCTCCCAACTGCCGGACAGGGGCTGGACGTCGAAGAGGTCGCCCGGTTCGAAGTCCTCGGCGCGGACCGTGGACGGCAGCAGCGGCGGCTGGTGGTCGAGGGCCAGGGCCGTGTCGACGACGCGCTTGATGTTGACCGGGGTGAGGCCCAGCGTGCCGACCGTCTCCTCGTACTGGTCGGCGAGCCGCTTCGTCTGCGCGGTGACGTTCTGCTCGGGGGCGACGTCGCCGCCCGTGCGACGGCCCTTGATGGGCTTCGGCCTGGCGTTCTCGATGTCGACGGGGGCGGTGTCGCCGGTCATGCGGCGCTGTACGGCGTCGGCGAGGACGGCGTTGACGGAGCCCAGGTCGTGCTCCATGCGGGCGACCTTCTTGGCGACGCGGGAGAGGAACTCCAGGTCGGCCTCGTAGGAGCCGGCCTGCGCCTGCTGCCAGCCGGAGCCGATGAAGTGGAAGATCTCCGGGTCCTTCTTCTGGCCCCAGCGGTCGATGCGGCCGATGCGCTGTTCGAGCTTGTTGGGGTTGAAGGGGATGTCGTAGTTGATCAGGCGGTGGCAGTGGTTCTGGAGGTCGATGCCCTCGCCGGCGGCGTCGGTGGCGAGGAGGATGCGGACCTTGCCCTCGGGACGGGACGGTTCGGTCTGGAAGCCGAGGCGGATGCGCTCGCGCTCCTCGGCGGAGAGGCCGCCGTGCAGGCGCTCGACGCGGCCGCCGTCGGTGAGTTCCTCCGCCTGGAGGAGGTCGTGGAGCCATTCCTGGGTGTCGCGGTACTCGGTGAAGACCACGACCCGTTCGTTGGTCCAGTGCCTGCCGTCGGACGTGCGGCAGATGGCCTTGATCTCGCGGATCAGGGCCTCCGCCTTGGAGTCGGGGGCCGCCTCGTGGGTGAGGGCCCAGCGCTCCATCTCCTGGAGCAGGTCCAGTTCCTGGCCGTCCTCGGCCGGGGTGAGGGAGGTGGAGCGGGTCAGGGCGTCGTCCTCGGCGTCGACCAGGCCCGTGTCGTCGAGGTCGGCGACCAGGTCGGCGAACTCCTCCAGCCACTCGGGGACCTCGGCGGCGGCCGAACGTCCGCGGGCGGGGCCGCCGGTGTCCTCCAGATGGGAGAGGTACACCTGGACGGTGTGCAGGAAGGCGGCCGGGGAGGAGAAGAGGCGCTTCTTCAGCAGCAGGGTCACCAGGTCGGCGGCGCGGCGGCCGCCCCGCGCCTTCGGGGTGAGCTTCTTGCGGCGCAGTTCGGCGAACGAGCCGAGCAGCTCGTGGATCGCGCGCTCCTGCTGCGTGTAGTCGACGGAGAGCTCGCGGGTGACGCGGGTGCGGAAGCGGGGCGTGCCGTCGGCGTTGGTGACCGTCGACTTCAGACGGCGTACGACGGTGTCCTTCAGCGCCTCCTTGTCGGGGTCGACGCCGCGCGCGAAACGCTGGTCGTCGATGAGTTCGAGGAGGGCCGTGTACGACTCGGGGTAGCCGTTGTGCGGGGTGGCGGAGAGGAAGAGGCGGTGCTCGAAGTGCGGGACGAGGCGCCGGATCAGCTTGGTCTGCTGGGAGTCGACCGCGTACACCTGCTTGGGCGCGGCGGGGGCGACGTGGTGGGCCTCGTCGAGGACGAGGAGGTCGAAGAAGCGCTTGTGCTCACCGTCGGGGCTCTCCTCGGGGGCGCCGATGACCTCGTCGAGGAGGCGCTGGGCCTTCTGGCCGCGCAGCCAGGGCAGGGAGACGATGGTGAGCGGGTGCACGCGGAACGGGTTGGCCGCCGTGCCGTGGGTGCGGCGCAGGCGGGCGCAGTGCTCGGAGTCGACGATGGTGAACTCCAGGCCGAACTTCTCGGCCATCTCGTCGCGCCACTTGAGGGTGAGGCCGGCCGGGCAGACGACCATGGTGCGGCGGGCCCGGCCGCGCAGCAGCAGCTCCTGGACGACGAGTCCGGCCTCGATGGTCTTGCCGAGGCCGACGTCGTCGGCGAGGAGGAGGTTGACGCGGGGCGCGCCGACGGCGCGGGAGACCGGCTCCAGCTGGTACGGCTCGACGGCGACGCCGGAGCGGAACGGGGCCTGGAGGGTCTTGGCGTCGGCGGAGGCCACGGCGGACCAGCGGACGGCGTCGAGGAAGGCGGCGAGGCGGTTCGGGGAGTCGTAGGCGCCCGTGGAGGCGTCGGGGAGGGAGCCGGCGGGCAGGACGCGGCGGCCGGGCTCGACCTCCCAGATGACGGAGAGGGTGTCGCCGAAGCGGCCGTCGGCGACGGACTGGAGGTGGACGAGGGTGGCGGGCCTGCGCTCCTCCGCGCCGTCCTGGGCGGGCGGCGAGGGTTCGACACGGGCGACCACCCAGGACTGGCCGCGCACCTCGACGAGGTTGCCCTCCTCGGGGAGCCGCTCGGCCCCCGTCCGCTCGGTCTCGCGCTGGGCTGCTGGCGTCATGGGCGCTGTTCCCCTCGGGTGTCTCCTGCGGCCGTCCGTAGACAGTGTCCTGTCTCCCCTCCGGGCGGCGCCGCCGCAGCGTAACACGCAGTATTGGCTGTGAACATAGATTACGAAATCATCGGGTGCCGGGGGCGGGTCACGCGATACGGTCGAGCCGGGCCAGCAGGGCGCGGGCGCGTCCGTGCCGGGGCTCGGGGCCGGGGAGGATCCGGTCCTCGTCGTCGGCCAGCCGCCGCAGCAGTTCCCTGGCCGCGTGGCGCTCGCCGGTGCGGGCCAGCAGGACGGCGATCTCGTACCGGGTGTCCAGGACTGCGGGGTCGTCGGGGCCGAGGAGGCTGCGCTGCTCGGCGAGGACCGACCTCAGTTCGTCCAGTGCCTCGCGGGTGCGGCCGAGGCCGCCCACGCACAGGGCGTGTCCGGCGCGGGCGGCGAGGGCGTCGGCCCGGCCGAGGCCGGGGGCGGCCAGGAGGGCGCCGTACTCCTCCAGGGCGCGGGCGGGCCGGCCCGACCGGCGGACGCGGTCGATCTCGGCCAGCCGGGGGTGCGGGATCACCGGCTCCGTCGGGTGCGCCGGGGCGGCGGGCGCCCAGGCGGCCGCCCGCGCGGCCACCTCGGTCGCGGAGGCGGGACGGTTCTCGGGCCTCTTCTCCAGCAGCGCCTCCGCCAGTTCCCGCAGTCCGGCCGGGACGCCGGGGCGGCGCTCGTCGAGCGGCGGCACGGGGTCGTGCGCGTGCCGGTGGTAGAGCAGGAACTGGCTGCCGGCGGCGAAGGGCGGGGCGCCGGTGAGCAGTTCGTACAGGACACAGCCCAGCGAGTAGAGGTCGCTGGCGGGGACCGTCTCCCCCACGGCCTGCTCCGGGGCCATGTACATCACCGTGCCGGGCGTGCCGTTCACCGCGGTGAAGCGGGTCTCGCCGGGCTGCGGATCGAGGGCGGCGGCGACACCGAAGTCGAGGACCTTGAGGTCGCCGTCGGGGGTGAGCATCAGGTTCGACGGTTTCAGGTCCCGGTGCACGACGTTCTCGGCGTGGGCGTGGGCGAGCACCTCGGCCGTGCGCCGGGTGACGTCCGCGGCGCGCTCGACGGGCAGCGGGCCGTCGCTCCCGAGGACGGCGTCGAGGGCCCGGCCCGGGACGAGGTCCATGACCAGGTAGAGCCGGCCCTCATGGGTGCCGTGGTCGTGGACGGCGGGGATGCCCGGGTGGCGCAGGCGGGCGGTGAGACTCGCCTCGCGCAGGAAGCGGCGCTCCAGGGAGGTGATGTCCGAGAGGCCCGGGCGGGGCGAGAGGAGCTTCACGGCGACCTCGCCGTCGCGCCGCGGGTCGTACGCCGCCCACACGACCCCCATGCCGCCCCGGCCCAGCTCCCGGGTGAGCTCGTACCGTCCCAGGCTTCGCCGCATCGCGCCCGTCCCCAGTCCCAGTCCCGGCGCCCCCGGCGCCCTTCACTCCCCTGCGTCCGGGGGCGAGCTCGCGCACCCGGCCGGCGGGGTCATTTTCGCACCTTTCACACAGGGCTCGGTCCTTGTGGGAGGAGGAGGGGACAACGGGGGTCCTGCGGTGCGGCGGGCCGGGGGCCAGGTCCCGCAGGCCGGACGGGACGTCCGCATTTCTCCCGTGCTCCACGGTTTTCACACAGCGACCCGGACATTTGCATTGTGAACAAAGTCAATGAGCGTAGTAGCCTCTCCTGTATATCCATCCGGAGACCCGTCCACCGCCGGCCCGCACACCAGCGCCCCAGCACCTCGGAGACTGTCGATGAGTAGCACCGGCTCCGTACCCGTCAGCCTCGCCGAGATCGCCCGGATCGCCGGCGTGGGGCGTGCCGCGGTGAGCAACTGGCGGCGGCGCCACGACTCCTTCCCCACCCGCATCGGCGGCACGGACGTCAGCCCCCAGTTCTCCCTGGCCGAGGTCGAGCGGTGGCTGAGGGACAACGGCAAACTCGACTCCATCGGGGGACGCGAGCTTCTGTGGCCCCGGTTCGAGGCGCTGGGCAGCAGGGACGAGTCGGGCCTGGCCATCGCCGAGGCGGCCCGCCGCATGCGCTCCCCCAAGACAGACGGACCGCACGCGGAACTCTCGGCGGAGGCCGAGGAGTTGGCGGCCGAGGCGGCGGCGTTGGGGCGGGACGAGGGGGCGCGCGAGACGTTCGAGTTCCTGCTGCAGCGGTGGCTCGAGACGCACGTACGCCAGCTGAGTACGACACCTGCGCCGCTCGCCGCGCTGATGGCGCGGATCGCGCTCGACGTCCGCGTCGGCGGGAGCGGCGAGGACGCCGGCGAGGAGGCGGGCGAGAAGCTCACCGTCCTCGATCCGGCGTGCGGGACGGGGCACTTGGCGGCCGCCGCCGTGCGGGAGGGCGCGGGCTCGGGTCTGTCGGTGCTGGCGTGCGAGCGGGATCCCGCCCTCGCCGCGCTGGCGTCGGCGCGGCTGGCGTTCCTCACCGACGGCCACGACGTCCGTACGGAGATCGTCACGGCGGACGCCCTGCGCGAGGACCCGTTCACCGGGGCGCGGGCGGACATCGCCCTGTGCAACCCGCCGTTCAACGAACGCGACTGGGGCTACGCGGAACTCGCCACCGACCAGCGCTGGACGCACGGCCTCCCGCCGCGGACCGAGCCCGAACTGGCCTGGGTACAGCACCTGTTCGCCCACCTCAAGCCGGGCGGGGCGGCCGTCGTCGTCCTGCCCCCGGCGGTCGCCTCGCGCAAGGCGGGCCGGCGCATCCGGGGCTCCCTGCTGCGGACCGGCGCGCTCCGTGCCGTGGTGGCCCTCCCGCCGGGCAGTGCCCAGCCGCACAGCGTCTCGCTCCAGCTGTGGATCCTCCGGGCCGCACCGGACGGCTCGGCCGCGGTCCCGCCCGGACAGGACGTGCTCCTGGTCGACGCGACGCGCTTCGTCAGGACCGGCACACGTGAATCCGGCCCCCACTGGGAGCCGTTGCGGGCCTTCGCCCTCTCCGCGTTGGAGGCTCTCGACCGCCCGGACGCCGAACTGCCGGACGGGGCCGTCCGCGTCCCCCTCATCGAACTCCTGGACGACGAGGTGGACGTCACCCCCGGCCGGTACGCGTCGGTGACCGCCGAACCGACCGGCCTCGAACTCGCGGCGGCCTGGCGGGAAACGGCAACGGCGCTGACCGACCTGGCCCGCCTGGCCGGACGGCTGTCGGAACTGAGGTTCTCGGCCGACCTGCCGCAGACCACGACCAGCGTGGGCGACCTCGCCAAAGCCGGCGCCCTGTCGCTGCGTTCCGGACAGCAGGCGCCGGACGGCGCGACGGCGCCCGGCAAGGACTCCGTGCCCCTCCTCACCGTCGCCGACCTGCTGACGGACGGCACCCCCAGCGGGCTCGTCGCCGCCGGATCGGCGCCCGTGATCGTCGAGGAGGGCGACGTCGTGGTCGCCGGTGTCGTACGCGCGTACCGGGCGTGGGTGCACGAAGGGCCCCCGACGGCCCTGGGGCCGCAGCTGTACGCGCTGCGGGTGGACTCGGCCAAACTGAACGCGCACTTCCTCGCCGGCTGTCTGCGCGCGCCCTCCAACGGACGCCAGGCGGGCACCCACGCCTCCAGCTCGTCACGGGTCGACATCCGGCGCCTGCAGGTCCTCCACCTCCCGCTGCGGGAGCAGGAAGCGTACGCCGAGGTCTTCCGGAGCCTCTGGGACTTCGAAGCACGGCTCGGCAGCGCCGAAGGACTGGGCAGGAGACTGGTCAGCGACGTCTCCGACCTCCTCGCGGCCGGCGGGCTCGGCGTCTGACCCCAGCCGGGGTCCCCCAGTGTTCTCGCGTCCGGCCGGGGATCACGGGTTGCCCAGGTACGTGGTCGCCTCGACCTCGTTCAGGTGGATGAGGACGTCGTGGGCCTCGCCGAGGGCGATCCTGTACTCCACGGGGTCGGGCCAGCCGGCGCCCACGCTCCAGGTGGGGCGGGGCTCGGCCAGCCAGGTGCGTACGGAGCGGGGCGCGGTGCGCATGTCCAGGATGTAGTCGCGCTGGCGGGCCCGGTCCAGGGTGTGTTCGTTGGAGCCCGGCTTCGCGGCGTCCACGCGGTAGGTGCGGATCACGCCGTCGTCGGTGCCGAACGCCTTGAAGGCGCCGCTGTGGAAACTGAAACCGACGCTGACGTACTCCCCGCCCAGCGCGTCGCGCAGGAACGCGCCCTGCGTCTTCGGGTAGCGCGGGTCGAAGGAGTCGTAGGAGACGTGGGTGTTGTGGGCCGACAGCAGGATCCGGTCACCGGTGTGCCGGTGCCACCAGGCCACGTTCTCGGCCATCACCCGGTCGCGGTACTCCATCATCCTGATGACCTGGGCCTCGTCGGTGACGTCGTAGGAGTACCCCTCGGCCATCTGGTGGATGGCCCTCGCGTGCTGGACCACCCGGACGTGTTCCCGCCGGCTCTGCCCGTGGGCCACGCGCTGGTCGCGGAGCAGTTCGTACGCCTCCCGGGTGCGCTCGGCGCGCTTCCTGCGTTCCGCCAGGGGGAGTTCGAGGTACCGCTCCAGGTACGTGGCGGCGTCGGTGGCCGGTGCCAGACCCTCGTAGAGGGCGGTGACGCGGGCCTTCAGGCGCGGGTGGGTACGGGCCACGTGATTGGTCACCCGCCGGTACAGCTCCGGTCCGGCGTAGCCCATGTCGTTGCCCGCGAAGCGCACCGGGTCGGTGGGGTGGTGGCGGTTGTAGGCGCGCATCCACTCGATGAGGTCCAGGTAGTCCGCGTTGTTCCAGATGCGGTAGGAGCCCTGGAACTCCTCGCGCGCCATGCGGGCGAGGTCGCCCTTGCCGTGCAGCACGTACTCGTCGATGCGGACGCCGCTGCTCCAGGGCAGTTCCAGGGAGAAGGTCCGGAAGCCCTTCCGTTCGACCAGGTGGCGCAGGACCCGGTGCTTCATCCGGAAGAAGTCCCGGGAGCCGTGGGTGGCCTCGCCCAGGCCCACGACCTCGGCGTCCCCGACCATGCGGCCCAGCGCGTCCAGGTCCCGCAGGCCGCCTTCGGGGTCGGTGCTCCTGAGCGTGTGGGCGCTGCGTCCGATCGCGTCGGCCACGCTCGTCACGGTCGGGCCGGAGGAGTGTTCCGGCGTGCCGGCGGTGGCCGGGGCGGCGACCGTCACGGCGGTCAGGGAGAGGAGGAGGGCCGAGGAGAGCACTGCTGCCTTGCGTGGTGTCATGCCCCACAGGTTTTCGTGCGCGTGAAGGCGTGCGCCAACCCGTGGGCTGCCCGCTTCCGGGTACCGCAGGCACTACCCGGCGAGGGGTGCTCCCTGGGGGGAGGGGCGGCCGGACGGTGCGGGGACGGGGCCGGCGCGACGCGGAACAGCCCCCGGCCGGTACGGACCGGCCGGGGGCTGTGTCGGATCGGGCTCAGCCCTGTTCCACCGGCTCCTGGGTGAAGGCCGCGTGGAAGCGGCGGGTGTGGTCCACCCGGCGTTCCGGGCCGGTCAGGGTGACCGTCGCCGTCAGGCGCGCGTCGGTGCTCGACGCGGCGAGGCGGAGTTCCAGGTCACCGGGTTCGACGATCCGGCGGCCGTCGCGGCCGGTGAAGGAGGCCACGTCGGCCGGGACCGTGACGCGGACCCAGCGGGACTCGCCCGGCTCCAGCTCCACCCGGGTGTAGCCGACGAGCCGCTGCACCGGCTGGACGACGGAGGCGACCGGGTCGTGCAGATAGAGCTGGACGACCTCGGTGCCGGGCCGTTCGCCGGTGTTGCGGACCGTGAGGGCGAGACCGAACTCGCCGTCCGTGCCCGCCTCCCGTGCGTCCACCGCGAGGTCGCTCCACGCGAAGCTCGTGTACGTCAGACCGTGGCCGAAACCGAACGCCGGGGTCGGGTCGATGTTGGACACCTCGCTGACCTGGGCGAGCCGGGCACCGAGGTAGGTGGTCGGCTGGGAGCCCGGCCCGCGCGGCACGCTGACCGGGAGCCGCCCGGAGGGGCTGGTGCGGCCGCTGAGCACACCGGCGATGGCGTGGGTGCCCGCGACTCCGGGGAAGAAGGACTGCACGATCGCCGCGGACTCGGTGACGGCCCGGCCGAGCGCGTACGGCCGGCCGGCGAGCAGGACGGTCACCACCGGCGTGCCGGAGTCGAGCAGCGCGTCGAGCAGCTGCTGCTGGGCGCCGGGCAGGGCGAGGGACTCCGCGTCGCAGCCCTCACCGCTGGTGCCGCGGCCGAACAGGCCCGCCCGGTCGCCGAGGACGGCGATGACGATGTCCGCCTCCTCGGCCGCGTCCACCGCCTCGCCGATGCCGGAGAGGTCCCCGTCGTCGACACCGGTGCCGCGGACGGTCGTGATCTCCGCGTCGGGGAACTCGGCGGCCAGGGTCTCCCGCAGGGTGGGCAGGTCGATGCCGACCGGGACGTCCGGGTGCTGCACGCCCACGTGCTGGGGGAAGGAGTAGCAACCCAGGACGGCGGTGCCCTCGGCCGCGTTGGGGCCGACCAGGGCGATGCGGCGGGGCGCGGCGAGCGGCAGGATGCCGTCGTTGGTGAGCAGGACGACCGCCTTCTCGGCGATCTCGCGGGCCAGCTCCCGGTTCTCGGGCCGGTCCAGGTCGATCCGGCCGCGCAGGGCCTCCGGGTCGTCCAGGTCCACACCCTCGAGCGCGGGCGGCACCGGGCTCCAGTCCGGGTCGAGCAGGCCGAGCGCCGCCTTCTGGCCGAGGACGCGGCGCAGGGCGCGGTCGATGAGCGCCTCGGGGACGCGGCCGTCGGTGACGGCCTCGACGAGCGGCGCGCCGAACGTCTTGACGGTGGGCAGTTCGACGTCGACACCCGCCTTGAGCGCGGCGCCCGCGGCGTCGGCGAAGTCGCCCGCGACGCCGTGCAGGGTCTTGAGGAAGGCGATGCCGAAGTAGTCGGCGACGACCGTGCCGTCGAAACCCCACGTGTCGCGGAGCAGCCCGGTCAGCAGGTCCTCGTCGGCCGCGGAGGGGACGCCGTCGGTGTCCGTGTAGGAGTGCATCACGGAGCGGACGCCGCCCTCGCGGATCGCCATCTCGAACGGCGGCAGCAGCACGTCGGCACGCTCACGCGGCCCCACGGAGACGGGGGCCAGGTTGCGTCCGGCTCGGGAGACCGAGTAGCCGACGAAGTGCTTGAGGGTGGCGACGATCCCGGCGGACTCCAGACCCTGGACGTACGCGGTGCCGATGGTGCCCACGAGGTACGGGTCCTCGCCGATGGTCTCCTCCACCCGGCCCCAGCGGGCGTCACGGACCACGTCCAGGACGGGGGCGAGCCCCTGGTGGACACCGACGGAGCGCATGTCGCGGCCGATGGCGGCGGCCATCCGGCGCACCACGTCCGGGTCGAAGGTGGCGCCCCAGGACAGCGGAACCGGGTAGGCGGTGGCGCCCCAGGCGGCGAAGCCGGCCAGGCACTCCTCGTGCGCGACCGCGGGGATGCCGAAGCGGTTCGCCGAGGTGATGCGGGACTGGGTGCGCAGCAGGGAGAGCGCGCCCAGCGCCGGGTCGACGGGTGCGGTACCGAAGGGGCGGGTGAGCTGGCCCAGTCCGGCGGGCAGGAGCTCGTCGAGGTCGACGGCCTCCTCCATGTCGTGCTGGTGCGGGGCCACTTCGCCGCCGTTGGCGGACGCGCCGACCCACACGCCGTACAGCTGGGCGATCTTCTCCTGGAGGGTCATCGCGCCGATCAGCGCGTCGACCCTCGCGGCGACGGGGTGGGCGGGGTCGTTCCAGAGGGGGATTTCGGGGGTGGTCTCTACGGCCACGTCGGCAGTCACTTTCCTCCGACGCCCATCAGACCCTGGACCAGGGCACGACGGGCGAACAGATAGACGAGCAGGATGGGCACCATGGACAGCACCACGGCTCCCAGCAGACCGGGGATGTCGATGCCGTGCGCGGTCTGGAAGTTGTACAGGCCCAGGGTGACCACCTTGGTGGAGTCCGACTGGGTCAGGACGAGCGGGAACAGGAAGCCGTTCCACGCCTGGAGCGCGGAGAAGACCACGATCGTGGACAGTCCGCCCCGCGACAGCGGCAGGACGAGCTGGAA
This sequence comes from Streptomyces sp. NPDC018964, assembly GCF_044390325.1. NCBI lineage: Bacteria > Bacillati > Actinomycetota > Actinomycetes > Kitasatosporales > Streptomycetaceae > Streptomyces > Streptomyces sp. NPDC018964. Next base: position 176,107 of record NZ_JBIRYZ010000001.1, read on the forward strand.
GAACATGCGCCGCGGGGTGGCGCCGTCCATGGCCATGGCCTCGTACAGCTCCGGGGAGATGTCACGCATCGCGCCGCTGAGGATCAGCGCCGACATCGGCAGGCAGAACGCGGCCGTGGGCAGGATGACGCCCAGCAGGTTGTCGTACAGCCCGGCTTCGCTGATCAGGTAGAACATCGGCACGATGACGGCCTGGGCCGGGATGGCGAGGCCGAGCAGGAACAGCCGGAAGACCGCCGACGTGGCCCGGCCGCGGCTGCGGACGATCGCGTAGGCGAGCGGCGGGACCAGCAGCAGCACGATGCCGATCACACAGGCGGTGACGACGAGCGTGTTGAGGAAGTACTGGCCGAAACCGGAGTCGAAGGCACCGGTGTAGTTGTCCAGCGTGAAGCTGTCCGGGAAGGAGACCGGGCCGTTCTCGGCGTAGTCCTGGCGGGTGCGCAGGGTCGCGGCCAGCATCACGTACAGCGGCAGACCGACCAGGAACAGCCAGAAGAGCGAGCCGACGCCGGCCACGTAGTTCGGTCGGCGCCTCATGACACACCCTCCATGGAGCTGCGCATCTTGTCGTAGCCGGAGACCCGGACGACGATCAGCGAGATGATCGTGGACGCGACGACCAGGGCCAGGGCGATCGCGGAACCGGTGCCGTAGTCGAAGCTCTTGAACGCCTTGTCGTACATGTAGTAGGCGCTGATGGTGGTGTCGGTGCCGGGGCCGCCCTGGGTCAGGATGAGGACCGTCTCGAAGGTGGTCAGGCCGCCGACGATCATCAGGATCATCGAGGTGATCATCGAGTTGCGCAGCTGCGGCAGTGTGATGTGGAAGAACTGCCGGTAGCGGCCCGCCCCGTCGATCTCCGCGGCCTGGTAGAGCACCTGGGGGATCGCGCGGGCGGCACCCTGGTAGATCAGGGTGTGGAACGGGGTGAACTGCCAGGTGCTGACGAACGCCAGCACCCCGATGGCGGTGGCCTGTTCACCGAACAGGTTGCCGTCGCCGAAGAGCCAGCCGGCCTCGGCCGGGATACCGAAGTTCGGGTCGAGCAGCGCCCGCCAGAGCACGGAGACGGCCGTCGCGGACAGCAGCAGCGGAATGAAGTAGATGACGGAGAGCACGGCCCGGTTGCGCTGGTGGCCGGCGGCCCAGACACCGAGCAGGATGCTCAACGGCGTCTGGAGGACCACGCCGAGCACGGTCAGCAGCAGGGTCAGCCAGATGCTCTTGAGCATCACCGGGTCGTCCATCAGGCGCGACCAGTTGTCCATGCCGACGAACTCGGGCGAGCTGAGCCCGTCCCAGGTCATGAAGGACAGCACCGCCACCATGATCAGCGGGACGATCGCGAAGAGGGTGAAGAACACTGCGGCGGGCAGCGCCCAGACGGAGCCGGGGCGGCCCACCTTCGTCGCGGACGGGGCGGGCGGCCGCCGCCGGGACCCCTTGCGGGGTCCGGCGGCGGGCCGGGCGCTCTTGATCTGTGTGGTCATGAGCCGTTCGTCACTCGGTGGGGAGGGCCTGCATGGCCTTGATGAAGCCGTCCGTGTCGAGCTGTCCGTTGAAGAACTGCTGGACGGCCTTGTGCAGGTCCGAGCTGGCCTTCTGCGGGTACGCCTGGTCCCAGGAGAGCTGGAACGACGGGGCGTCGGCGACCAGGTCGTACTGGAAGCGCGAGTACTCGGGGGAGCCCGCGCTCTCGATGAACTTGTCGGTGTTGGTGGTGGTCGGCAGGTTGCCGATCTCCAGGTGCGCCTTGACGAAGTCGTCGGAGTACATGAGCTTCAGGAACTCGGCGACGGCCTCGGGGTGCTTCGTCTTCTTCATCACCGAGTAGTAGTTGTTGGTGTTGCCGGCGACGTTCTTCGGGTCGCCCTTGCCACCCGGAACGGCCGGGAAGGCGCTGTAGCCGAGGTCCTTCTCGGCGAAGTCCTTGTGGTCCGTGAGCTGCTGGGAGTAGTACCAGGAACCCATCAGCTCGAAGCCGGCCTTGCCCGAGGCGACGAGCTGGACCGAGCCGCCGTTGGTGTACTTGACGGAGTCGTAGTTCTCGCCGAAGGCGCCGGCGTCGACGAGCTCCTTGATCATGTCCAGGGCCTTCTTCGCGTCCGGGCTCTCCCAGGCGCTCTTGTCGCCCTCGACGGCCTTCGCGAACAGCTCCGGACCGGCGATGCGGTCGAAGAGGTACTGGAACCACATCTGCGTCGGCCAGATGTCGCCGCCGCCGAGCGCGATCGGCGTGACGCCCTCGTCCTTGAGCTTCTCCACCGCGTCGAGCAGCTCGTCCCATGTCTTCGGCGGCTGGACGCCCGCCTTCTTGAGGACCGCGTTGTTGTGGAAGAGCAGGACCGGCTGGGTGCCGCGCATCGGGACGCCGTACGGCTTGCCGTCGACGACGGCGTTGTTGAAGACGGACGGCAGGAACTTGTTCTCCAGGTCCGGGTTCTTCTTGATGAAGTCGTCGAGCGGCATCAGCAGACCGGCCTTGACGAACGGCTTGATGCTGCCGCCGCCCCAGTTGAAGAAGACGTCCGGGGCCTGCGGGGTGCTGATGATCGTCTGCAGCTTCTGCTGGTAGTCCGCACCGGGGATGGTGTCGAGGACGACCTTGACGTCGGACGTCTTGTTGAACTTGTCGACGAGCTGCTTCTCGACCTTGTTGCTGGCGTCCCCGTAGACCAGGACATGGATCTTGCCGTCGTCCGCCGACGCCCCGCCGTTCCCGTCGCCGCAGGCCGAGAGGCTCAGTGCGAGGGTGAGCGTCGCACCGCAGGCGACCAGTCTGGGCAAGCGCGCACGTGTCTTCATCGTTCGCCTTTCGAAAGTTTCGGCGTCATCACCGAAAGTCCATGCCGTGGGACAGTAGGTCAGACCCGTGTTTCGGTCAACGGTCGGAACCGTACTCATCCAAACCGTTATCGACATGCGGTGCCCTATCCTGCGGGTATGCACGATGATGACGAGGTGAGCGGCAGAGTGACCCTGGCCGCGGTCGCGAAAGAGGCCGGTGTTTCGATGCCGACAGTTTCGAAGGTCCTCAACGGCCGTTCGGACGTCTCCCGCGCGACCCGGGCCAAGGTGGAGCGGCTGCTGGAGGTCCACGGCTACCGCAGGCGCACCCAGGCCGCGTCCCGTTCCCCGCTCATCGAACTCGTCTTCCACGAACTGGACAGCATCTGGGCGATGGAGCTGATCAGGGGCGTGGAGAACGTCGCCAGGGAGAACCGCGCCACGGTGGTGCTCACCGAGAGCGGCACCCGGCACACGCCCGCGCCGGAATGGCTCCCGGGCGTGCTGCAACGCAGGCCGCTGGGCGTCGTCCTGGTCTTCTCCACGCTCCCGGAGGACGTCAAGCGCCGCCTCAGGGCGGCCGCCATCCCCTTCGTCGTCATCGACCCGGCGGGCGACCCCGACCCGGACGTGCCCTCGGTCGGCTCGGCGAACTGGGCCGGCGGTCTCGCCGCCACCCGCCATCTCACCGAGCAGGGGCACGAACGGGTCGCGATCATCACCGGGCCCGAGGACATGCTGTGCTCACTGGCGCGCCTCGACGGCTACCGCTCGGCCATGGCGATGGCGGGCCTGGAGGCCGATCCTCGGCTGACGCGCTTCGGCGACTTCCACGTGCAGGGCGGCTTCGAGCACGCCATGGACCTGCTGGAGGGGCCGGACCGGCCCACGGCGGTCTTCGCGGGCAGCGACCTCCAGGCGCTCGGCGTGCTGGAGGCGGCCCGGGTCAAGGGCCTGCGGGTGCCGGAGGACCTGTCGGTGGTCGGCTACGACGACGTGCCGCTGGCGCAGTGGTCGAGCCCGCCGCTCACCACGGTCCACCAGCCGCTGCGGCACATGGCCGAGGAGGCCGCCCGGATGCTGCTCCGCCCGGACGACCCCGGCACGGCCGCCCAGCGCATAGAACTGGCGACGCACCTGGTGGCGCGGCAGAGCACGGCTCCGCCCAAGGAGGCGTGAGGGACGCGGGGCGGACGGGGGACGCGACGCCCGTGCGCGTCGCCCACCGCTTCGGGCGGTCGGCGGGTGCGGCCTGGAGGGCGGTGGACAAGGCCGAGGAACGCAAGGGGGGTTCGAATGTTTCGAAACTCCTCGGAACCGCGCCGACTCGGCATATGAGCTGTTCCCAGCGGTGTCAGCCTCTGGCCGCGCGGGCATACGCGTTGCGCCCCGGCCGATCGAGCCGAAATGTTGCGGGCGGTTTTCGTTCGGACCGCGTGGCGGTGGCCGCCGGGAGGTTCCGCAGGAGCGCCGGGCGGCGCGGCCGGGGTCGGCGGGATGACGCGGGCCCCGGCGGAGGTGGTCCCGCCGAGCGTCGGCCGCCGCCTGCTGATCGGCACGGCCATCTGAGGAACCGGCGCGCTCCCGAAAGGGACCGGCGTGTGGGCCGGTCCCGTTCCGGTGGCGCCAGCGAAGTCCCCTCGTCGCCGAGGCGCCGCCCGCCCGCCGTGCCGCACCGGGGCCACTCGGTCCCCGGTGCGGCACGGCGGGCACGGGTATGACGGGCAACGGGCACGGCGTGCACCGCCGTGCCCGTCCGGTCAGGCGCCGGGCAGGACGCCGGTGCGGGCCACCTCGGAGTACCAGCGGGCGCTGGCCTTCGGGATGCGGGTGCCGGTCGGGTAGTCCACGTAGACCGCGCCGAAGCGCTTGCCGTAGCCGTGGGCCCACTCGAAGTTGTCCAGCAGGGACCACAGGAAGTAGCCGCGCACGTCCGAGCCGTCCAGGATGGCCTGGTGCACGGCGGCCAGGTGGCCGCGCACATAGGCGATCCGGGCGGGGTCGTTGACGTTGCCGGAGGGGTCGGCGTAGTCGTCGAAGGCCGCGCCGTTCTCGGTGATGATCAGCGGCAGCTCCGGGAAGTCGGACGACAGCCGGCGCAGCAGGTCGTACATGCCGGTGGGGTCGACGGCCCAGCCCATGGCGGTGGTCTCGCCGGGCGGCTGGTGGAAGGCGACCTTGTCGGCGCCCGGCCAGGGGCTGTGGGGGCTGTTGCCGTGACCGTCCGAGTTGTGGGTGCCGCTGCCGTCGGCCTCGGAGACGACGGTGGGCGAGTAGTAGTTGACGCCGAGGAAGTCCAGCGGCTGGTGGATCCGCTCGAGGTCGCCGTCGCGCACGAAGGACCAGTCGGTCAGCGCGGCGGTGTCCTTGAACAGGTCCTCCGGGTAGGCGCCCTGGAGCATCGGGCCGGTGAAGACCCGGTTGGCGAGCGCGTCGATCCGGCGGACCGCGTCGGCGTCGCCGTCGCTGCCGGTGAGCGGGCGGACGTGGTGGATGTTGAGCGTGACCGAGCACTGGGCGGCGGCGGGAAGGCGGTCCCGCAGCGCCTGGACGGCCAGGCCGTGGCCCAGGTTGAGGTGGTGGGCGGCGCGCAGCGCGGCGACCGGGTCGGTGCGGCCGGGGGCGTGCACGCCGGAGCCGTAGCCGAGGAAGGCGCTGCACCAGGGCTCGTTGAGCGTCGTCCAGGTCTTCACCCGGTCGCCGAGGGCGTCCGCGGCGAGGGCCGCGTACTCGGCGAACCGCTCGGCCGTGGCACGCTCGGGCCAGCCGCCGGCGTCCTCCAGCTCCTGCGGGAGGTCCCAGTGGTAGAGGGTGGCGACGGGCTGGATGCCCTTGTCCAGCAGGTCGTCGACGAGGCGCCGGTAGAAGTCCAGGCCCTTCTGCACGGCGGGGCCGCGCCCGGTGGGCTGGATACGGGGCCAGGCCAGGGAGAACCGGTAGGCGCCCAGGCCGAGTTCGGCCATGAGGGCGACGTCCTCGCGCCAGCGGTGGTAGTGGTCGGTGGCGATGTCACCGGTGTCGCCGTTGCGGACCCGGCCCGGGGTGCGGGCGTAGGTGTCCCAGATGGACGGCGTACGGCCGTCCTCGGTGGCGGCTCCCTCGATCTGGTAGGAGGCGGTGGCGGAGCCCCAGAGGAAGCCCTTGGGGAAGGTGCGGGCGGCGTCCGGGGCGGACGCGGTCTGCTGTGCGGTGACCACGTAAGTCCTTTCGGGGTGAGGGGAGTTCGCAGGCCGGGGCCTGACGGAGTGGGGACGGGTCAGCCCTTGACGGCGCCGGCCATGATGCCGCTGACGATCTGGCGGCCGAAGACGATGAACATCGCCAGCAGGGGCAGCGTGCCGAGCAGCGCGCCCGCCATGATCAGCGACTGGTCGCGGACGTAGCCCGCGCTGAGCTGGGTGAGGGCGACGGGGACCGTCGGGTTGGTCATGTCGAGCACCACGAACGGCCAGAAGAAGTCGTTCCACGCGTGCACGAACGTGATCATGAACAGCACGGCCATCGCGGGCCGTGCGATGGGCAGCACGATGCTCCAGAAGATCCGCAGCGAGTGCGCCCCGTCGACGCGGCCGGCCTCGACGAGTTCGTCGGGCAGCGCCTCGGACAGGTACTGCCGCATGAAGAACACGCCGACGGCGCTCACCAGCGTGGGGAAGATGACGGCGGGCAGCTGCTGCGACCAGCCCAGCTCGGACATCATCATGAACAGCGGGACGACGCCGAGCTGCGGTGGCACCATCATGGTGCCGATCACCAGCATCAGCAGGACGTTGCGTCCCTTGAACCGCAGCTTGGCGAAGGCGAATCCGGCCAGCGTCGCGAACAGCACTGTGGACAGGGCGATCACGCCGGCCACGATCAGGCTGTTGATCATGGCCTTGCCCATCGCGGCCTCGTCCCAGGCGCGGGCGAGGTTGCTGAACAGGTTCGGGCCGGGCAGGAACGGCGGCGGTGTCTGGCTGACCCGGGTGTTGTCGGTGGAGGCCGCCACCATCGTCCAGTACAGCGGGAAGATCGACAGCACCGCCATGACGACGAGCAGGACGTAGGCGAGCGGGCCGGCGTGGTGCTGGCGGCCGGCACCCTGGCGCAGCAGCCGGCGGCCGCTCCGGCTGGCCGGCTTGTCGACGGGGGTCCGGACCGGGGTGTCCGTCCGGACCGGGAGGCTGTTGGTGGTCATGATGACTCCAGGTCAGGACGTGCGGGAACGCAGGCGCTTGATCAGGCGCTGTGCCACGAAGGCGAGGACGAGCAGCATGAACATCGCCCAGGCGACGGTCGCCGAGCGGCCCATCTGGTAGTTCTTCCAGCCCTCCTCGTACAGCAGCAGGCCCAGCGTCTGGTACTGGTTGTCGGCGCCGCCGGTGACACCGTTGGGGCCCTGGCCGAAGATCAGCGGCTCACCGAAGAGCTGGGTGGCGCCGATGGTGGAGAGCACGATGGTGAAGACGATCGTGGAGCGGATGCCGGGGACGGTGACGTGGGTGAACTGCTTCCACCGGGACGCCCCGTCGAGGGAGGCGGCCTCGTACCGCTCGGCCGGGATGGCCTGCATCGCGGCCAGGTAGAGCAGGGCGTTGTAGCCGGTCCAGCGCCAGATCACGATGGTGGAGATCGCCGCCTGGGCGGGCCACTTGTCGGCCTCCCAGTCCACCGGGTCGATGCCGACCGAGCCGAGCGCCCAGTTGATCATGCCGAAGTCACGCTCGAAGATCATGGTGAAGACGAGCGCGGCGGCGGCGACCGAGGTGGCGTACGGGACCAGCGAGGCCACGCGGAAGAACAGCGAGGCGCGCATGCGGTAGTTGAGCAGGTGCGCCAGGCCGAGCGCCATCATCAGCTGCGGAACCGTGGAGATGATCCCGATGGTGATGGTGTTCTGCAGCGCGTTCCAGAACCGTGAGTCGCCCCAGAGTTCGACGTAGTTGTCGAACGCCACCCACTCCATCATGTCGAGGGTGGCCAGTTCCACGTCGTGCAGGGAGATCCACGACGTGTAGACGAGGGGGTAGAAGCTGAACGCGGCGAAGACGACGAAGAACGGCGCGACGAACGCGTACGGGGCGCCCTTGACGTCCAGCCGGTGCAGCAGGGCGCCGCGCCGGCGGGGGGTCTTCCCGTCGCCCGTGGTGCCCGGCGGCTCCTCGCCGGTCAGGGCCTTGGTGGTGGAGGTGGCCACCGGACTTTCCTTCCTGAGAGCGGATGGGTGAGCCGGACCCCGGGCCCGTCGGCGGGATGCCGAGCGGGCCCGGGCGGCTGCGAGGGCGTCGGGTCAGCCGACCGCCTTCTCGATGCGCTCCGTGGTGGTCTCCCACGCCTTGTCACGCTTGGTGCCCTGCTCGACCAGGGCCAGGCCCTGGGAGAAGGTGTCCTTGATCGTGCCGTCCTTGCGGCCGAGGATCTGCTTGTCCGGGATCTCCTGCGCGGCGGCACCGAAGATCTGGCCGATCGGCGCCTTGTTGAAGTACTCCGACGTGGCGTTCCTCACGTCGTCGGTCTGGAGCGCCTTCTCGGAGGACGGGATGTTGCCTATCTCCTTGAAGATATGGGCCTGCTGCTCCGGCGCGGTCAGCCACGCGACGAGCTTCTTGGCCTCCTCCTTCACCGGGCTCTGCTCGATCACCCCGAGGAAGGAGCCGCCCCAGTTGGCGCCCTGGGGAGCCCGGGCGACGTCCCACTTGCCCTTGTTGGCCTCACCGGCCTTCTCGCTGATGTGGCTGAGCATCCAGGCCGGGCAGACGGCGGTGGCGAACGTGCCGTTGGCCAGGCCGGGGTCCCAACCCGGCTGGAACTGACGGAGCTTGGCGGTCAGTCCCTCCTCGGCGGCATCGGCGGACAGGGCCCAGGCGTCCTTGACGGCCGGGTTCTTGTCGTAGATCAACTCACCCTTCTCGTCGTAGTACTGCTCGGGGTAGCCGTAGACCATGGCGTTGAACAGGCCGCTGGCCGAGTCCGTGAACGCCACCTTGTCGCCCTTGAAGTCCTTCTTGAAGATGCGGCCGGTCTCTACGTACTTCTTCCAGTCGCCCTCCCACAGCTTGCCGACCTCTTCGCGGTCGGTGGGCAGGCCGGCCTGCTCGAAGTAGTCCCTGCGGTAACAGACGGCCATCGGGCCGATGTCGGTGCCCAGGCCCAGCACCTTGCCGTCCGCGGTGCTGATCTGCGACTGCTTCCAGGGCAGGAAGTGGTCGGTGCCCGCCATGCCGGCGAAGTCCGCGAACTTGTCCGCCTGGGTCTCGGTGATCTCCTTGGCCCGGCCGATCTCGATGCCCTGGATGTCCTTCAGGCCGTTGCCGGCGGCGAGGTGGGTCTGCAGCGCGGTGTAGTACGTCTGCTCGTCACCGGCGATGTCGGCCTTGATGTCGACATTCGGGTTCTCCTTCTCGTACTGCTCGAGAAGGCCGGTCTCCTTGAGGCCCATCACGCCGTACAGGCCCATGGTGATGGTGACCTTGCCGTCCTTCTTGCCGCCGCCGGTGACCGAGTCGTCACCGCCGCCGCAGGCGGCGACCAGTGCCAGCGCGCCGGCGGCCGCGACCGTCGCGACCGCCTTCCTGCGCAACGAACCGTAAGTGCCCATGGATCTCCTCCTAGCGACGGCGCTGACACATCGGAGTGACAAGTTCTGCGATGACTACAGCGGCTCTGATAGGGATGGGAACGTACCCATTCCGGGGTGGGCACGTTCCCACCGCGCAACGAAGACTCATGGCTAGCGGATAGGTCTGTCAATAACTTGAAACCAACTTGTCGTCCCGTACCGGGTTCCGCGGCCGTCGCCCCGCCCCCGGGGGGTGCTGCGCCGACGGCCGCGTCTGCAAGAATTGCCGCAGGTCAACTCCGCGACAGGCAGCGCCGTCGCGGCCGCCCAGGGGGGAGCACATGAGCGGCAATCGCCGTCCGACCATCAAAACGGTCGCCGCCCGCGCCGGCGTGGGCCGCACCACGGTCTCCCGCGTCGTCAACGGCTCGGACCTCGTCAGCGCCGACGCCCGCGCGAGGGTCCTGGCCGCGATCAAGGAGCTGAACTACGTCCCCAACTCGGTCGCCCGCGGCCTGGTGACCAACCGCACCAACGCGGTGGCCCTGGTGATCCCGGAGTCGGAGAGCCGGCTCGGTTCGGAACCGTTCTTCGCCGCGCTGATCCGCGGCGTCAGCGGCGCCCTCACGGAGAGCCGGACCCAGCTCCAGCTCATGCTCGTCCGCGACCAGGCCGAACGCGACCAGCTCACCGAGACGGTGGCCACGCACCGCGTGGACGGCGTCCTGCTGGTCTCCGTGCACTCCGACGACCGACTGCCGGGCATGCTGGAGGAGATGGGCCTGCCGACCGTGCTGGCCGGCCGCCGCGACGCGGGCGAACAACTGAGTTACGTCGACTCCGACAACGCCGGGGGCGCCACCGCGGCGGTACGGCACCTGCTGCACCGCGGCCGGACCCGGATCGCCACGATCACCGGCCCGCTGGACATGGACGTCAGCCGCAGCCGGCTCGCCGGCTGGTACACAGCACACCGGGAAGCGGGGGTCCCCGCGGACGGACTCCTGGCCGAGCAGGGCGACTTCACGGAGGAGGGCGCCTGCCGGGCCATGGCTTCGCTACTTGAACGCGCCCCGGACCTGGACGCCGTCTTCGCCGCCTCCGACCTCATGGCGGTCGGTGCCCTGGCCGAGTTGCGCCGACGGCGGCTGCGGGTGCCCGAGGACGTCGCCGTCGTCGGCTACGAGGACTCCGTCCTCGCCCGCCACACCGCCCCGCCCCTGACGACGGTGCGCCAGCCGGTGGAGGAGATCGGCCGCACCATGGCCCTGATCCTCACCGGCATCACCCAGCGGGGCGAACCCCGGCAGCAGCGGACGCTGCCCACGGAGCTGGTGGTGAGGGAGTCGTCGTAGCGGGGCCCGTGCGGAGGTGAGGGAGGGGCGAGGGCGGTTACCCGGGAGGTCCCAGTACCGCGATGAGGGAGAAGGAGCCATGGCCCACAGGACGAGCGCCCGGGACGTGGTGAACGCCATCAAGGACGTCGGTTTCCCGGCCGGCAAGGACGACCTGGTCCAGGCGGCGAGCCGGTCGGGGGCCCCGCCGGACGTGGTCAAGGCGCTGCGCGGCATTCCCGCCGAGCAGTACGCCAACCGTGAGGAGGTGGCCCGGTCGGTGCGCGTGGACCCCGATTCCGACCTCGGCACGAGTCCCGCGCAGCAGGCGGAACAGGCCCGTGCGGGCGGCAGGCAGGGACAGTCCCAGCACCTGCGTGAGGTACCGAAACCGCCGGTGGAGGAGGAACTGGACCGCTGATCCCGGCGGACGACGCGGGTGCGCCGCGCCGGTGGCCGTCCCGGGGGCGGGGTGCCGGGAGCGGAGCCCCGGGCCGGCTGCCCGCGCGGCTCACCCATGACCGCGCGGCCTCCCCGCGGTCCGGCCACCCACGGCCGGTGCGCCGCCGACCGGTGACAGCCCCGCCACCGGTGGCCGGACGGCCGGGCGGCCGGGCGGCCGCCACCGCCGGTGCGGAGCCCACGCGGCTCACCCATGGCCGTACGGCCTCCCCGCGGCCAGGTCGCTTACGGCCGGTGTGGAGCCGGGTGGTGGCGGCGCTGCCACGGGTGGTCGCCGCCGTCGGTGACGAACCGGTGTCCGTTGGTGCGCGCCCGTTCCGGGTACTCGCCCGTCGCCCGACCACCGACCACCGCGGGTGACCGCACCGTGCGGGTGACCGCGCCATGGGGAAGGACAGCGCCTCATGCAGCACGACGAGTTCATCGGGAAAGTACAGGCTCTCACCAGGCTGCCGGACCGGGGAACGTCCGAGCAGGCGACCCGGGCGGTGCTGAGCACGCTGGCCGAGCGGCTGCCGTCCGGGCTGGCGGCCCATGTGGCCGCCCAGCTGCCGCCGACCCTGGCCGCGCCCATGCGGCAGACCACTTCGGGCGAGCGCTTCGACCTGACGACGTTCGCCGGCCGGATCGCCGGTCGCGCGGAGACGGACGAGGACGCGGCCGTGCGCGAGGCCGCCGCCGTCCTGGAAGTGCTCGACGCGGCCCTCACTCCGGAGCTGACGGAGAAGCTGGTCGCCGCGCTGCCCAGGGACATCGGCAACCTGCTGCCCGCCGGACGGGCCACCGACGACGCCGACTGAGGAGGTGACCGGACATGGTCTCCGAGTCCGTGACGGTCCCCTCGGGTGCGGCAGCCCTGTTCGGGGACCTGGTCGTCCCCGCCGGGGCACGCGGAGTGGTGCTGTTCGCGCACGGCAGCGGCAGCTCACGGCTCAGCCCCCGCAACCGGGCGGTCGCCGAAGCGTTGCAGGGGGCGGGGTTCGGCACGCTGCTGCTGGACCTGCTGACCCGGGAGGAGGAGCTCGAGGACGACGCGACGGGCCGGCACCGCTTCGACATCGGCCTGCTGGCCCGGCGGCTGGCACATGCCGTCGACTGGCTGGAACGGCGCCCGGACAGCATGGACCTTCCCGTGGGCCTGTTCGGGGCCAGTACGGGAGCGGCGGCGGCCCTGGTGGCCGCCACCGAGCGCCCCGGGCGGGTCTCGGCGGTCGTGTCGCGGGGCGGGCGCCCGGATCTGGCGGGCGACGCGCTCGGCCTGGTCGCGTGCCCGGTGCTGCTCGTCGTGGGCGGCGACGACGAGACGGTGCTCGATCTCAACCGCGAGGCCGCCGGCCGGCTGTCCGCGGCACACCACCTCCACGTGGTGCCCGGCGCGACCCACCTCTTTCCCGAACCCGGCGCGCTGGAACAGGTCGCCGGGCTCGCCGCCGACTGGTTCCGCGACCACCTCTGACCGGGCGCGGGGGGGGGGGGGGGGGGGGGGGGGGGGCCGGGGGGGGCCCCCCCCCCCCGCCCCGGTCTCAGCCCGTGCTGCAGGAGACGGTCGGCCAGTTCCAGTTGCCGTTGGCCATGATCGTCACCCCCCAGTTGTTGCCGCTGCCGTTGGGCTTGGCGACGAGGGTCTGGCTGTTGGGGTAGGAGGTGCTGGCGTTCCAGGTCGAGGAGACCTTCGCCGGGGACGGCACGTTCATGGTCACCGTCCAGTCGCTGCCGCCGCTGACCGAGACGTTGAGGTTGTAGCGGTCGCCCCAGCGGTTGCCCGCGGACAGGGTGGCGGTGCAGGGGGTGCCACCACCGTCTCCTCCCCCGTCGCCGGAACCGTCGGGGGCGACGGCGCGGCCGGTCTGCGGGGAGATCATGCCGGCGCACAGGCCCCGGGAGGCCAGGTTCTGCGCGATGCGCGGGATCGCGGCGATGGTGTTGGCCGGCCAGTCGTGCATCAGGATGACCTGCCCGTTGGTGAGCCGGGAGGCGGCCTGCACGATGGCGTCGGTGCTCGCGTTGTTCCAGTCCTGCGAGTCGACGTCCCAGATGATCTCGGTCAGGCCGTACTTGGCCTCGACCGCGCGCAGCGTCGAGTTGGTCTCGCCGTACGGCGGGCGGAACAGCTTGGGCGTGCCGCCGCCGGCGTTGGCGATCGCCTGCTGGGTGCGGGCGATCTCCGAGTCCATCTGGGACTGGCTCAGCTGGGTCATGTGGGGGTGGGTGTAGCTGTGGTTGGCGACCCACATGCCGGCGTCGACCTGGGCCTTGACCAGGGAGGGGTTGGCGGCGGCGTACTGGCCCTGGTTGAACATCGTGGCCCGCAGCCCGTTCTGCCTGAGCGCGTTGAGCAGGTTCATGGTGCTGCCGGTGGACGGGCCGTCGTCGAAGGTGAGTCCGACGTAGCCGTTGCAGGCGGCGGCCTGCGCCGGTGCGGCGTCGAGCGTCGCGCCGGCGGTGCCGGCCAGGGTCAGGGCGGCGACGGCCAGTCCCGACACCAGGGACCGGGGGACTTTTCCGGTGGTCATCTGCGGTGGTCCTCCTCGTTGAAGGGTCAGCCTGCGCTGCAGGAGACCGTGGGCCAGGTCCAGTTGCCGTTCGTCATGATCGTCGTGCCCCAGTTGTCGCCGCTGCCGTTGGACTTGGCGACGAGGGTCTGGCTGTCGGGGTAGGACGCGCTGACGTTCCAGGTCGAGGAGACCTTCGCCGGGGAGGGGACCCGCATCGTGACGGTCCAGTTGCCGGCGCCGCTCACCGAGACGTTGAGGTTGTAGCGGTCGCCCCACTTCTCGCCGGCCGACAGGGTCGCGTTGCAGCCACCACCGCCACCGCCGCCGCCACCGCCGCCGCCCCCGCCACCACCGGAACTGCCTTCACTCACGGTGATGTTGGAGCTGCCGCTGCTCTGGTAGCCCTCGGTGGCCATGATCATGTAGTTGTGGCTTCCCAGGTTCATGCCCTTGCTCGCCCAGGCGTCGAAGTGGTTGCCACTGGTGATGGTGCCGCCGGTGCGCCTGGACTGGCGGACGCTCCAGTACTGGTCGAAGGTCCTGGTGCCCTCGATGGAGGGGGCGTTGTACCGGGTCGTCCTGTAGATGTCGTACGTGCCGCCGTCACTGGTGACGGTGCCCTTGTACTCGCCGGTGGGCCGGTAGGTGCCCCAGTTGTCGACGATGTAGTACTCGACGAGCGGGCCGGTGGTCCATCCGTAGAGCGTCAGGTACGCGTTGCCGGACGGGTTGAAGGAACCGGAGTAGCTGACGGTCTTGCGGCCGCCGGTGCTCCAGCCCTTGCCGGCGACGAAGTTGCCGGTGTTGCTCCACCGGGTGCTGTAGTTGCCGCCGGAGCCCAGGTCCATGGAGACGGTTCCCTGGGAGTCGGTCCAGAACGAGTACCACCAGCCGTTGTTGGTGCCGGTCTGGTTGGTGGTGACGGCGGTGGCGGTGGTGGCGGTCAGGAGCAGTGCGGTGACGGCGGCCAGGGCGACGGTCCAGACGCTTCTGACGCTCAGCAGCAGGCGGCCGCGTCTGCGGCCCCCCGGTCGGGCGGACATGTGCATGGAGTGCGCCTCCTGTGCGGCTCGGTGGGGGTTCGATGCCGCACAGTGTTGGTCTGCACGCGTCAACCGTCAACGGTTTCGGTAAGACTTTCGAAATCTTCGCTTGATCAAAAGAGCGAAAGGGTCTGCGTTTTTCCAGTTCAAACCTGGCTCTGAACCGGTCGAACGAGATGGTGACGTAACAGAAGACGAGCACTCACCGAACCCGTCCACCACGTGAGCGAAAGTTTCGGAGACGGCAGTGCCTACGCGCTTCTGATGCCGCCTCCGCCCGGCGGCCACGGTTCCGCTCCCCTTCGGTCCTTCAGGTCGGAAGCCGGGAACCAGGCACCCCGGACAAGAGGTCACGCGGTGGCCGCACGAGACGAACGTGTTGCCAGGCTCCGGCAGTTCACCGGTTCAGGTCGGTGTCGTCCAGCGCGGGGCCGTCTCCGCCCAGGCCGTGTCCCAGTCGGCGAGGTTGCGGCGGCGCAGGGCCAGACCGGTCAGTGCGTGGGCGGCGGCACCGGTGAGGGCGACGCCGATGGCGGCGAGGAGGGCCCAGCCCAGGGTGCGGCTGCGGACCTCCTCGCGGGTCAGCGGCCGTTCCGTCGCCTCGCCGTCGGCGGTGACCCAGACGCGTACGGTGTCGCCGGCGGTCAGTCCCGGCCGGACCTCCGCCCGTGTGGTGCGGGTCCGCCCCTCGCGGGTGACCACGCGGACCTCGACCGGGTAACGGGTCTTCTTCTCCTCGTCCGAGCCCGGTTCGGGGTGGCGCGGGGCGTCCCGGACGAGGGTCGCGTCCGTCTCGTACCGGGTCAGGTGCTGGTGACGGGCGGTGTCCTCGTAATGCCGGCGGGCGGTGTCGCCGACAAGGACGGCGGCCACGGGGGCCACGGCCAGTACGACGATCAGCACCCCGAGGCCGAACCAGGCCTGGAGCGTGTCGGTGCGGCGGCGCAGGGGGTTGCGCCGCCAGCGCCACAGCAGGGGGCGCGGGGGCGGGCCCGGGGGCGGCTGTGCCGGAGGTAGCTCGCCGGCCACGTCAGGGCTCCTTCCGGTGGCGGGGCGCGGGCGGTCGGGTCGGTCAGAAGGTTCCGGTGACCGAGGGATGCTGGTGCGCCGAGGCGAGGAGGCCGGCGGCGCCCCGGACGGCGGCGGTGTGCGGCGACGGGACCTGCTGGACCGCGCAGCCCAGGCCGGCGGGGAGGCCGCGGGTGATGTCGGGGCGCAGCGCACCGCCGCCGGCCAGCAGGACGCCCCGGCGCAGGGCTGTACGGGTGAGCGCGGTGCGGTCCTGGCGCAGCATCGCGCTCACCATGCCGGTCACCGCCGCGGTGACGTCGCCGGGCGGCGTGCCGTCGGCCAGGTCGGTGGTGCCCAGCGCGGTGCGGCGGGCGTCGGTGACCGCGCCGTCCACGAGCAGCACCACCTCGGTGAGGTGGGCGCCGATGTCGACGACGAGCAGCGGCCGGATGTGGTCGGCGCCCGCCGCCAGGGCCACCGCGCGGGCGCCCGGGACGGTCAGTACGGCGCGCGGGCGGAGGACCTCGACGGCCGTGCGGGCAGCGGTCCGGAAGGCGAGCCCGTCCAGGACCGGCGCCGTGACGACGACCAGCGGGCGGCCGGTCCGGGGCAGCCGGTGCCCGAGCAGCCGCTCCAGCATCCTGGCCGTGCCCGGTACGTCGACGATCGTGCCGCGCTGGACGGGGTGGACCGCGCCGGTGCCCGGGAAGGTCACGGTGGGCACGTCGAGGACCATGCCCCGCCCGGCGATCCACGCGCGGGTGCGGGCGCTGCCCAGGTCGAGGGCGACCCCCGGGCGGCGCCGGCACGGCGGCCGGTGCCGGTGCCGTACCGGCTCCGGGAGGGAACGCCGGATCACGGTCACCGGCCGGCCTCCCTCACCTGCTGGCAGCGCCCGCAGTAGCGGGCCTGGGGGACGATCAGTAGGCGGTGGCGTTCGACGGCGCGGCGGCACAGGTGGCAGGTGCCGTACTGCCCGGAGTCCATTCGGGCGAGCGCCGCCTCGACGTCGGCGAGCACCATGCGGGCGGACGCCGCGAGCTTGACGCCCACCTCGATCCGGGCGGCGTCCGCCTCCCGGCGCCGGTCGTCGGCACGGTCCGAGGAGTGGACGGCGAACTGCCGCAACTGCTCCTGCCGGAACAGCCGCTGCTCGTGCAGGTTCTCGCGCAGCGCGGCGAGGTCCTCGGGGGTGAGGACCGTGTCGCGCTCGCCGATGGTCTGGTGGGTCACCACTGCACCCCTTGGGCAGAGCGGGAGAGGAGGACGGACGGGATCAGGCGCGGCCCTGGCAGCCGACGCAGTACCGGGTGTGCGGGAGGATCTCCAGCCGCTCCGGCGGTACGGCCTTGGAACAGCCCAGGCAGGTGCCGTAGGTGCCGTCGTCGACGCGCGCGAAGGCCTCGTCGATCTCCGTGAGGACCCGCTCGATGGCGTCCCTCTGGTTGGACACCAGGTGGTCGCCGGGACTCTGCCCGGTTTCGTCGAGGGCCTTGAGCTGCGCCAGCCGGGTCGTGCGGGCGTGTTCGAGGCGCCGGCGGACCTCGTCGGCGGCCGGGTGGGCGGTACGGGGTTCGGTGCGGGGCAGGTCGAGCGACACGGACGGTTCTCCTCGGTGACGTACGGATGACGCCTTCACCCTCGTCCGTCTCCGTCCCGGCGGCCATCGGGCGCGGTACCCATCCGCGCGGGGTCCGAGGACCCACCGCGTGCGGCATGGGTCGGGCGGGCCGCGGGAAATGGGGCGCGGGGCCCATCGACCGGAGCCCGGCCCCGGTGCACGCTGGCCGGTGTCCGCCGGGACTAGGGGCCACTGACACGTCAGCGGGCGCGGTGACCGACAGTAGAGGCAGACGAGAAAGAGGAAGGCGTGACCTCCGTGTCCCTGTACTGGCGGATCTTCGGGCTCAACGCGGTGGTGCTGGGCGGTGCCACCGCGCTGCTGCTGTGGGCTCCGGTGACCGTGTCCGTTCCGGTGCTGCTGACCGAGGCGGTGATCCTGGTGGGCGGTCTCGGCGTCATGCTCGTCGCCAACGCGGCCCTGCTGCGCATCGGCCTCGCCCCGCTGGACCGGGTGACGCGGCTGATGACCACCGTCGACCTGCTGCGTCCCGGTCAGCGGCTGCCCGTGCGCGGTGGCGGCGAGGTCGCCGAACTGGTCAGCACGTTCAACTCGATGCTGGAGCGGCTGGAGGGGGAACGCGTCGCGAGCAGCGCCCGCGCCATCCTCGCCCAGGAGGGCGAGCGGCGCCGTATCGCCCAGGAGCTGCACGACGAGGTCGGGCAGAGCATGACGGCCGTGCTGCTGGCCCTGAAGCGGGCGGCCGACGAGGCGTCCCAGCCGCTGCGCGGTGAGCTGCAGCAGGCGCAGGAGATCACCCGGGAGAGCCTCGACGAGGTGCGCCGGCTGGTGCGCCGGCTGCGTCCGGGCGTCCTGGACGATCTGGGCCTGGTCAGTGCGGTCACCTCGCTGGCCACCGAGTTCGCCACGCACACCGGGCTGCGCGTGCTGCGCCGCTTCGACTCCGATCTGCCCGCTCTCGACCACGAGACGGAGTTGGTGATCTACCGTGTGGCGCAGGAGGGCCTGACCAACGCCGCGCGGCACGCCGAGGCGCGGTGCGTGGAGGTGAGCCTGCGCGGTGCCGACGGGTGCGTCGTCCTCGAGGTGGCCGACGACGGCCGCGGCATCGGGGCCGCGCGCGAGGGCGCGGGGCTGCGCGGGATGCGGGAACGGGCCCTGCTGATCGGGGCCTCACTGGACATCTCGGGCCCCGACGGGGCCTCCGCGCCGCCGGCCGGTACCCGGATCCGGCTGACCGTCCCCACCGCCAGGAAGCAGTCATGAACCACCAGGACATCCACGAGGACCACCGGACGGACGCCACGATCCGGATCCTGCTCGCCGACGACCACGCGCTGGTGCGGCGCGGCGTCCGGCTCATCCTCGACGGGGAGCCGGACCTGGAAGTGGTCGCCGAGGCGGGGGACGGTGCGGAGGCGATCGCCATGGCCCGCGCCCACGACGTCGACCTGGCCGTCCTGGACATCGCCATGCCGCGGCTGACCGGCCTGCAGGCGGCCCGCGAGCTGACCGCGCTGAAGCCGGGGCTGCGCATCCTGATGCTGACGATGCACGACAACGAGCAGTACCTGTTCCAGGCGCTCAAGGCCGGGGCCGGCGGTTACGTGCTGAAGTCCGTCGCGGACCGGGACCTGGTCGCCGCGTGCCGGGCCGCGATGCGGGACGAGCCGTTCCTGTACCCGGGGGCGGTGACCGCCCTGATCCGCAACTACCTCGACCGGGTGCGGCACGGAGAGGAGGCGCCGGAGCGGTTGCTGACCCCGCGCGAGGAGGAGGTGCTCAAGCTCGTCGCCGAGGGCCACTCGTCGAAGGAGATCGCCGAGCTGCTGTTCATCAGCGTCAAGACGGTGCAGCGGCACCGCGAGAACCTGCTGCACAAGCTGGGGCTGCGGGACCGCCTCGAGCTGACCCGCTACGCCATCCGCGCCGGGCTCGTCGAGCCTTGACCGCCGACCGGCGGGGACGCTCCGCCCGCCTTCCGTACCGGGCCGCCGCGGCGGCCCTCGCCGCGTTCGCGGCCGTGCTGCTGGCCCTCGGGTTCACCGGCGGCACGGAACCCGTCCCCGCCGCCCCACCCGCCCCGTCGGCGTACGAGTCCGACACCCGTCCGTACGGCGACGACGCCTACGTCGGTGCCCGCGCCCTGCTCACCAGGCCGGAGCGGGACGCCGGTGAGCGGACGGTGCCCACCGGGCATCCGCTCCTCACCGCGGCGTACACGCCGCCGGTCCCGCCCCGCCCGGTCCGGCCCGCGCCGGCGGCCGGGCACGCGCCGCCCGCCGCCGCGCACACGCCGTCGGACCTGGGGCGTGCCCCGCCCTCGACCTCCAGCACCTGAGATTCCCCTCTTCCTCTTCTTTCCGCGTGCCTGCTGGAGGCATCTGTGAAACGTCCCGCCCGCGTCAGGGCGTTGTTCGCGCTCGCCGTGATCGCCTTGTCCGTGTTCGTCGCCGTCACCGTTCCGGTCCGTCTGGGCCTGGATCTGCGGGGCGGCACCCAGATCGTGCTGGAGACCCGTTCCACCGAAACCGTGAAGGCCGACGGGGCGGCCACCGACCGCACCCTGGAGGTGCTGCGCGGCCGTGTCGACGCGCTCGGCGTCGCCGAACCGAGCATCGTCCGCTCCGGGGACGACCGGATCATCGTCGAGCTGCCCGGCGTACAGGATCCGCGCAAGGCGGCCGACGTCCTCGGCCGTACCGCGCAGCTCTCCGTGCACGCGGTGCTCGGTGCCGCCGCCGAGTCCGACAAGGCTCGGGCGAAGGGCGAGCGCGTCCTGCCCGACGAGCAGTCCGGTGAACGGCTCCGGCTGGCCGCCGCGTCGCTGACCGGCCAGGACGTGAAGGACGCCGAGGCCCGCTTCGACCCGCAGAGCGGTGCCGGCTGGCACGTCACCGTGGACTTCGAGGACGGCGAGGGCTGGGCGAAGCTGACCGGTGAGGCCGCCTGCAACCCGGCGGGTGACCCGAAGCGCCGGGTCGCGATCGTGCTCGACGACAAGGTCATCTCCTCGCCGCAGGTCGACCCGTCCGTCGCCTGCGGCGCGGGCATCACCGGCGGGTCCACCCAGATCACCGGTTCCTTCACCAGTGACGAGGCCAAGGAGCTCGCCCTGCTGGTCAAGGGCGGCGCCCTGCCGGTGCCGGTCGAGACGGTGGAGCAGCGGACCGTGGGCCCGACGCTGGGCGCCGAGGCCATCGAGGCGAGCGCCTGGGCGGCCGTCGTCGGCACCGCGCTGACCGCGCTCTTCGTCATCGTCGTCTACCGGCTGATGGGCGTCCTGGCCACGCTGGCCCTGCTCTGCTACGGCCTGATCTCCTACGCCGGTCTGGCGGCCCTCGGTGCGACGCTGACCCTGCCCGGTCTCGCCGGTTTCGTCCTGGCCATCGGCATGGCGGTGGACGCCAACGTGCTGGTCTTCGAACGGGCCCGGGAGGAGTACGGCAGGCGCAACCGGCCCAGCGGCCGCTCGGCGCTGACCGCCGGTTTCAAGGGCGCGTTCAGCGCCATCGCCGACTCCAACGTCACCACGCTGATCGCGGCGGCGCTGCTGTTCCTGCTCGCGTCCGGTCCGGTGAAGGGCTTCGGCGTCACGCTGGGCATCGGTGTGCTCGCGTCCATGATCAGTGCCCTGGTGATCACGCGGGTGCTCGCGGAGTTCGCGGTGGCCCGCCACTGGGTGCACCGGCGTCCGAAGGTCACCGGTCTGGCCTCCATCGGCCGGGTCCGTACGTACCTCACCCGCCGCGACCCGCAGCTCATGCGGCGTCCGCGCCGCTGGCTGGCGGTGTCCGCCGTGGTGCTCGCCGTCGCCGGCGCGGGCATCGTGGTGCGCGGGCTGGACTTCGGTGTGGAGTTCACCGGCGGCCGGCTGATCGAGTACTCCACCCGTGAGGCCGTCGACCCGGACCGGGCCCGGGAGGCGCTGGCCGACGCCGGTTTCCCGCAGGCGGTCGTGCAGTCCTCCGGCGACGACGGGCTGACGGTGCGCACCGAGGAGCTGACCGACGCGGAGGCGGTCGAGGTGGCCGACGCCGTCGCGGAGGTCGGCGGCGGGGCGGAGAAGGTCCGCGACGAGCTGATCGGCCCGAGCCTCGGCGACGAACTGCGGCGCAACGCGCTGATCGCGCTCGGTCTGGCGCTCGGCGCCCAGCTGCTGTACCTGGCCTTCCGGTTCCGCTGGATGTTCGGTGCGGGCGCGGTGGCCGCCCTGGCGCACGACGTGGTGATCCTGACCGGCGTCTTCGCCTGGCTGGGCAAACCGATCGACGGTGTGTTCCTGGCCGCGCTGCTCACCGTGATCGGTTACTCGGTGAACGACTCCGTGGTGGTGTTCGACCGGATCCGCGAGCTGTGGCGCAAGGACGGCAGGGCGCCGCTGGCCCAGGTCACCAACCGGGCGATCCTGCAGACGGTGCCCCGTACGGTCAACACCGGTATCGGTGTGATCTTCATCCTGGCCGCACTGGCCCTGCTGGGCGGCGACTCGCTCACCGACTTCGCGCTCGCGCTGCTGATCGGCATGCTCGTGGGCACGTACTCGTCGGTCCTGACCGCCTCGCCGCTCGCCGTCGAGCTCGGCGCGCACACCGGTGGCGGCAAGGGCGGCCGGGGTCGTGGCCGGGGCGGTTCCGGGCGGGTGACGTCCCGCGCGGCGGAGCGCCCGGAGCGGACCGGGGCCGCCGCGCGGGCCCGGTAGGAACAGCGGGAAGCGGGGGGGCGGGGGGGGCCCCCCCCCCCGCCCCGCCCCCCCCCCCCCCCCCGCCCCGCGCCCGGGTGAGGCGGTAGGACCTGGTGCGGGGCCGCCCGGGGGGGGGGGGCGGGGGGGGGGGGGGGCGCGCCGGGGGGGGGGGGGGGGGGGGGGGGGGGGGGGGGGGGGGGGGCGCCCCCCCCCCCCCCCCCGGCACCACCCCTACGCCGTCACCGTCTCCTGTGACTGCCGTTCGAACTGAGTGCGGTACAGCTCGGCGTAGCGGCCGTCGGCGGCCAGCAGCCGCTCGTGCGTGCCGCGTTCCACGATCCGGCCGGCCTCGACGACCAGGATGAGGTCGGCGGCGCGGACGGTGGAAAGCCGGTGGGCGATCACCACCGCCGTCCTGCCCTCCAGCGCCTCCGTGAGCGCCTCCTGCACGGCCGCCTCGGAGGTGTTGTCCAGGTGGGCGGTGGCCTCGTCGAGGATGACGACGCGCTGGCGGGCCAGCAGCAGCCGCGCGATGGTCAGGCGCTGGCGTTCACCGCCGGAGAGCCGGTAGCCGCGTTCGCCGACCACCGTGTCCGGGCCGTCGGGCAGGGACCGTACGAGGGTGTCGAGGCGGGCGCGGCGCAGGGCGTCCCACAGCTCGGGCTCGCTCGCGTCCGGCCGGGCCAGCAGCAGGTTGGCGCGGACCGTGTCGTGGAAGAGGTGACCGTCCTGGGTGACCATGCCGACAGTGGCGCGCAGGGAGGCGGCGGTCAGGTCGCGGACGTCGACGCCGCCCACGCGCACGGCGCCGGCATCGACGTCGTACAGCCGTGGCAGCAGTTGGGCGATGGTCGACTTGCCCGCGCCGGAGGAGCCGACGAGGGCGACGGTCCGCCCGGGTTCGGCGCGGAAGGAGATGCCGTGCAGGACGTCGTCGCCGCCGCGCGGATCGAGGGTGGCGACCTCCTCCAGGGAGGCCAGGGAGACCTTGTCGGCGGACGGGTAGCCGAAGCGGACGTCGTCGAACTCGACGGAGACCGGCCCCTCGGGCACCTCCCGCGCGTCCGGCTTCTCCCTGATGAGCGGCTCGAGGTCCAGGACCTCGAAGACCCGCTCGAAGCTGACCAGCGCGCTCATCACCTCCACCCGTGCCCCGGCGAGCGAGGTGAGCGGCGCGTACAGCCGGGTCAGCAGCAGCGCCAGCGCCACGACGGCGCCCGGCTCCAGGGTGCCGCCGAGGGCGAGCCGGCCGCCGAGGCCGTAGACCAGGGCGAGGGCGAGGGCGGAGACGAGGGTGAGCGCGGTGATGAACACCGTCTGCGCCGTGGCCGTGCGCACGCCGATGTCCCGCACCCGGCGGGCGCGCAGCGCGAACTGGGCGGACTCCTCCTCGGGGCGTCCGAACAGCTTGACCAGGGTGGCGCCGGGGGCGGAGAACCGCTCGGTCATCCGGGTGCCCATGGCCGCGTTCAGGGCGGCGGCCTCGCGCTGCATCCCGGCCATGCGGCGGCCCATGCGGCGGGCCGGGACCACGAACACCGGCAGCAGGACCAGCGCGAGCAGGGTGATCTGCCAGGACAGGGTGAGCATCACGGCGAGGGCGAGCACGAGGGTGACCAGGTTGCCGACCGCGGTCGCCAGGAGGGTGCTGAAGGCCCGCTGGGCGCCGATGACGTCGTTGTTGAGACGGGAGACGAGCGCCCCCGTACGAGTGCGTGTGAAGAACGCGACCGGCATCCGCTGCACGTGGTCGAAGACCGCGGTCCGCAGGTCGAGGATGAGTTCCTCGCCGAGGGCCGCCGAGAGTCTGCGGCCGAGCACGCCGAGGGCCGCCTCCACGACCGCGATCAGCGCGATGAGCAGGGCCAGACGGACCACCGTGCCCCCGTCGCCGCCCGAGACGATGGTGTCCATGACGCGCCCGGCGAGCACGGGGGTGGCGACGGCGAGCGCCGCGGTCGCCGTGCCGAGGAGCACGACCAGGGTCAGCCGGCGGCGGTGGGGGCGGACGAAGGCGCCGATCCGGTGCAGTGTCGCCCTGGTGAGGGGGCGGTGCTCGTCCTCCGCGGTCATGACGCCGCGCAGCTGTGTCCACGCCGTGGTCTCCATGCTCATGCACACGAAGGTAGGACCTCAAGCATGGTTGAGGTCAAGGGCGGGCCGGTCCCGCTCCCCCGGCCGCCGCCCAGCCGTAAGCGGACGTCCCGGCCGGTGCAACCCGCCGTTGGTGCGCGGCGGTCAGGGTCGGTGGACGTGACGGGGACGATCCGCCGGGTCCTGATGGTGTTGCCGCTGCTGCTCGTGACCGTGGTCGCGGTGCGGCACCGGTCGGTGCTGGCCGAGGGGTTCGGCCAGCTGGGGACCGCCCGGTGGCCCTGGCTGCTCGCCGCGGCCGGCGCCACCTGTCTGACCTGGGTGGCGGCCGCGTGCACCCGGCAGGGCGCGGTCCCCGAACGGCTGCCCGCGCGGCGGCTGCTGGCCACGCAGTTCGCGGCGGGCGCCGCGAACCACCTGCTGCCGACGGGGCTGGGCGCGAGCGCGGTCAATCTGCGGTTCATGACGGTGTGCGGGCTGCCGGCGGCCCGCTCCTCGGCCGCCCTGGCGCTGTACCTGCTGGCGGAGTCCGTCGGCCGGGTGGGGCTGCTGGCCGCCCTGCTCGTGGCGTTCCCCGGCGCGCTGCGGTTCGGCTCCCTGCTGCCCGCGGGGTGGCTCGGCCCGCTGCTGCTCGCGGCCGGCGCGGTGGTGGTCGTCGCGGTGGTCGTGCTCGCGACCGTACGGCGGCTGCGGTCGGTGGTGCGGTCGTTCCTGCGGACGGCGCTGGGCGAGGCGCGGTCGGTGCACGCCCTGCCCTCCCGGGCGCTGGCGCTGTGGGGCGGGGCGCTGGCCTTCCCCGCGCTGCAGGCGGCCGCGCTGGTGCTGGTGGGGCTGGCGTTCGGGCTGCCGGTGCCGCCGGCCCACATGGCGGTGGCGTATCTGGCGGCGACGGTCGCGGTGGCGCTGGTGCCCACTCCGGGCGGGATCGGCTCGGTGGAGGCGGCGCTGGTCGTGGCGCTGGTGGCGGTGGGCGGGGCCGCCGCCGCGGCCACGGCGGTGGTGCTGGTCTTCCGGATCATCACGGTGTGGCTGCCGCTGCTGCCGGGGGCGTTGACCCTGGGCGCGCTGGTGCGGCTGAAGGTGATCTGACCGGCGGGTTCCGGCCCTCGGCCCGTGCGCGGGGCCGTGCGACCGAACGCGGTACGAACCGCCCTGCGGAATGCGGCAGGATGAGCGATCGCGCCGACCGCGGGTCAGGGACGGTCGGCGCGACGTACATTCGTAGAACTCGAGCAGGTGACGACACGTGACACGACTTCACATACGGCCGTCGGCCAGGGCGTTCGCCGGGGGTGAGCGGTGACCCGCGCGCTCACCGGCCACGACCTGCTGTACGCCGGCATCGCCCTCGCGGCCGGCCTGCTGGCGGCGTTCCTGCTGCGGATGCTGCTGCGCTGGCTGGGCCGGCACGCGGACCGCACCCGCTGGCGCGGGGACGACGTCCTCGTGGACGCGCTGCGCATGATCGCGCCGTGGGCGGCGATCGCGGGCGGCGCGGCCTCCGCGGCGGCGGCGCTGCCGCTGACCCGCACCGTGCAGCACAGCGTCAACCAGGCGCTGACGCTGATGGTCATCTTCGCCGCGACGATCTCGGCGGCCCGGGTGGTGGCGGGACTGGTGCGCTCGGTCACCCAGTCCCGCTCCGGGGTCGCCGGGTCGGCGACCATCTTCATGAACATCACCCGGATCCTGGTCCTGGCGATCGGTTTCCTGGTGGGGCTGCAGACGCTGGGCATCTCGATCGCCCCGATGCTCACCGCCCTCGGCGTCGGCGGTCTCGCGGTCGCGCTGGCCCTGCAGGACACGCTCGCCAACCTGTTCGCGGGCATCCACATCCTCGCCTCCAAGACCGTGCAGCCCGGGGACTACATCCAGCTGAGCAGCGGCGAGGAGGGCTACGTCGAGGACATCAACTGGCGCCAGACGACGGTCCGCAACCTGTCCAACAACCTGGTGGTCATCCCGAACGCGCAGCTCGCCAAGACGAACATGACGAACTTCATGCGTCCCGAGCAGCAGCTGACCATCCTGGTGCAGGCCGGGGTGTCGTACGACAGCGACCTGGAGCAGGTGGAGGAGGTGACGAAGGAGGTCGTCGCCGAGGTGATGACCGAGATCACCGGCGCCGTGCCGGAGCACGAGCCGGCGGTGCGGTTCCACACCTTCGGGGACTCCCGCATCGGCTTCACCGTCATCCTGGGCGTCGGCGAGTTCAGCGACCAGTACCGGATCAAGCACGAGTTCATCAAGCGCCTGCACCGCCGCTACCGCGAGGAGGGCATCCGCATCCCGTCGCCGGCGCGGACGGTGGCGCTCCAGCAGGGCTCGGTGGTCTTCCCCCAGCAGCGCGGCGCGGACGCCTCGGCGGACTCCGCGCCGGACGACATGACCATCGCCCGGCCGATCTGAGCCCACCGTCCCGGGTGATCTCCCGCCGCGCCGGTGAGGCCGCGGCGGGAGGTCGGCCGGAACTCGGCGCGGACCCCTGTCGAGCCCCGGTCGATCACGAGATATCTTGATGTCGAGCAATGTTGCAGACGTGGAGCGGAGCACCCGGTGACTGACTCGACCATCATCTACACGCACACTGACGAGGCCCCGGCCCTGGCGACGTATTCCTTCCTGCCGGTGGTCCAGGCGTACGCCTCGCAGGCGGGTGTCACCGTGGAGACGCGTGACATCTCGCTGGCCGGGCGCATCATCGCCCTGTTCCCGGAGTACCTGTCCGAGGACCAGCGCGTCCCGGACGCCCTCTCGGAGCTCGGTGAGCTGGCGAAGACGCCGGCGGCCAACATCATCAAGCTGCCGAACATCTCGGCGTCGATCCCGCAGCTCAAGGCCGCGATCGCCGAGCTGCAGGACCAGGGCTACGCGCTTCCGGCCTACCCGGACGACCCGAAGACCGACGAGGAGCGCGACATCCGCGCCCGCTACGACAAGGTCAAGGGCTCGGCCGTCAACCCGGTGCTGCGCGAGGGCAACTCCGACCGCCGCGCCCCCGCCTCGGTGAAGAACTACGCCAAGAACCACCCGCACCGCATGGGCGCCTGGACCGCCGAGTCCAAGACCAACGTCGCCACCATGGACGCGGACGACTTCCGCTCCACCGAGAAGTCGGTCGTCATCGCCGAGGACGGCGCGCTGCGCATCGAGCTCAAGGGCGACGACGGCTCCACCACCGTGCTGCGCGAGTCCGTCCCCGTCCTCAAGGGCGAGGTCGTCGACGCCTCCGTGATGCGCGTCGCCGCGCTGCGCGAGTTCCTGAGCGCGCAGGTCGCCCGCGCCAAGCAGGAGGGCGTGCTGTTCTCCGTGCACCTGAAGGCCACGATGATGAAGGTCTCCGACCCGATCGTCTTCGGCCACGTGGTGCGCGCCTTCTTCCCGAAGACGTTCGCGCAGTACGGCGACAAGCTCGCCGCGGCCGGCCTCACCCCGAACGACGGCCTGGGCGGCATCTACAAGGGCCTGGAGGCCCTGCCCGAGGGCGCCGAGATCAAGGCGTCCTTCGACGCCGAGCTCGCCGAGGGCCCGGCGCTGGCGATGGTCGACTCCGACAAGGGCATCACCAACCTGCACGTCCCCTCGGACGTCATCGTCGACGCCTCCATGCCGGCCATGATCCGCACCTCCGGCCACATGTGGGGCCCCGACGGCCAGGAGGCCGACACCCTCGCCGTCCTGCCGGACTCCAGCT
Organism: Streptomyces sp. NPDC018964; assembly: GCF_044390325.1. Classification (NCBI taxonomy): domain Bacteria; kingdom Bacillati; phylum Actinomycetota; class Actinomycetes; order Kitasatosporales; family Streptomycetaceae; genus Streptomyces; species Streptomyces sp. NPDC018964. The sequence goes on from NZ_JBIRYZ010000001.1 coordinate 203,837, forward strand.
ACGCCGGCGTCTACCAGGCCGTGATCGAGGACTGCCGCGCCAACGGCGCCTACGACCCGTCCACCATGGGCTCGGTGCCGAACGTCGGTCTGATGGCGCAGAAGGCCGAGGAGTACGGCAGCCACGACAAGACCTTCGAGATCCCCGTCACGGGCACGGTCCGCCTGGTCGACGGCAACGGCGACGCCCTCATCGAGCAGGCCGTGTCCGCCGGTGACATCTTCCGCGCCTGCCAGACCAAGGACGCCCCGATCCGCGACTGGGTGAAGCTGGCCGTCACCCGCGCCCGCGCCACCGGCGACCCGGCGGTGTTCTGGCTGGACGCCACCCGCGCCCACGACGCCAACCTGATCGCCAAGGTCGAGCAGTACCTGCCGGAGCACGACACCGAGGGCCTGGACATCCGCGTCCTGTCCCCCGTCGAGGCGACCAAGCTGTCGGTGGAGCGCATCCGCCGCGGCGAGAACACGATCTCCGTCACCGGCAACGTGCTGCGCGACTACCTGACCGACCTCTTCCCCATCCTGGAGCTGGGCACCAGCGCCAAGATGCTGTCGGTCGTGCCGCTGATGGCGGGTGGCGGCCTGTTCGAGACGGGCGCCGGCGGCTCCGCGCCCAAGCACGTGCAGCAGCTGGTCAAGGAGAACTACCTGCGCTGGGACTCCCTCGGTGAGTTCTTCGCGCTGGTGCCGTCCCTGGAGCAGTACGCCTCGGTCACGGGCAACACCCGCGCCAAGGTCCTCGCCGACGCCCTCGACCGCGCCACGGCGACCTTCCTCAACGAGGACAAGTCCCCGACCCGTCGCGTCGGCGGCATCGACAACCGCGGCAGCCACTTCTACCTGTCCCTGTACTGGGCGCAGGAGCTGGCCGCGCAGAGCGACGACGCGGACCTGGCGAAGGCGTTCGCGCCGCTCGCCGAGACGCTCGCCGCGAACGAGGCGAAGATCGTCGACGAGCTGAACGCCGTCCAGGGCAAGCCGGCCGAGATCGGCGGCTACTACCAGCCCGACCCGGCCAAGGCCGCCGAGGTCATGCGTCCGTCCACCACATGGAACGAGGCGCTGGCGTCCCTGAGCTGACGCGAGCGGTCCCTCGGTGCTCCGCCCCGGCCGGCCCCGCGCCCGGCCGGGGCGGAGCCGTCTCCCGGGGCGTTGTCAGTGCCGTATGGCACGGTTGATCATGCCGTGAACCACTGACCATGCCTTGGGAGCAGTTGCATGACCGATGTGTCGTCGTCCTTCGCTTTCCTCTCCGGTGATCCGGACTCCCCCGTGATCCTGCACGTGCCGCATTCCGCGCGGGAGATACCGGGGGACGTACGGGCCGGGATCGTGCTGGACGACGCCGGGCTGGAGCGGGAGCTGGACCACATCACCGACTCGCACACCGCGTCGATCGCCGAGGCGGCGGCCCGGGCGGCCGGTGTCGCGCCGTGGCGGTTCGTGAACCGGTTGTCGCGGCTGGTCGTCGATCCCGAGCGGTTCCCGGACGAGCGGGAGGAGATGCTGGCCGTCGGCATGGGCGCGGTCTACACGCGGACCACGCACAAGGACGTGCTGCGGCCCGACGGGTTCGACGCCGAGCCGCTGATCGAGCGGTACTTCCGCCCGTACGCGCGGGCGATGACCCGGGCCGTCGCCGACCGGCTCGCGGCGACCGGCCGGGCCGTGATCATCGACGTGCACTCGTACCCGAGCGCCCCGCTGCCCTACGAGCTGCACGGCGACGGTCCGCGGCCGGAGGTCTGCCTGGGCACCGACTCCTTCCACACCCCGCCCGGGCTGCTCGCCGCCGCCCGCGAGGCGTTCGCGCCGTGCGGGGAGACGGGGCTGGACAGCCCGTTCGCCGGGACGTACGTGCCGCTGGAGTTCTACGGCAAGCGGGCGGAGGTGTCCGCCCTGATGGTGGAGATCCGCCGGGACACCTACATGACCGAGCCGGGCGGTCCCGCGGGAGAGGGCCTGTCCCGCCTCGCCTCGGCACTCGCCACCTTGATCGACGCGGCCTCCCACTGAGTCGGGCGCATCACCGCTTCCGGCACGTACCAGCCCCTTCGGCACATACCAGCCCCTCCGGCGCTTGAGGAGCGGGGGTCCGGGGGCAGCGCCCCCGGGATGGGACGGGTAAGGGCGGCGGGGGGCGAGGAACCGGCCCCGGCACAGCAGCCGCCGCCGGTCCGCCGCACAGCGACCTCGAAGGGCCGGGAACCGGGGAGGCGCGACCGCCCCTCGGCTCCCCGCCCGGAGGGGTCAGGCGCGGAGCCACTCCGTGACGACCACGTCGTCGTCGGTGCGCAGGCGCAGGGCGAAGGGGCCGGAGGGCGGGGCGGCGGCGGTGAAGCGGCCCAGGTCGTCGGTGGTGAGCGGGACGCCGGTCTGCGGGCCGCCGAGCACCTCGACACGGGCCGGCCGGGGCGGCAGCACCTGGCCCATCAGGCCCTCCGCGGTCACCTCGACGTCCAGCGTCACCTCACCGGCGGTGAAGGTGAGCATGCGCGGCACGTCCGTGGCGCCCCTGACCGGGATGGCGTCGACCAGCGAGTCGAAGGTCAGCTCGGCCACGCGGGCGTCGAGGTCGTGCAGCGCGTAGGCGTCGACGGCGATCTGCAGCAGAGCGGGAGGCAGCGGGTCCAGGACGGCCGCCGCCTGCCGGAGTTCCTCCTCCAGCAGCCCGTCGTCGAAGTCCGCGTCACATCCCGCGCCGTCGGTCATGTCGTTCACATCGTCCCCCGTGCCTCGAGCCGGGCCCGCAGCCGGCGCAGACAGCGCTGGCGCAGCGGCCCGATGCTGCCCACCGCGATGTCGAGCGCGGCGGAGATCTCCTGATAACTGGGCGGCGGCGAGGCGATCAGCACGCGCAGCAGCTTCCTGCACCGATCGCCCAGTTCCTCGAACTCCTGCCACAGCCGCCGCACGCGTTCGCTCTGCGCCGCCGCCTCCTCCGACTCCAGCAGCGACTGCTCCGGCGCACCGTCCTCGCTGACCCGGTCCAGCAGCTGCGGATCGTCCGTCAGCATCAGCCGCCGCGCGTCCCTGTGCACCTTCAGGCACTCGTGCCGCGCGGTACTGGCCAGCCAGGAGCCCGTCTTCTCGGGTTCCCGGATCCGCCCCAGGTGCTGGGCGAAACGGAACCACACGGTCTGGTAGACCTCGTGCGCGTCGGCGTCGGAGAGCCGGTGCGCGCGCACCACGGACCACACCAGTGGGCCCAGCCCCTCCACGATCGCCTTCCAGGCCGCCGCGTCGCCGTCGACAGCGGACCGGACCAACGCGCCGACTTCACTACGCTCCACGGTCCCACCCCTCGTGTACGGCACGTCATCGTACGCCGTGGAGGGGAGGACTCCGGTCCTCATGCCCGTGCCGAGGGTGACGAGACCTGCACGGGGCGCCACGTGGGCGGAAGGAGCGCCGGGACGTGCGCCCCGCGCACTTGCGCGTACTCGGTGGTGGCGCCGAGCAGTTGCCGGCAGGCCTTGCGCGGGTCGGTCTCCGCCTGCGCGGTCATGTGGGCGGCGACCATGCCGGCGGCGACGGGGGTGGCGAACGAGGTCCCGCTCCACTGGGCGAGTCCCTCGAACATCACCTGGTCCGGCTTGCCGGAGCCGCCTTCCTCGCTCAACACGCCGGTGTGGCGCGGGTGGTGGCACGTGCAGGCGTACGTGAAGCCGTAGCGGCAGGCGTCGTAGGTGGAGTGCTGGTACACGTACGGGACGGGCGTGTCGAAGCCGGTGAGGGCGCTGGTGAGGCGCTCGCCGGGGGCGTAGGCCTTCACCCAGCCGCCGTGGTTGCTGAAGCAGGCGCCGAACTCGCCGTCCCCGCGCAGCGCGCCGACGGAGAGCACGGCGTTCTCGTAGCCGGGCAGATCGGCGTAGGCGGCGGGCCAGAAGGGCGTCGCGCTGGCGTTGTTGCCGGCGGCGGCGACCAGCAGGGTGTGCCGCTCACGCAGCTCCCGCATGAAGGCGTCGACGCCGAGGAGTCCGTCGGTGCGGCCGTTGGAGGTGCCGGCGGAGAGGCTGATGACGTCGGGCCAGCCGTCCCGGTCGACGGCCTCGAAGAGCTTCTCGCCGAACTCGGACTCCAGGACCGCGCCCGCGTCGTTGAGCGTGCCGCGGACGGTGATGTCGGTGTTGGGGGCGACGGCTGCGACGAGTCCGGCGATGAACGTGCCGTGCCCGCAGTACTGCTTCAGGACGCCGCCCTCCCCGCACTCCTCGACCTGGGCGTCGCCGTGGGTGTGGGCGAGCGGCGGGTAGGAGCGGTGGTCGTGCATGAGGCCGGTGTCGACGACGAGCACGCCGACGGCGGTGTCCGGGTCGTGCGCGGTGTCGGCGGCGGCCGGGTTGGGCCGTCCGCCGCGCGGTACGGGCACGGGCTCGTCGCCCGGGCAGGCGTTGACCGCGATCGACACCACGTGGTTGCGGCTGATCAGCCGGTGTCCGGCACGGCCTTCGACCGCCGACAGCGCGCGCAGCGCTCCCGCGACCGCCGGGTCGCCGCTGCCGTCGCCCCGGCCGGGGTCGGCGACCCGGATGCGGGTGATGCCGGAGCGGTTGGTCTCCGGGCTCGTCCGGCGCACCTGGTCCGGGGTGAGGCCGGCGAACGTGGTGAAGTGCCGTCGGACGGTGTCCTCGACGACGCGGGCCTCCTCGCCGTCGCGGGCGAGGACGACGCCCTTCTCGTAGAGGAACTCGCCCGCGTCGTCCGGACCCATCGCCAGGGGCACGTCGGGCATCGAACGCTGGATCTGTGCGAACTGCTCGCGGAATCGCTGTGGTGCCATGGCATGTCCTCCACTGGTGCGACGGCGGCCGGTGCCGCGGAGCTGTCGTGTATGCAGAGCCGGGGAGCGGGCGTTTGATACAACGCCACACCTGTGAGGCGTGGTTGCGGACCACTACCATCGTGGGGTGACAGCCGGAAGCGACACGGTGCTGGAACTGCTGCCGATGGTGTTCGCCGCCCCGGGTGAGGCGCTGGCGAGGGCGGAAGAGGTGCTGGGCGACCGTCCGCCTCCCCTGCACGCCTCCGTCGCCCATCAGGTGATCGGCATCTGGCAGCGGGACTTCGGCGACATGCGGCTGGCCCTGACGCATCTGCGCCGGGCCCGGGACTGGGCGGCGCGCGCGGACTCGGCCGAGCGGGAGGCGGACGTCCTCGCCACGCTCGGGGTCGCACTGGTGCACGCGGGGCGCACCCGGCAGGGCATGGAGGCGCTGGGGCGCGGTGTCGAGCGCGGCACCGGGCACACCCGCGCGCGGGTGCTGTTCCGCCGTGCGTACTCGTGGTGGGTGCTGGGCCATCACAAGGAGGCGCTGGAGGACGTACGGCGGGCCATTCCCGTACTGCGGCAGGCCGAGGACGTGATCTGGACGGCGCGGGCGCTGACCCTGCGGGCGACGGTGCACCTGGCGCTGGGTTCGGTGGAGCGGGCGAACGCCGACTTCACGGCGGCCGAGGCGCTGTGGGACACCACCGGGCAGGAGCACGACAAGGCGGACGCGGTGGAGAGCCGGGGGCTGGCCGCGTTCCGCGCGGGCGACGTCCCGGCGGCGCTGCGGCTGCTCGACGAGGCGGAGGAGCGGTACGCCAAGCTCGGCACGCCGACGTTCATGCTGAACATCCGGCGCTGCGAGGTGCTGATGGCGGCCGGTCTCGCCGCGGAGGCACTGGCCGAGGCGGACGCGGCGCTGCGGGCGCTGGACGGGATCGGCGGGCAGTCCACGCGCAGGGCGGAGCTGCTGCTGGCCGCCGCGCGGGCGGCCCGGCTGGCCGGTGAGCCGCAGACGGCGATCGCCCGCGCGGCGCTCGCGGTGCGGCTGTTCGCGGGGCAGCGGCGCACCTGGTGGGAGACGCACGCGCGGCTGGTGCTGATCGGGGCCCGGCACGCGGCCGGGCGCGGTTCGGGCCGGCTGGTCGCGGACGCGGCGGCGGTGGCGGAGAAGCTGGCCGCGCTCGGTGCCCCGGCCGCGCCGGAGGCGTCCCTGCTCGCCGGCCGGATCGCGCTGGAGCTGGGCTGGACGGCGGACGCGGAGCGGCATCTCGCGGTCGCCGCGCGGAGCAGGCACGGCGGGCCGCCGCTCGCGCGGATGACGGGCTGGGCGGCGCAGGCGCTGCGCGCCCGGGCCGCCGGTTCCGCGCGGGGCGTGCTGGAGGCCTGCCGGCGCGGTCTCGACGTGCTCGACGACCACCGGATGACGCTGGGCGCCTCGGAGCTGCGGGCCCGCGCCACCGCGCAGGGCGCGGAGCTGGCCGCGCTCGCGCAGCAGGCCAGTCTGGTCTCGGGCGGACCACGGCGGCTGCTGGTGTGGAGCGAACGCTGGCGGGCCACCGCGCTGTCCGCGCCGCCCACCCGGCCGCCCGCCGACCCGGCGCTGCTCAGCGGCATGACCGCCTACCGGGAGATCGCCGCCCGCGCGGAGGAGGCCCGCATGGAGGGCAGGCCCGTGCCGGCGCTGGAGCGGGAACAGCGGCGGCTGGAGCGGGAGATCCGCTCCCGGACGCTGCACATGCGCGGCGAGGCCCCCGACGGCGGTGACCGCTTGGACGTCGGCCGGCTGCTCGCGCGGCTGGGCGACAGCGGCGACGGACAGCTGGTGGAACTGGCCGTGCTCGACGGGCGGGTGCAGGTGCTGCTGTGCGGGCGGGGCAGGGTGCGGCGGTTCGAGGCCGGGCTGCTGGCGGCGGCGGAGACCGAGGCCGAGCACGTGCAGGCGGGGCTGCGGCGGCTGGCCCATCCGGGGGCGCAGGCGCGGCTGCCGGTGGTGGAGGCCGCGGGCCGCCGGCTGGAGGAGCTGCTGCTCGGTCCGGCCGCGGCGCATCTCGGTGACGGCCCGGTGGTGATCGTGCCGCCGGGGCGGCTGCACCGGGTGCCGTGGGCGCTGCTGCCCTCGCTGCGGGAGCGGGTGGTGAGCGTGTCGCCGTCGGCGAGCAGCTGGCTGCGCGCGAAGGAGACGGCGCCGCCGCCCGGGGAACGCCAGGTGCTGGTGCGCGGTCCGGGTCTCGCGACGGGTGGCGCGGAGGTGCCCGAGCTGGCCGGCCACTACGGCGGCGCGACCGTCCTGGAGCACGACGACGCGACGGTGCCGCGCGTGCTGCGGGAGCTGGACGGGGCGGGGCTGGCGCACATCGCCGCGCACGGCACGTTCCGTGCGGACGGCCCGCTGTTCTCGTCCCTGCGGATGGCCGACGGGCCGCTGATCGTGCACGACTTCGAGCGGCTGGACCGCAGCCCGTACCGCATCATCCTGTCCTGCTGCGACACCGCGCGGTTCGCCACGGTGGGCGCCGACGAACTCCTCGGCCTGGTCACGGCGTTGCTGCCGCTGGGCACGGCGGGGGTGGTGGCGTGCAGCGCCCCCGTCAACGACGCGGCGGTCGTCCCCCTCATGGTGGCCCTCCACAAGGCCCTCGGCACCGGCCTCTCCTTGGCGGAGGCCTTGCGCGACGCCCGCGCCGCGCTGCCGCCGGACGCTTTGCACCGGGCGACGGGCTGGGCCTTCACCGCCTTCGGGGCGGCCTGATCCCGCCGTGGGCGGCTGCGGGTGAGCCGTGGTCGCCCGCGCCCACGCGACGGAGCCGCACATCGTCGCAGCCCCGCGCCCCTTTGAGGTCGGTGCAGCTGATCCGCCTCAAGGGGCGCGGGGAACCGCGCGGGCGACCACGAACGACCCGCGGCCGCCGACGAGACGGAATCCGCCAAGCCGTCAGGCGGTCTGACGGGGCAAGGGGGCGCCCAGCCGGGTGTACGCCCCGTACAGGTGGTTGCCGACCGTGCGCACGGAAAGGGTGAGGCGTTCCGCGATCTGCCGGTTGCTCAGCCCCTCCGCGGCCAACGCGACGATCTGACGCTGGCGGGTGGTGAGTTCACCGAAGGCGAGGCCCGCGAGCGCCGGCGTGCGGGCGTCCTCGCAGCGGCGGGCGAGCGCGGCCGCACGGGTGCGCGCGGTGCGGGCGGCGTGCGGTTCCCGGTGGACGGAGACGGCCTGCGCGTGCGCCTCCGCGGCGAACAGCAGGAAGCCCCGCCGCTCGAGCTCCTCGCCCACCCGGTCCAGTGCGGGCCCGTCGGCCCGCGCGAGGGCGTCGGCGTGGTCGGCGAAGACGCCGGTGAGTCGGCCGGCGGCCCGTTCGGGGGTGCCGAGGCGTACGGCGTCGTACGGGTCGCCGTACGCCTCCGGGGTCCCCTCCGCGCGGGTGAGCTCGGTGCGGCAGGCCGGGTCGGCGGGGGCGGTGCGCAGGCCCTCGCGCGCCCATGCGGCCGCCTCCCGCAGTGCGCCGCGCAGCCGCGCGTACCGGGCGCGCAGGGCCGCGTACCCGGCCGGGACCGGCATCCCCTCGTCCACGAGCCGGTCCCCGACGGGCGCCGGCTCCGCCGTCACGTCGGCCCGTTCGATCCGCCGGGTCAGTTCCGCCGACTCGGCCTCCAGGGCGGGGGCGCGGTCCCCGGGGGTGCGGGCGAGCCGGCGGGCGCGCAGCCGGCCGGCGGCGGCTCGCAGGAGCGGGCCGTGCAGGGGGTGGGCGAGGCGGACGCCGCCGTGGTCGTCGACGCGGACCAGGCCCGCGGTCTCCAGGCGTTCCAGGACGGTGAGGTCGAGGTCGTCGCCGTCGAGCGGCAGGGGTTCGGCGAAGGCGAGGCGGTCGAGCGTCTCGCGCTCCTCGGGGCGGGCGCGGTCCAGGAGGTGGGCGGTGCGTTCGCGGACGGCCGGGGTCAGGGGCAGCGGGCCGCGCCCTTCCCAGGTGCCCGGTGTCCCGGTGGGCCGGCCGTGTGCGCGTACCGCGTCCAGGAGGTCCCGCAGCAGCCGCAGGTCCCCGTCGCACAGCCGGTGCAGCCGGTTCGCGGTGAGCGGCTCCGGGGCGGGGTCCGTGCCCGCCGCGAGCAGGCGCGCGGTGTCCTGCCGGGGCAGCGGCGGCAGGGCGAGCCGGGGCAGCAGTTCCCCGGTCCACAGCCGGGACACGGCGGCGGGCACCGGTTCGCCGTCGGCGACGACGACCAGCAGCCGGGTGTGTCCGTGCACGGCGAGCTGGTGGAGCAGGGCGGCGGAGGCGTCGTCGAGCAGATGGGCGTCGTCGACGAACAGCGTGCGCGCACCGGAGAGCCGCCGCAGGGCGTGGTGCAGGGTGACGGGCTCGGGCAGCAGCGGGGTGAAGGCGGCGAAGGGCAGGTACCGGGTGCCCGGCGTCCCGGTGACACGGGCGCAGTCGGTGCCCCGCACCGCCTCGGTGACGAGCCGGGTCTTGCCCCGTCCCGCCGGTCCGGTCACCACGAGCCCGCGTCCCGGGCCGGTCAGTGAGCGTCGTACCAGGTCGAGTTCGCCCTCCCGGCCGGTGAACGGCCAGGGCGGCCGAAGGGCCGCCGCCTCCTTCCCGTTCGGCTCGTACGGCCCGGTGGCATCCCGTCGCGAAGTCGTCACGAGAACAGGAGCACGGCTACTCACGCCTGATACAGGGCCACTTGAGCAGACCCCGACTCAGGCGCCCGGCCGCACCGCACGGCAGTCTGTGGTCCATGACCGTCCGCCATTGCTCGCTGCCGCCGCAGCCGGACCCCGCGTATCCGCCGGGCCTGGCCGCCGGGCGGCTCGGCGCGCTGATCGGCGGGCGGCGGCTGTGGGTCAACGGCACCGTGCTGCACTACTGCTTCTCCGGCGACACCGCGGGGTCGGAGATCGCCGTTCCCGGAACCGGGCGGACCCGGTGGGTGTCGTGGGGCGGGGCCGAGGAGCAGCGGGACGTCGTGCGGGAGTGCTTCGAGGAGTGGCGGGGGCTCGGGCTGGGCCTGACGTTCACCGAGGTCCACGACCGTACCGAGGCGGAGCTGCGCATCGGGTTCCAGCTCGGTGACGGCACCTGGTCGGCCGTGGGCAGGGACGCGCTCCGCGTCGGTGCGCACGAGCGCACCATGAACTTCGGCTGGGACCTGACCGCGCCGGGGGAACGCGCCACCGTCCTGCACCAGATCGGGCACGCACTGGGCATGCAGCACGAGCACCAGAGCCCGTACGCCGCCATCCACTGGGACGACGAGGCCGTGTACGCCGAGCTGGCGGGCCCGCCGAACCACTGGAGTCGGGACAGGACCTACCACAACATCCTGCGCAGGCTCGGCCCGGACGAGGTCAACGGCTCCGTCTGGGACCCGCAGTCGATCATGCAGTACGCGTTGCCGCCGGGGCTGATCCTGGAGCCGGAGCAGTACCACGGGGGCGTGTACCCGCCCGGCACCCTCTCCCCCGCCGACAAGGAGTTCGTGCTCCGCCGGTACCCGCCGGCCGATCCGCCGCGGCCGCCGCCGCTGGTGCCGTTCCGTTCGGTGCCGCTGGGTCTGGGCCCCGGCGAGCAGGCGGACTTCCGCATCGATCCGCCGGAGACCCGCGACTACACGGTGGGCACCTTCGGCGAGGCCGACCGGGTCGTCGTGCTCTTCGAGGAGCGGGACGGGGAGCCCCGTTTCCTCGCCGGCCACGACGACGGGGGAACCGCGCACAACGCGGCCATCGCGGTCCGGCTGGTCAAGGGCCGCCGCTATTACGTCCGTGTCCGCCTGTACTCCGCGTGGGGTCCGGGCGAGACGGCGGTCATGTGCTGGTGACGGCGCACGACGGCCGCCCGCGGAGATCCGAGCCACAGTCCGGCGCCGGGGGAAGCGGTCGGGGACGTCGCCTTCGGGGGAGGGCGGCGTCCCCGGCCCACGCCACGCCCGGTGTTCACCCGGTGTGGCGTGCGGCGATGACCGCGGCCGAGCCCTGCGGCGAGGGGCGCACGGCATCGACGACGGGGTGTGGGGGAGAATTCCAGCGGCGTCGGCGGCGGCGAGACCTCGCGTTGCAAAGCGCGCCGTGCGGGTGAAGAGTGGAATGACATCGGCCCCATATCACCCGATTTATCCGTCAATCTCTCCGCGGCGCCGCACACAAAAGGGCAGAGCGCGCGAGGGAGACGCAGTACGAGGCCAACCGCGTCTGGAATCCCCATGGCCACAACCACCCGGCGACATGTATCACGCGTTGTCAGCGCATCCGTCGTGGCCGCGGCACTCGCGTTTCCCGCAGGTCTGACGGCTGCCGCGGCCGCGTCTCACTCCGGCGACGGAATCCCGGCGGGAACACCCGCCGGGACGACGCCTCCCGCGGACACCCCGCCGGCGGAGCCGACGCCCACGGGGCCTCCGCCGACGGGACCGACAGGACCGGACGGCACCCCGTCGAATGGTACGGAGAAGACGGACGGAACACCGGACCCCGGTCAATCACCCGGCCCCGGTGAGGATTCACCTCCGACGGCGCCCGATCCCGTCACGGATCAGGGGAAGGAAATCGAAGAAGTAACCGGAGAACTGAATCAGAAAATAGCGGAGGCTCCTGAAGAACTGACGTCGAGCGTGACACAGCTGACCGACGTCCTGGAGACGGTGGGAGACCCGGATGTGCCACCGCAGGAGAGGGAAGGAGTCATCGAGAGCGCGCAGGACATCGCCGCCACGCTGGATGTGATCAATGACCCCGGGACACCCGCCGAGGTGCGGGAGAAGCTGATCGGGGTCGTGAAACGCATGATCTCCGCATTGGACACGGTCAGCGACCCGAGCGTTCCGGCCGAGGAGCGGGCCGTGACCGTCCTGACCGTGCGGAGGTGCACCTCCGTCCTGGACCTGATCGGCGCCTCCGGAACGCCGCGGGAGCCGAGGGAGCACCTGGTCAACAGCATCAACCAGGTGTACCAGGTCCTGGTGCCGGACGAGGGCTCGTACCCGGCGCCGGGTGGGAGCCCGGCGAAGAGGGGGATCAGCGCCGCGCCGCAGCCCCGCCAGGACGCGGCGACGATAGGCGTCGCGCTGGAGACCAGCGGCCGGTCCGAGACGTCCGAGGGGAATCGGATCGGTCTCGCGCAGACCGCGGACGAAGCCAGTTCCTCACTGCAGGACAGCAGCGATCCCACGGTGTCGGACGAGGACCGGGAGGAAGCGCGGAAGGAAGCGGACGAACAGCTCGCCCGGTTGAACGAACAGCTGAAGAAGGTCGCCCTGGCCCAGGGGCTGCCGGACGCGCCGCTCGGCGAGTCGGCCGAAGTCTGCACCAATGCCGTCTTCGGGTCCGTCTCCGAGCGCAGTCTCACCCGGGGCCTCGAGAAAACGATTCCCGCACGCTGGAACAGCCAAGGGGTGAAGGACTACTGGAAGGCCGAGGAGTCCGGGTCCGACGCCCTCGACGTCCAGGTCCAGTTGCGGAACAACACGTACGACGACACCCCGATCGAAGTCGCACAGCTCATCACCGGGCTCGACCACGTCGTACCGGCGGACGAACTGTTCGGCACCATAGGCGTTCCGGGGCTTCACTGCCTGCAGTCGGCTCGGCACCTCGACCGGCAGGGGGTGGAGGTGGAGACCTGGCTCCAGATGGCCGAGGAGGAGGCGTAAGGGCTCGACCCGGTCATTCTCCGACCGCTTTCAGCAGTTCCGCGAAGGGAACCGCCGTGTCGGCGTAAGCCGTCGAGACGTCATACCTTTCCACGTCCCTCCTCTCTTCCGAGCGCTCGACCTCACCCTCGAAGTGGAACGACGAAATGGAATACAGGGGGGTTCCTCCGGGGGACCAGACCGCCGTCACATAACGCGGTTTGCGCGTCACATTGACAAGATTGTTGTTGTGCCGCACCCTGCCGTGGTAATAGATTTCTTCTCCACATTTTTCCGGACGGCAGTAGTACCGGCCCTCCCTCTTTTCCCACGAGCGGTGCGCGCGCCGGAACTGAGTCACGTCGATCTTCCCGCGGTCCTTCCTCATGTACGTGATCTGCAGGTCGACGTTCACCGTGTCGAAATCGGCGTTCACCGGGATCTGGACCACGCGCTCCATGGAGTATTCCTGTCCGACATCGAGTGAGTAACCCGGCTGGTAGAGACGCCCGCTGCTCACTTTGGTGAATTCCAACCGGTTGACGTAGCGTTCGGCGTCCTCCTCACGGTTCTCGTCCAGACTCTTTCTCCACTCCTTGAGCCGGTCCTCGCCCCCGGAAGGTTCGGCGACTCTGCCGTACACGGTGAAGTTGTTGTTGATGATGTAGACCGGGATCCCTCCGTCGTTCTTCATGTAGAACTTCAGCGGGACGTCCACGAACGGATTCCTGTGGTCGGCCTGCGGCTCGCCGAACTCTGCCTCCAGGACGAAGTGCATAGGTGCTGCCGCGGGCTGGTAGATGGTGGAGTACGCCAGGCTCACGGCGGTCAGGGTCCCCGTGGCGACCACCCCGGCCGCGAACGTCTTCGGTCGCGGGGTCCCCTCCCACGCCCTCTCCCGCACGAGGAGCCAGAGCGCCCACAGGGACCATCCCAGGAGAGGCATGAAAACCAGCAGATAAGGCGTGTATTCCTTTTCGTCGAACCATATCAACAGCAGAAGACCGTCGGTGGCGAACGCGATGAGCACCCCCAGCAGGGCGACCGCCCCGGAAATCCTGTGCTGTCGCCTCCCCCAGTAGTCGAACATCGCGATCACCGCCGCACCCTGCGCCACGGCGGACAGCACGATCAGGGATCCGGTCATCCGTTGCGCGAAAGTGAGGGCGCCGATGGCGTCCGGCCAGCCGATCACCATGTTCAGGACCATGGAAGCGAGCATTCCCGCCACCATCAGCACGAGGGTCGTGCGCCTTCGCCCGGCGCGGTCGGGCCATTCTCCGCTGTCCCCTCCGCGCCAGTACACGGACGCCGGGTCCTCCAGGTCCATGTCCTTCGGATAACCGAGGCGACCGAGTACGTCCCGCAGCTGGGCCAGTGACCAGGCGCTGCCCACCGTCCTACCGCCTACGACGACCCGGCGGAGCCCCCGGTGGTCCGGAGCCTCGACTGTCACCCATGGACGGATACTCATGGCCCCAGGCTCACGCCCGGGCCGGGACCCCGCATGCGGGGCTCCCCCGATCGGCGGCTCCTCGAACGGCCGGGCGGGCTCCACGCGGGCGGCGTTTCGCCCGTACCCGCACGGTTACCCCTGAAAAGGCGTACCCCCGCGCGCCCGCCGCGCATGCTCCGGACGCAGGGGGCAGTGGATCGGCAGTGGATCATCGACGGGATCGGAACGGAGCTCGCATGGCCAGCACCAAGGTGTCCGACTACATCCTCCAGCGGCTGCGCGAGTGGGATGTCGACCACGTCTTCGCCTACGCGGGCGACGGCATCAACGGTCTGCTGGCGGCCTGGGGACGGGCGGACAACAAGCCGAAGTTCGTCCAGTCCCGGCACGAGGAGATGTCCGCGTTCCAGGCCGTCGGCTACGCGAAGTTCTCCGGCAAGGTCGGGGTGTGCGCGGCCACCTCCGGGCCCGGCGCCATCCACCTGCTGAACGGACTCTACGACGCCAAGCTGGACCACGTGCCCGTGGTGGCGCTGGTCGGGCAGACCAACCGCAGCGCCATGGGCGGCTCGTACCAGCAGGAAGTGGACCTCGCCAGTCTCTACAAGGACGTCGCCTCCGACTTCTGCGAGACCGCCATGGTCCCCGAACAGCTGCCGAACCTGATCGACCGGGCGTTCCGCACCGCTCACGCCAAGCGCACCGTCACCGCGATCATCCTCCCCGCCGACGTGCAGGAACTGGACTACAGCCCGCCCACGCACGCCTTCAAGATGGTGCCCTCCAGCCTCGGACTGGGCCGCTACGCGCCGGTCCCGGCCGACGAGGACCTCCAGCGGGCCGCCGACGTGCTGAACGCCGGTGAGAAGGTCGCGGTCCTGATCGGTCAGGGTGCCCGCGGCGCACGTGAGGAGGTCGAGCGGCTGGCGGACGTCCTCGGTGCCGGGGTGGCCAAGGCCCTGCTCGGCAAGGACGCCCTGCCCGACGACCTGCCCTACGTCACCGGCTCCATCGGGCTGCTGGGCACCCGCCCCTCCTACGAGCTGATGCGGGAGTGCGACACCCTGCTGATGATCGGCTCCAGCTTCCCGTACACGCAGTTCATGCCGGAGCTGGACCAGGCGCGGGCCGTGCAGATCGACATCGACCCGCACATGATCGGCCTGCGCTACCCGAACGAGGTCAACCTCGTCGGCGACGCCCGCGAGACACTCCGGCGCCTGCTGCCCAAGCTGCACCGCAAGCAGGACCGGGCGTGGCGGGAGCAGGTCGAGAAGAACGTCGCCCGCTGGTGGGAGGTCATGCAGCGCCGCGCCGCCGTCAGCGCGGACCCCGTCAACCCCGAGTACGTCGTCCACGCCCTGGACGGCAAGCTGCCCGACGACGCGATCCTCGCCGCCGACTCCGGGTCGGCCGCCAACTGGTACGCCCGGCACCTGCGGCTGCGCGGCCGGATGCGCGGCTCCCTGTCCGGCACCCTGGCCACCATGGGGCCCGGCGTGCCGTACGCCATCGGGGCGAAGTTCGCCCATCCCGACCGGCCCGCCATCGCCCTGGTCGGCGACGGCGCCATGCAGATGAACGGCATGATGGAACTGGTCACCGCCGCCAAGTACTACCGCGAGTGGTCCGACCCGCGGCTGATCGTGGCCGTGCTGAACAACGGCGACCTCAACCAGGTCACCTGGGAGATGCGCGCCATGTCCGGCGCTCCGCAGTTCGAGGAGTCCCAGCACCTTCCCGACCTCCCCTACGCGGACATCGCCCGGCGCATCGGCCTGGACGGCGTCCGGGTGGAGAAGCCCAAGCAGGTCGAGGCCGCCTGGGACCGGGCCCTCGCCGCCGACCGGCCGTTCGTCATCGACTTCCGCACCGACCCCGCCGTCCCGCCCGTCCCGCCGCACGCCTCCCTGGACCAGATCGAGGCCGCCGCCACCGCGATCCTCAAGGGCGACAGCGACCGCGGCTCCATGGTGAAGCAGGGCCTGAAGGCCAAGGTGCAGGAGATGCTCCCCGGCACCCGCCACCGCGCCGACCGCCCCGGCGCCGGCAAGCACGACAGCAGCGAAGAGAACAGGTGACACGGAGACGGCCGGGCGTAAGTGGTCCCCGGGAATGACCGAGGGGCCGCTTCGGATTACCCCTGAAGCGGCCCCCGGCCTGCGACTTCGCAAAGTCGGGACGACAGGATTTGAACCTGCGACCCCTTGACCCCCAGTCAAGTGCGCTACCAAGCTGCGCCACGTCCCGATGCGGTTCACGCGGCGAACCGCGTGATCACGCAGGTCAACAGTACCGCATCGGGACGCGGGTCAGCCGCGTACGGCGGGGGCCTCGTGCTTCGGTTCCGGGGCGGCCGTCCGTACGGAGGGGGAGGCCGGGCGGGTGGCGCGGCGGGCCGGGACCAGGAGGGCCGCGCCCGCCGCCGCGAGGCAGAGGACGGCGAGCAGGGTGAAGCCCCGGGTGTAGCCGGACTCGTACGGCAGGCCCGAGGGCTGGAGCCGGCCGGTGACCAGGACGCTGGTGATCGCGGCGCCGATGGAGCCGCCGATGGTGCGGATGTTGGCGTTCATGCCGGTCGCGGCGCCGGTCTGATCGGCTGGGACGCTGCCGACGATGAGGTTGGCCATGGCGGCGAAGGCCAGTCCGATGCCGAGGCCGAACACGCCGGCGGCCAGGGCGACCTGCCACTGCCGCCCGTGCCAGAGGGCGAGGACGGCGCAGGCGAGCGCGCCGAGCGCGGCACCGGCCGTCAGCAGCGCCTTGGCGCCCACGACCGGCTCCAGTCGGCCGCTGAGCATCCCGGAGAGGAACATCGCGACCAGCATGGGCAGCATCAGCAGCCCGGCGGTGGTGACGCTCGCGCCGAAGCCGTAGCCCGCGGAGTCCGGGGTCTGTACGAAGCCGGGGAGGAAGGACCAGATCGCGTACATGCCGGCGCCGAAGAGCAGTGCGGCCGTGTTGGTGGTCCACACGGCGGGCAGCCGCATGACACGCAGGTCGATCAGCGGGCTGCGGGAGCGGGACTCGGCGTACAGCCAGAGCGCGAACAGGACGACGGCGGCGCCGAGGAGCCCGAGGACGCGGGCGGAGCCCCAGCCCCAGCCGCCGGCCTGGCTGAGCGGCAGCAGCAGGGCCACCAGCCAGGCCGAGAGGAGCCCGGCGCCGGCCCAACTGACGCTGCCTTCGGACCGGTTGGGGGACTCGGGTATGTAGCGCAGGGCGATCAGGACGGTCACCGCGACGACGGCCACGGGGATCCAGAACAGCCAGCGGTAGTCGAGTGCGGCGACGATCGGGCCGGCCGCCACCATGCCGACGCCACCGCCGGCGGCGATCACGGCGGACAGGCTGCTGATGCTGCCGCTCACCTCGGAGGCCCGGAACTCGTCGCGGATGATGCCGAAGGAGAGCGGGAGCAGGGCGCCGCCGACGCCCTGGACGACCCGGGCGAGGATGAGGACGCCGATGGTCGGCGCGAGGGCGGCGAGCAGGCAGCCGGCCGCCACGGCGACGAGGACGCCGACGAGGGTCCGCTTGCGGCCGATCAGGTCGCCGACGCGGCCGAGGATCGGGGTGAACACCGAGGCGGACAGCAGATACGCGGTCATCACCCAGGTCGCGGTGGACTGCGAGGTGTGCAGCGCGTGCTGGACGGTCGGCAGGGCCGGCGCGATCAGCGACTGCAGCATGGAGAACACACCGGCACCGGTCGCGAGGACCGCGAAGGTGAGGCGGGTGGACGAGCGGGGCATGGAGAGCCTCTCCGAATCCGAACAGGTGCGGCCGCCGCCGCGCGGCCGGCGTGCCGCGGTGGCCGGGTGCGGGGCCGATGCGGCACGCGGGCCGCGTCGGGCACTCCGGCGGCCGTCGGAGGCGGTCGCGGAACGGTGGCACGGGACGGGGGCGGTGCGCCTGGCGCAGGGCCCGTGAGGGAGGTCGTACGCGGAGGTACGGGAATCGAGGGGTAGGGGGTGCCGACGCGCCCGTCGACGCGTGCGGCCGCACGCGCCCACGGCGATCACACCCCGCACTGCTAAAGTGGAGGTACCCCTCCACTGTAGCGGAGGTACCCCTCCGCTTCAATCCGAGTCCCGTCCGGGAGGCAGCCGTGACCGCCCAGCCGTTCCCCGTCAGCGAGATCGTGGCGTCCCGGCGACCGCACCGCAAGGACGCCGCCCGCAACTACGACGCCCTGCTGGCCGCGGCCCGCGAGGCGTTCGCCGAGCACGGCGCGGAGGCCTCCCTGGAGGACGTCGCCCGCCGGGCGGGGGTCGGCATCGGCACCCTCTACCGGAACTTCCCGACCCGCCGGCACCTGTTCGAGAGCGTCTACGCGGGTGAGGTGAACGACCTGTGCCGGTACGCCGAGGAGGTCGCCGACGGGGAGCCGTGGGAGGCGCTGGACGCGTGGCTGCGCCGGTTCGTGGACTACACGGCCACCAAGCGGGCCATCCGGGAGGCGATGGACGGCGAGTCGGAGATCTTCCTGGTGTGCCGGGAGTCGATGTACGCGGCGGGCGGTCCGCTGTTCGAGCGGGCGCAGCGGGCCGGACGGGCGCGGGACGACATCGCCTTCGACGATCTGCTGCGGATGGTCGCCGGGATCACCGCGACGAACTTCCTCGACGACGCCCAGCGCGACCGGGTGCTGGCCGTCGCCCTGGACGGGGTGCGTGCCGGGCGCTGAGCCGTGACGCACCGCGGGGCGGCCCCTTCTCCTGGGGCCGCCCCGCGGTCGTACCGGGTGGTGCGCGACCGGACTCAGCCGGTGGCGACCAGGTGCCGCGGTTCGCCGTCCCGCCGCTCCGGCCGCGCGGTCCGCAGCGCGGCGATGCCGATGAAGACCGTCGACGCCGTGCCGGCCAGGGCGAAGGCCGTGAAGCCCCAGTCGCCCTTGTCCGCGGCGAGCAGCTGGCCGCCCAGCCACGGTCCGAAGACCGCGCCGAAGCGGCCCATGCCGGAGGTCCAGCCGACCGCCGTGGCGCGGTGGGAGGGGGCGGAGCCGATGGACACGGTCGCGTAGATCATCGTCTGGGCGCTGTTGAGGAACACGCCGGTGAGGAAGACGACGGCGAAGGTCGGCGCGAGTGGCATGTGGACGCTGAGCAGGAAGACGCCGCCGGCGGTCAGCGCGAACCAGATCGCCGAGATACGCGGGGCGCCGAAGCGGTCGGAGGCCCGGCCGGCGACCAGCATGCCCACGATGCCGCCGAGGTTGAACAGGACGACGAAGGTGAGCGCGGAGCCGAGTTCGTAGCCCTCGCCGCGCATCAGGGTGGGCAGCCAGGTGGCGACGCCGTAGACGAGGAGCAGGCCGCCGAAGGAGGCCAGCCAGTACAGCAGGGTCTGGACCCACTCACCGCCGCGGAACAGGTCGAGCAGGTTGGCCCAGGGGGCGCCGGCGACGGTCCGGTCCTTGGCGGCGGGCAGTTCGGCGTCGTAGCGGGCGGCCAGCGCGCGAGCCTCCTCCGTGCGGCCGCGGGCGACGAGGAAGCTCAGCGACTCGGGCAGGAACCGGGCGAGCACGGGGACGAAGAGGAGCGGGACCACACAGACCCAGAAGGCGGCGCGCCAGCCGAGCGGCTCGACGATCCACAGGGCCACGTAGGCGGAGAGGATGCCGCCGGCGTGGTGGGCGGTCATCAGCAGGCCGATGGTGAGGGCGGCGCGGGCGCGCGGGGCGTAGTCGGAGACCATGCTGATCGCGGTGGGGAGCAGGCCGCCGAGGCCGAGGCCGGCCAGGGTCCGGCCGAGGCCGAAGACGGCGACGCCGTCGGATACCGCGCAGAGGCCGGAGGCCAGCGAGAAGAGCGCGACGCAGGAGACCATCAGCTTCTTGCGGCCGACGCGGTCGGCGACCGTCCCCGCGGTCAGCGCGCCGACGAGCATGCCGAAGGTGGCGTAGCTGCCGAGGTCGCCGGCCTGGGCCGAGGTGATGCCGAGGGCCTTCTCCTCGAGCATGTGGGGCAGGACCGAGCCGTAGATGAACATGTCCAGGCCGTCGAAGAGGACGGCGAGCCAGCACAGGCCGACGACCAGCAGGGCCAGTCTGCTGCCGCGGGCGGGCGGCGTGGAGGAGGAGGACATCGTTGTTTTCCTCTCGTCCAGGAGGAGTTTGCCTGGAGGGGATGTGTGATGGGGCGACGCTAAGGACCCCGCTCCCAAAGTGTCAACGTTTTTGTTGACAATCTCAGCAACAATTTGGGGGGTGGGGGGGGGGGGGGGGGGGGGGGGGGGGGGGGGGGGGGGGGGGGGGGGCGCGGGGGGGGGGGGGGGGGGCGGCCGGGGGGGGGGGGGGGGCGGGCGGGGGGGC
>NZ_JBIRYZ010000001.1:224014-376193 GCF_044390325.1 Streptomyces sp. NPDC018964
GCCGGCATTATTACTCCCGACCCCCCCCCCCCCCCCCCCCCCCCCGGGGCCCGCCCCCCCCCCCCCCCCCCCCCCCCCCCCCCCCCCCCCCCCCCCCCCCCCCCCCCCGGTGGCGCGGTCCTCGTCAGGCGACCGGTGGTGTGCCGTGGGTGTGGAACGACGCGATGGTCTTCAGGCCCCAGGCCTGCCCCTTGGCCCGCTCCGCCTCGGTCCAGGTGATCAGCGGCCAGTCGGGGGCCAGCACCAGGCGGGTGAGTGGGTTGCACAGCTCGATGCGGTTGCCGCCCGGCTCGTAGACGTAGAGGAAGAACGTCTGCTGGATGGCGTGCTTGTGCGGGCCCGTCTCGATGAACACGCCGGTGTCGATGGCGAGGTCGGCGGCGCGCAGGATGTCCTCGCGGGTGTCGGCCGCGAAGGCGATGTGGTGCAGCCGCCCGGAGGAACCGGTCCAGTCCTCGGTGTAGACGACGTCGTACGACTTGTCGGTGAAGGTCAGCCAGCGGGCGGCGATCCTCCCGGAGTCGAGCCGGATCTGCTCGGTGGGCCGGGCGCCGAGGAGCTGTTCCTGGAACTCGGCGTTGGCGAGCACGTCGGCGGCGAGGAAGTTGATGTGGTCCAGGCGGCGGACGCCCACGCCCCGGTTGGGTCTGGCCTGCGGCTGGTTCTTCAGCGCCGGCTTCAGCTCCTCGGGGGCCCGGTAGTGCTCGCTCTCCCAGTACAGGGCGTGCTCGTGGCCGTCGGGGTCGGCGGTGAGGTACATCCTGCCGATGCCGGGCTCGTCCTCGACCCACTTCCCGGGCCGGTCCGCCGCCTCCAGGGCGGCCACCCGGCGTTGCAGCGCCTCCTCACTGGAGGTGCGCAGCGCGAGCCGGCCGAGGCCGGGGTGTTCGCGGGCGGTGAGGACCAGGCTGTGGTGTTCGTAGTCGTCGTAGGTGCGCAGGTAGACGGTGTCGCCGGCCTGGCCGTTGACGGTCAGGCCGAGGTAGTCGGTGAAGAAGGCGACGCTGGCGTCCAGGTCGGGCGTGAAGAGCTGGGCGTGGCCGACGTGGGCGATGTCACCGAGCGGCGGAGTCATGGGTGCCTCCAGGGCGTTGTGCGGGGATCGGTGCCGTCTCGGCGGGCCGGGGGAAGACGGTGCCGTCGAAGATCTTGCGCGCGGTGCGTACGACGGCGGTGCGGCGGACCGTGGCGGAGCCGGGGTCGACGTGGACGTCGATCTCCAGGTAGCCGGTGGGGTGTTCGACGCGTACCCGGTCGCCGGAGTCGGGGAGCCGTGCGATCCCCTCCCCCACCCCGCCCGCCACGCGCAGTCCGGCCGCCACGCTCGCGGCGCCCAGGACGCCGATGGAGGTGTGGCAGCGCACCGGGATGAAGGTGCGGGTGGTGACCGCGCCGCCGTGCCGGGGCGGGGCGAGCAGGGTCAGTTTGGGCACGGTGGCGCCCTCGACGTCCCCGAGACCCATCAGGTGCCCGGCGGCCAGCCGGATCTCCTTGAGGCGGTCGGCGAGCGCCGCGTCCCCCTCCAGTTCCGCCGGCGTCTCGTACCCGGTGACCTCCAGCGCCGCCGCCGGGATCAGCACCACCGGCATGCCGTTGTCGACGCAGGTCACCTCGGTGCCGGCGATCGTGTCGCGGGCGTTGCCGGTGGGCAGCAACGGGCCCTCGCCCTGCGGGAACTCGATGACGACCGGGGCGGCCGTGCCCGGCACGCCGGATATCCTGGCGGTGCCGGTGTGGTCGACGCGTCCGCCCGGGGTCGGGAAGGTCGCGACGGCGCGTTCGCCGGTGTTGAGCATGCGGATGCGTACGGACGTCTCGTCGTCCCCGGCGGCCACCAGCCCGCGCTCGACGGCGAACGGGCCCACTCCGGCGAGGATGTTGCCGCAGTTCTGCCGGTCGGTGACCTCGGGTGTGTCCACAGCGACCTGGAGGAACAGGTAGTCGACGTCGACGTCCGGGTCGGCCGAGCGGGAGACCACGGCGACCTTGCTGGTCAGCGGGTGGGCGCCGCCCAGGCCGTCGATCTGGCGCGGGTCGGGACTGCCCATGATCCGCAGCAGCAGGTCGTCACGGGCGGCGGGATCGGCGGGCAGGTCGTCGGCCAGGAAGTAGCCGCCCTTGGAGGTGCCGCCGCGCATCAGCGTGCAGCGCACCCCGTCGGATCCGGTCACGGCCGCTCCCCGGCCGCGTACGCGTCGTACGACTGGTAGGTCACGCCCAGTTGCCTCAGCTTCTCGCGCAGCCCGTAGCGGTCCAGGCCGAGTTGGCCCTCGATGAAGGCGGCGCGGGAGGCGGCCTCCTTGTTCTCCCGGGCCTCGGACGCCTCGGCCGTCTCCCGGGCCTTCTCGCGGGGGACGACCACCACGCCGTCGTCGTCGGCGACGATCACGTCGCCGGGGCGGATGACCTGGCCGTCGACGGCGACCGGCACGTTGACCGAGCCACCGGTGGCCTTGACCGTGCCCTGTGCGGAGACGGCCCGGGACCAGGCGGCGAAGTCCATCTCGCGCAGTTCCTGCGTGTCGCGGATGCCCGCGTTGATGACCAGGCCGCGGACGCCGCGCCGTCGCAGCGCGGTGGCGAACAGTTCGCCGAACATGCCGTCGGTGGACGGGGAGGTGGTGGTGACGACCAGGACGTCGCCCTCGCCGCACTGCTCCACGGCGGCGTGGATCATCAGGTTGTCGCCGGGCCAGGAGAGCACGGTGACCGCGGTGCCCGCGACCCGTACGCCCTGCTGGATCGGCCGCAGCTCCGGTCCGAGCAGCCCGGTGCGGCCCATGGCCTCGCTGATCGTGGCCACGCCGTACCCGGCGAGCGCCTCGACGTCCTTCGCGTCGGCCTTCGGGGGGTCGGTGACGACGACGCCGCTCATGCCAGCTCCTTCGCGATCTGCGGGTACGGGCGCATGAACGCCTCGGCCATGGTCTTGTGCGGCAGGCCCAGGTTGGGGCCCGCGTTGCGCTTGAGCTGGACGCCGCGGCGGACGGCCAGGTCGGTGTAGTAGTCCCACAGGTGCCGCTGCGCGGCGAGGCACTCCATGGCCTTGCGCTTGGTCTCCCACACCTCGGTGATGTCGAGCAGGACCTCGGGCCTGAAGCCGCTCATCTCGGGCTGGTGCGGCTCGAAGTAGAAGACGGGCGGGGCGCCGATGATCTCGCCCTCCCCCGGGTAGCCGATGGCCTGGGCGAGGACGCGGGCCTGGAGCGCCATGCGGTGGGCGGCCGGGTGGTCGCCGTTGTACGGGTCCTCGACGGGGTGGGTGAGCACCACGTCGGGCTGGGTGGCGCGGTAGACCTCGACGAGCCGGTCGGTCAGTTCGGGGGTCTCGGTCAGCGGGTAGTCGCCGGCGTCGAAGAAGCGGACCTCGGCGCCGAGGACGGCGGCGGCCTTCTCCGCCTCCTCCCGGCGTATCGCCTTGATCTCCTCCAGCTTCTTCCCCTCGCGCCAGGCCTTGGCCGACTCACCGCGCTCGCCGAAGGTCAGGCACGCGATGGTGACCTTCTCCCCGCGCGAGGCGGCCAGGGCGACGGCGCCGCCCGCCCGCCACACGAAGTCCCCCGCGTGCGCGGTGACGACGAGCGTCGAACGGGGTACGGGGGCGGGCGCGTTGGCATGCGTCATGACTGAAGATCTCCTTGGTGACAGGTGACGCCCGCCCCGGTGCGTGTGTCAGTCGCGCAGCGCCTCGATCACGCTGGTGAGGTGGGCGCGGACGGCCGCCTCGGCCGCCTGCGGGTCCCTGGCCGCGATCGCCTCGATCATGGCCAGATGCTCGTTCAGGGATTGCTGCGGACGCCCCGGTCGCAGCGCCAACTGGAAGCGGTGCCGCACCAGTTGGGCGTTGAGCCGCTCCAGGAGCTCCACGGCCGTCATCTGGCCGGAGAACTCCCGGATCCTGGCGTGGAGTTCGTGGTTGAGCTCCGAGTAGGTGAGCGGTTCGCCGTCGGCCACGGCCTTGCGCATCGCCGCGCCCAGGTCCTTGAGCTCGGTGACCTGTGCGTCGGTGACGGCGGCCGCCGCCTTCGCCGCGCAGAGACCTTCGAGGACCAGGCGGCATTCGGTGATGGCGACCGCTTCCTCCACGGTCACCACCCGCACCCGTGAACCACGGTTGCGGATCCGTTCCACGAGCCCCTGGGACTCCAGCTCGATCAGCGCGGCCCGGATGCTGGCCCGGGTCACGCCGAACTGCTCGGCGAGTTCGTTCTCCACCAGCCGCTGCGCCGGCGCCATCTCGCCGCGCAGGATCGCCTCCCGCAGCTGCCCGAGCGCAAGCTGTCTGGCCTGCTCCCCGGTGCCCGGACGGGCTTGGTTCGGCATGGTCGCCCTCCCTGAGTGAGTGCCTGTCGAACGTAAATCTAGCCAAACAAGATTGTCAACAATTTTGTTCGCCGTATTGCGGTGGTCGCTTCCGGCGCGTGGATTGTCCTGTCAAACGGTTGACATGACGGCGGGTGCCCGCAGAAGGTGAGCGGGCAGGACACGGACCGGGCCGGAGAGAGGCTTTCATGCTGGACGCACTGGGTGTCGCCGTCGTCGGATTCGGCTGGATGGGGCGGGTGCACACCCAGGCGTACGCACGCGTGCGGCACCACTATCCGCAGCTCCCCCTCCGCCCCGAACTGGTCACGGTCGCCGAGGAGGTGCCGGGCCGGGCCGAGGAGGCCGCCGCGCAGTTCGGCTTCGCCTCGACGACCCGCGACTGGCGGGAGGTGGCCGCCGACCCCCGGGTGCGGGCCGTCAGCATCACCGCCCCGAACTTCCTGCACCGCGAGATCGGTGTCGCGATGGCCGAGGCCGGCAAGCACCTCTGGATCGAGAAGCCGGTGGGCCTGGGCGCGGACGACGCCCGCGCGGTCGCGGACGCGGTCGCCAAGGCCGGGGTCCAGGGGACGGTCGGCTTCAACTACCGCAACGCGCCCGCCGTGGAGGCGGCCCGCGAGCTGATCGCCTCCGGTGAGATCGGCACGGTCACCCATGTCCGCATCCGGCTCTTCAGCGACTACGCGGCCCATCCCGAGGGCGCCTTGACCTGGCGCTACGAGCGGGAGCGCGGGGGCAGCGGGGTGCTCGGCGACCTGGCCTCGCACGGCGTGGACCTGGCCCGCTTCCTGCTCGGCGACATCGCCTCGCTGACCGCGGACACGGCGGTCTTCCTGCCCGAGCGGGCCCGGCCCGTCGGCGCCACGGCCGGTCACTCCCGCGCGGCCGGCGGTGAACTCGGCCCGGTGGAGAACGAGGACTACGTCAACTGCCTGCTGCGGTTCGCCTCCGGCGCGCGCGGGGTGCTGGAGGCGTGCCGGGTGTCGGTCGGCGAGCAGAACAACTACGGCTTCGAGGTGCACGGTACGCGGGGGGCGGTGTTCTGGGACTTCCGGCGGATGAACGAACTGGGCGTCAGCAGGGGGACCGCCTACCAGGACCAGCCCGTCAGCACGGTCTACGTCGGCCCGGGGCACGGGGAGTTCGGGGCGTTCCAGCCGGGGGCGGCGAACTCCATGGGGTACGACGACCTGAAGGTGATCGAGGCGTACCGGTTCCTGCGCTCCGTCGCGGAGGGGGTTCCGTACGGGGCCACTCTTGCCGACGCCGTGCACAGTGCGGCGGCGCTGGACGCGATGGCGCGGTCGGCGGAGAGCGGGGCGTGGGTGGTGCTCTGACGTTTCCTCGCCCCCGCCGCCCCTTCCCGTCCCGTCCTTCAAGGGGCGCTGCCCCTTCGACCCCGACGTGCGGGTGGGTGGGGGTTGCTCGCGCAGTTCCCCGCGCCCCTATAGGGGCGCGGGGCTGTGCTGACATGCGGCTCCGCCGCGTGGGCGCATGGGGGTCTGAGGGCGCAGCCCTCAGGGAAGGGGCGGCGGGGGCGAGGAAAAGGAGCGTCATCCCGCCCGGGCGTTCTCGCGTCGGCCCAGCCACACCTTCACCGGTACCAGCACCAGCCACCACCACATGGCGGCGGGCCCGACGGCCAGGGCGAGCGGGACGGTCACCAGGAACACCGTCACCGTCGCCCCCAGATCGACGGCGCGGAGCCGCTCGTCCCGCACGGGCGCGGTCCCGCCGCGCAGCCAGGGGCGCCGGACGACGAGGGCGGCCAGCGCCAGGTGGACGGCGCCGAGCGAGGCCACCGTCACCGCGTAGATGATCACCGGGGCGCGTTCGTCGCCGTACTCGGAGACCAGCGCGGTCGGGAACGGCAGCAGGGCCGCGATGCCCAGACCGAGCAGGGTCAGCGAGATCACGTGCCCGTCCACCTGCCGGACCGTGCGGAAGATCGCCCGGTGGTCGCGCCAGAAGCCGCCCAGCACCGCCAGGCTGATCCCGTAGGCACCCAGACTGGGCACCGTGTCGCCCAGGGCCTGGTGGAACTCCTCGGAGTCCAGTCCTTGCGGCACGGAGATGTCCAGGACCAGCAGGGTGATGGCGATGGCGAACACACCGTCGGCGAGCGCGATCAGCCGCTCGGGCCCGCCTTCCGGGGTCGGTTTCCTCATGCGCACGACGGTAGGCAGGCCCGGCCCGGGGCACGGGGTTACACGCCCGGCCGTCACCCCGCCGGCATCGGGGGCGGCATGTTGTAAGGGGTCACCACCTGGACGGCGGAGGGGAGGGTGGGCCCGGCGGGCGGCAGGGCGCCGTGGGCGCGCATCACCAGGTGGCAGGCCTCGCGCAGGTCGTGGCGCAGGTCGTGGTGGAGCACGGCGGACAGCCGGTGCTCCCGCAGCAGTCGGGTGTTGTCGTGGTCGAGGTCGTGCGCGACGAACACCGCGCACTCGCGTCCGGCGTCCTCGAAGGCGCGCAGGGTCGCGATGTTGCCGCCGCCGATCGAGTAGACCGCGCGGATCCCCGGGTCGCGTTCCAGGGCGGCCCGGACCAGGTCGTACTGGGTGGCGTCCAGGCCCTGGCCCTCCGCGATCTCGACGAGGGTCCGCCCGGGGAACCGGGCGCGCATGGTGGCGCGGAACCCCATCTCGCGCTCCTCCTCGTTGCGGAAGGAGCCGCTGGAGAGACTGGTCAGCACATTGCCCGGCCGGTCCCCCAGCCACTGCCCCATCAGATACGCGGCGGTCGCGCCCGCCGCGCGGTTGTCGCTGCCGACGTGGCCGATCCGGGCGCTCGCGGGCAGGTCCGTCACCAGGGTCACCACGGGGATCCCGGCCGCCGCGAGCCGGCCGACGGCGGCGGTGACCTCGGGGACGTCCGGGGCCTTGAGGAGTACGCCCTGGGAGCCGCGCCGGCCGATCCGGTCCAGGACGGCGACCAGTTCCCCCGCCGGGCCCGTCTCCCGGAAGTGGAAGCGGGAGCGGACCACCGCCGGGTGCAGGGAAGGCAGTTCGGCCTCCAGCGCGGCCCGGACGGCCGTCGAGAACCGCTCCGGCGACTGCATCACGATGTCCACCATGAACGTCCGGCCGACCAGCCGGACCTGGGTGCGCTGCCGGTCCAGGTCGGCGATCGCCAGGCGCACCTCCCGCGCGGTGCTCTCCCGCACTCCGCCCCGGCCGTTGAGGACCCGGTCCACCGTGGCCTCGCTCAAACCGGCCTGACGTGCGATTTCCCGGATCGGGAAGGGATGGCCCACATCCGCTCCTGAGGGGTTTTTGATGGCTCGCTGCTGGTTGTTCGAAGGGTTTGTACTGACAAGAATGACATCAGCCGCGTCGCTCCGTGACCCGAAGGGACGGCCCCATGTCAGCCTCCACCCACCAGCGGACGCCCGTTCCGGCCGCCTGGCTGTCCGAGCGGGACTGCGACCTGGACGCCTTCCGCGCACTGGTCGAGCAGCCGACCGACCTCGACGCCTACCCGCACGCCAGTGACGTCGAGCGGAACGTGCTGCTGTACGACGCCGACCGGCTCGCCCTCGCCGACCACCGTGCCGTCCAGGCCGAGCTGGTACGCGCGTTCGCGGACGGCCCCGGCATCGTGGTGATCCGCGGGGCCTTCACCGACCCGGCGGTGGTGGACCGGACCACCGCCGTGTTCGACGCCCTGATCGCCGAACAGCGCGCCTCGGGCGCCGCGGCCGGCGACCACTTCGCCAAACCGGGCGCCAACGACCGGGTGTGGAACGCCCTGGAGAAGGCGGCCCTGTACGACCCCGAGGCGTTCGCCGACTACTACGCCAACGAGGTGATCGCGCTGGTCTCCTCGGCCTGGCTCGGCCCCGGCTACCAGATCACCTCCCAGGTCAACGTGGTCAATCCGGGCGGCGCGGCGCAGACCGTGCACCGCGACTACCACCTCGGGTTCCTCTCCGACGAGGCCGCCTCCGCCTACCCGGCGCACGTGCACCGCCTCTCCCCCGTGCTCACCCTCCAGGGCGCGGTGGCCCACTGCGACATGCCCGTCGAGTCCGGGCCCACGCTGTACCTGCCGCACTCGCAGAAGTACGAGCCGGGCTACCTCGCCTGGCGGCTGCCGGAGTTCCGGGCGTACTTCGAGGAGCACCACGTGCAACTGCCGCTCGCCAAGGGCGACGCGGTGTTCTTCAACCCGGCGCTCTTCCACGCCGCCGGCGCCAACCGCTCGGCGGACATCCGGCGCATGGCCAACCTGCTCCAGGTGTCGTCGGCGTTCGGCCGGGCGATGGAGACGGTGGACCGCGAGGCGGTGGTGGGCGCCGTGTACCCGGTGCTCCTCAAGCGGCGGGGCGAGGGCGCCGGCGAGCGGTGGCTGGAGAACGTGATCGCGGCGAGCGCCGAAGGCTACCCCTTCCCCACCAACCTCGACAGCGACCCGCCTGTCGAGGGCCTGGCCCCGCCCTCGCAGGCCGACGTCGTGCGCCGGGCGCTGCGCGAGGGCTGGACCGCGCGGACCCTGCGGGGCGAACTGCGGGCCGGCGCCAAGCGGCGCGAGAGCTGAGAGGAGCCGGACGCAGGCATGGGACTCCTCGACGACAAGGCCGTCCTCGTCAACGGCGGCAGTCAGGGCGTCGGCGCGGCCGTCGCGCGGGCCGCGGTCCGCGAGGGGGCGGTCGTGGCCGTGAGCGGGCGGCGCCCGGAGCCCGGTGAGGCGCTGGTGGCCGAACTGACCGCCGCGGGCGGCAAGGCGATGTTCGTACGGGCCGACCTGGCGGACGCCGAACAGGCCACGGCGTGTGTCGCGCGGGTGGTGGAGGCGTACGGGCGGATCGACTGCCTGGTCAACTCCGCGGGACTCACCTCGCGCGGGACGCTGCTCGACACCACGCCCGAGCTGTTCGACCAGCACATCGCGGTCAACCTCAAGGCGCCGTTCTTCGCCATGCAGGCCGCCGTCGCCGACATGGTGCGGCGAGCGGCGCCCGGCACGGTCGTCAACGTCATCACCTCCTCCGCGCACGGCGGGCAGCCGTTCCTGGCGCCGTACGTCGCCGCGAAGGCGGGGCTGATCGGCCTCACGCGGAACGCGGCGCACGCCCACCGCTGGGACCGGATCCGGATCAACGGCCTGAACATCGGCTGGACCGCCACCGAGGGCGAGGACGCCACCCAGCGCGCCTTCCACGGCGCCGGGGACGACTGGCGCGAGCAGGCCGCCGCGCGGCTGCCGATGGGCAGGCTCGGCCAACCGGACGAGATCGCCGACTTCGTGGTCCTGCTGCTCTCCGACCGTTCCGGTGTGGTCACCGGCTCCGTGATCGACTGGGACCAGAACGTCCTCGGCGGCCTCGACTGACCTCCCCGCACACCCCGCTCGTACGCACCCGCAAGCAAGGAGCACCGTCCCCCATGCGCATCGGAATCCTCGGCCTCGGCCGCATCGGCGCCTTCCACGCCGAGACCCTCTCCGGGCTCGGCGCCGTCGAGTCCCTCGTCGTCTCCGACCCGTTCGCGGACGCCGCGAAGGCCGCCGCCGAACGGTTCGGCGCCGAGGTCGCGGACTCCCCCGAGGCCCTGCTCGCGGCCGGGGTGGACGGCGTGGTCGTCGCCGCCGCGACCGACGCCCACCCGGCGCTGATCCTCGCCTGTGTGGAGGCGGGCGTGCCCGTCTTCTGCGAGAAGCCGGTGGCCCGCACGATGGCCGAGGGGGTGGCGGTGCTGAAGGCGGTCGAGGGCCGGGACGTGCCGGTCCAGATCGGCTTCAACCGCCGCTTCGACGCCGGCTTCACCGCCGCGCGGGCGGCCGTGCGGAGCGGGGAGCTGGGCACGCTGCACACCGTGCGCTCGACGACGCTGGACCCGGCGCCGCCGCCGGCCGCGTACGTCGCCGCGTCCGGGGGCATCTTCCGGGACTGCTCGGTGCACGACTTCGACATCATCCGCTGGGTGACCGGCCGCGAGGTGGCCGAGGTGTACGCGGCCGGCGGCAACCGGGGCGCCGACTACATCCGGGAGGCGGGCGACGCCGACACCACCGGCGCGGTCCTCACCCTCGACGACGGCACCCTCGCGGTGGTCTCCAACAGCCGCCACAACGGGCGCGGTCACGACGTCCGCATGGAGATCCACGGCTTCGCCGACTCCATCGCGGTGGGGCTGGAGGACAAGCTGCCGCTGCGGTCGGTGGAGCCGGGCACGACCTTCCCGGCGGGCACCCCGCACGACTTCTTCATGGACCGGTTCACCGCCGCCTACCGCGCCGAACTGGCCGCGTTCACCGAGGTCGTGGCCGGTGTCATCCCCTCGCCGTGCACGGTCGCGGACGCCCTGGAGGCGGGCTGGATCGCCGAGGCGTGCACCCTGTCGCTGCGCGAGCACCGTCCCGTCACCGTCGCGGAGGTACGGCAGGCCTGAGCGGGTCCGGCCGGGCCCCCGCGCACCGGAATCCCGGGAACCGCGCGGGCGGGCCCGCCGTCACCGGTACAGCGCGGGTTTCTCCACCAGGTCGACCTCCACCCGGCCACCCTCCTCCAGCGCCCGCACCCCCGCCTCGCACACGGCCGCCGCGGCGTAGCCGTCCCACGTGCCGGGGCCGGTGATCTCGCCGCGCCGGGTCGCGTCGACCCAGGCCTGGACCTCGTCGTCGTAGGCCTGGGCGAAGCGTTCGGTCCAGTCCTGGGGGATGGTGCCGCCCCAGTGGCCGGCCGTGTGGGTGATGAGGGCGTGGCCGTCGCCGATGCGGGCGGTGCCGTGTTCGCAGACCACCTCGGCCTGTACCTGGTAGCCGAAGCCGCAGTTGACGAAGATCTCGACGTCGCTGAGCGCGCCGCCGTCGGTCTCCAGGACGACGAACTGCGGGTCGGCCAGTCCTTCGGGGGCGCCGGAGGAAGGGGTGGGGCGCAGGACCGTGACGGCGGTGATCTCGTGGCCGAGGAGCCAGCGGGTGGCGTCCACCTCGTGGGCCACCGAGTCGGTGACGAGCATGGCGCTGGTGAAGAAGGGCGCGCTGGACACGTTGCGGTGCCGGTTGTGCAGCATCAGCGGGCGGCCCAGCCTGCCGGTGGAGAGCAGTTCCTTCAGCTTCACGTACTCGGTGTCGTAGCGGCGCATGAAGCCGACCTGGACCCGGCGGTGGCCGAGGGCCTGCTCGGCCTCCATGACGCGCAGGGCGGAGGCCGCGTCGGGGGTGAGCGGCTTCTCGCACAGGACGGGCAGGTCGTGTGCGAACGCGGTGAGCAGGGCGGCCTCGTGGGCCGGCCCGGAGGAGGCGACGAGCACGGCGTCGACGTCGGCCGCCGCCATCGCGGCGGCCGGGTCGGTGTGGGCGGTGCAGCCGTCGACGCCCGCGGCGACGGCCTCGGCCCGTTCGGCGTCGACGTCCACGACGGCGGTGACCCGCGCGCCGCTGACGACCCGGTCGATGCGGCGTACGTGGTCGGCGCCCATCCGGCCGGCCCCGATGACGGCGACGCGCAGCGGCTCTCGCCGGTCCATGGCTCTCGCCTCCCCCTTCGTCGGGCTCGTCAGGCGCCGCAGGAGCGGAGGAACTGGCGGGTGCGTACGGCGATGGGGAGCGGCTTGTCCGGCTCGCAGGGGTACATGTCCTGCTCGACGATCGCGAACAGGTCCACGCCCAGCTTCTGCGCGGCCGTGAGCACCGGGCCCAGCTCGGGGACGCCGGCGGGCGGCTCGCACATCACCCCGCGCTGCACGGCCGGCCCGAACGGGACCCCGTTCCCGACGACGTCGGCGAGGATCTCCGGGTCGACCTGCTTGAGGTGGAGGTAGCCGATGCGTTCGCCGTAGGTCTCGATCAGCTTGACGCTGTCGCCGCCGCAGTAGGCGTAGTGGCCGGTGTCCAGGCAGAGGTTGACCAGGCCGGAGTCGGTCGAGTCGAGGAAGCGCTCGACGTGCTCCTCGGTGTCGATGTGGGTGTCGGCGTGCGGGTGGACGACGATGTCCAGGCCGTACGTGTCCTTCACCTCGCGGCCGAGGCGTTCCATGCCCCGGGTGAGGTGGCCCCACTGCTCGGTGGTGAGCTCCGGGGGTTCCAGGATCTCGGCGGTCTTGTCGTCGCGCCAGAAGGACGGGATCACGACGAGGTGCTTCGCGTCCATGGCCTGGGTGAGGGCGGCGACGCGGCTGACCTGTTCCCAGGTGGTGTCCCACTCGGAGGGGCCGCGGTGCAGACCGCAGAAGATGGTGCCGGCGGAGACCTTGAGGTCGCGCTTCTTCACCTCGTCGGCGAGGCGGGCCGGGTCGGTGGGGAGGTAGCCGTAGGGGCCGAGTTCGATCCAGGAGTAGCCGGCCTCGGCGACCTCGTCGAGGAAGCGCTGCCAGGGCACCTGCCGCGGGTCGTCGGGGAACCAGACGCCCCAGGAGTCGGGGGCGGAACCGACACGGATGCGGTCGAGCGCGAGGGCCATGTCAGGACTTTCCTTCCGGGGTTGCGGCCACGGGGGCCTGGAGGTCGCCCTCCTCGGGGAGTTCCTCGGTGTCGACGCCGCCGACCTGCGCCAGCTCGTGCTTGAGGGCGGCCAGTTCGGCGCCGCCCGCCATGTGGTTGGTCAGCTCCTCGAGGCCGACCTCGCTGCGGTCGGCGCTGAGTTCCACGGTGCCCAGGCGCAGCACGCTGAAGTGGTCGCCGACCATGTAGGCGTGGTGCGGGTTGTGGGTGATGAAGATGACGCCGAGGCCGCGGTCGCGGGCCATCGCGATGTACTTGAGCACCACGCCGGACTGCTTGACTCCGAGGGCGGCCGTCGGCTCGTCCAGGATCAGCACCCGCGCGCCGAAGTAGACGGCGCGGGCGATGGCGACGCACTGGCGCTGGCCGCCTGAGAGCGTGCCGATGGGCTGCTCCAGGTCGTCCAGGACGATGCCCATGTTGCGCAGTTCCTCGTCGGCGGTCCGCTTCATGCGGTCGATGTCGAGGCGGCGGACGGGCCAGGGGCCCTTGGTCATCTCGGAGCCGAGGAAGAAGTTCCGCCACACCGGCATCAGCGGGACGACCGCGAGGTCCTGGTAGACGGTGGCGATGCCCTTGTCGAGGGCCTCGCGCGGGGTGGAGAAGCGCACCGGCTCGCCGTCGACGAGGAACTCGCCCTCGGTGTGCTGGTGCAGACCGGAAATGATCTTGATGAGGGTGGACTTGCCCGCGCCGTTGTCGCCGAGGACACAGGTCACCCTGGACGGGTGGACGGTGAGGTCGACGCCGTGCAGGGCGCGGATGTTGCCGTAGGACTTGCCGGCTCCGCGGAGTTCGACCAGGGGGCGGTCGCCGTCGGGGGCGGTGTCCTTGAGGACGGAGCCGTGGGTGCCGGGGGTCTTGTCGGTCATTGCGGTCACCTCCGGGTCGCCTGGCGCTGGACCCACAGATTGATGAGGACGGCGCCGAGCAGCATCACGCCGAGGAAGGCCTTGAACCAGTCCGGGTTCCAGCCGGCGTAGACGATGCCCTGCTGCACCATGCCGAACATGAAGGCGCCGAAGACCGGGCCGATCGCGCTGCCGGCGCCGCCGGTCAGCAGACAGCCGCCGATGACGGCGGCGGCGATGTAGATGAGCTCCTGGCCCACTCCCTCGCCGGACTGCACGGTGTTGAAGGAGAACAGGTTGTGCATGCCGACGAACCAGGCGCCGAAGCCGACCAGCATGAACAGGGAGATCTTGGTGAAGGTGACGGGGACGCCGACCGCGCGGGCGCTGTCCTGGTTGCCGCCGACGGCGAAGATCCAGTTGCCGTACTTGGTGCGCAGCAGCACCCAGGTGGCGAGGGCGGCGAAGACGAGCCACCACACCACGGTGATCTTCACCTGGACGCCGGCGACCTCGAAGCCGGAGGCGAAGATCGCCTTGGCCTGGTCGAAGCCGTCCATGTCGCTGATGCTGTCGGTGGCGACGTTGCCGGTGACCAGCTTGGTCACCGCCAGGTTCACGCCCTGGAGGATCAGGAAGGTGCCGAGGGTGACGAGGAAGCTGGGCAGCCCGGTCCGTACCAGCATCCAGCCGTTGAACGCGCCGATGCCCAGGGAGACCGCCAGGGCGACGATCACGCCCATCCACACGTTCAGGGTGAGCTGGTAGCTGAGCATGCTCGCGGTCAGTGCCGAGGTGACGACGGCGACGCCGGACGAGAGGTCGAACTCCCCGCCGATCATCAGCAGGGCCACGGGCAGCGCCATGATCCCGATGACCGACGACTGGTACAGGATGTTCGCCATGGAGCTGCCGTCCCGCACCGGCGGCGCGGCGAACAGGAAGAACACCATGACGGCCACGGCCCCGAGGAACACGCCGACCTCGGGCCGGGCGAGCAGGCGCAGCGCCGGCGAGCGCCGCACGGTGCGGCCGTCGGTCTGTTTCGGGCCGGGGGCCGGCGGTGTGCTCACCGCCGGCTCAGCCTGTGGGGCCATGCTCATCACCGGGTGCCCTTCGCGGCGTACCCGGAGACCGCGTCGACGTTGGACTTGTCGACGAACGCCGGGCCGGTGAGCACCGGCTGCTCACCGCCGCCGCTGTAGTTGCCGTTGTTCTCGTAGAGCCACAGGCCGTCGACGGCGAGGTAGCCCTGGAGGTAGGGCTGCTGGTCCACGGCGAACTCGATGTCGCCGGCCTCGATCGCCTTGGTCAGCTCCTTGTTGAGGTCGAAGGTGGCGACCTTCGCCTTGCTGCCCGCGTCGCCCACCGACTGCACCGCGGTCGGCGCGAAGGGCGCGCCGAGGGTGACGACGTAGTCGATGGCGGAGTCCTGCTTCAGCTTCGCGGTGATCGTCGACTTCACCGACGGCATGTCGGTGCCGTTGACGTTGAGGATCTGGGTCTCGCCCTCGAAGGTCTTCTTCACCCCGTCGCACCGCTGGGTCAGGCCGACGTTGCCCTGCTCGTGGACGACGCAGACCGTGTTCTTCGCGCCGACCTCGTTCAGCTTCTTGCCGAACGCCTCGCCCGCCACGGACTCGTCCTGGCCGAAGAACTCCAGCAGGCCGAGGTCCTTCCAGTCGCTCAGACCGGAGTTGAGACCGACGACGGGGATGCCGGCCGCGTCCGCCTTGGCTATGACCTCCTTGAGCGCGTCCGGCTTGGCGAGGGTGACGGCGATGCCGTCGACCTTCTGGTCGATCGCGTTCTGCACCAGGGTGGCCTGGTTGCCGGCGTTGGGGTCGGCCGAGTAGACCAGGTCGACGTTGTCCTTGGCGGCCGCGGCCTCGGCGCCCTTGCGGACGATGTCCCAGAAGGTGTCACCGGGCGCCTGGTGGGTGACCAGGGCGACCTTCATGCGGGGCGTGTTCGCCTTGCCCGCGGAGGCGTCCGCTCCGCCTTCCTCCGACTCCTTGCCGCCGGAACCGCTGGAGCATCCGGCGAGGGTCAGGGCAGCTGCCGCTGCGACCGCGACGAACTGCGCGATTCTGCGGGAGCGGGTGTGCGAAGAGCGGTCCATCTGTCCTGCACCTCACTGTGCTACGCGGGGAAAGGGCGGGAGTCCGAGGATCCGGTGCCCGGAACCTCGGAAGTCCGGGAGTGCGCCATGGAACACGGCGGTTCATGCTGGGACGCGATCCAATCCCCAGAACCGTCCGCTGTCAATACTTTGTTAAGACATCATTTCACTAACTAGTCCGAATGTAAGTACAAACTATTGACAGCGTCGCCCTTCGAGACCTACACCTGGGAGGCGGCAGGTCCCCGGAATCCATCCCCACCGTGGCAGGGCGCCCCGGGACCCGCATCCCCAGCTGCTCGAGGAGCGTCGCTCAATGGCCCACTCACCACAGTATTTCGACCTGATCACCATGGGGCGCATCGGGGTCGATCTTTATCCACTGGAGACCGGCGTTCCGTTGTCACGGGTGGAGACGTTCGGGAAATTCCTGGGCGGATCGGCCGCGAATGTCGCGGTGGCGGCCGCCCGGATGGGCCGTTCCACGGCGCTGATCACCCGCACCGGTGACGACCCCTTCGGCACCTTCCTGCACGAGGCGCTCAGGGAGTTCGGCGTGGACGACCGCTGGGTCACGCCGGTCGCCGCGCATCCCACGCCGGTCACCTTCTGCGAGATCTTCCCGCCGGACGACTTCCCGCTGTACTTCTACCGCCTCCCCAAGGCCCCCGACCTGGAGATCCGCGCCGACGAGCTGGACCTGGCCGCCGTACGCGCGGCCGGGATCTTCTGGGTCACCGGCACCGGCCTGAGCGAGGATCCCAGCCGCTCGGCCACGTTCGCCGCCCTGGAGGCGCGGGGCGGGTCCGGCACCACCGTCTTCGACCTGGACTGGCGCCCCATGTTCTGGCGCGACCCGGAGCAGGCCCGCCCGTACTACCGCGAGGCGCTGCGCCACGCCACGGTCGCCGTCGGCAACCTCGACGAGTGCGAGGTCGCCACCGGTGTGCGCGAGCCCGAGGCCTGCGCCGAGGCGCTGCTGGCGGCCGGGGTGGAGCTGGCCGTGGTCAAGCAGGGCCCGAGGGGCGTGCTCGCCGTGCACCGCGACGGCACCCGGGCCGAGGTGCCCCCGGTGCCGGTCGAGGTGGTCAACGGCCTCGGCGCGGGCGACGCCTTCGGCGGCTCGCTCTGCCACGGCCTGCTGGCCGGCTGGGGCCTGGAGAAGACCATGCGCCACGCCAACGCCGCCGGCGCCCTCGTCGCCTCGCGCCTCGCCTGTTCGTCCGCCATGCCGACCGGGCCGGAGGTCGCGGACCTCCTCACGCGGGCCGCGTCGCCCGGCGCGGCGGACCTGCCGAGCCAGTCCTGAACGGAGCCCTTCCATGAACCTCAGCATCCCCGACCTCACCACGGTCCGGGCCCGCAATCCGGAGGCCGTCGCCGAGGCCGCCGCCCGCCGGGCACGGCGCCCGCTGATCGGCGACAGCGGGCGGCTGATGATCGTGGCCGCCGACCACCCCGCCCGGGGCGCGCTCGGCATCGGCGACCGCCGACTGGCCATGGCCCACCGCACCGACCTGCTGGAACGTCTCTGCACCGCGCTGTCCCGCCCGGGCGTCGACGGCGTGCTGGCCACCGCCGACATCCTGGAGGACCTGCTGCTCCTCGGGGCGCTGGAGAACAAGGTCGTCATGGGCTCGATGAACCGCGGCGGCCTGGCCGGCGCGTCCTTCGAGATGGACGACCGCTTCACCGGCCACCGCGCGCAGGACATCGCCCGGCTGGGCTTCGACGCCGGCAAGCTGCTGGTCCGCATCGACTACGACGACCCGGGCTCGCTGACCACCCTGGAGTCCGCCGCCCGCGCCGTCGACGCCATGGCCGAACACCGGCTGCCGGTCTTCGTGGAGCCGTTCATATCGCGCCGGGGCGCGGACGGCCGGGTCCGCAACGACCTGTCCGCCGAGGCCGTCACCCGCTCCATCGCCATCGCCTCCGGGCTGGGAGGCACCTCCGCCTACACCTGGCTGAAGCTCCCCGTCACCGACGACGTCGACGCCATGCCGGAGGTGCTGGGGGCCTCCACGCTCCCCGTCGTCCTGCTCGGCGGCGAGGTCGGCGACCAGGAGGCGGCGTACGAGCGGTGGGGCAAGGCGCTGCGGCTGCCCACCGTGATGGGGATGGTCGTCGGCCGCTCGCTGCTCTACCCGGCCGAGGGCAGTGTGGAGACGGCGGTCGACACGGCCGTCGGCCTGTTGTGAGAAGCCCGTACGAAGACGGAGGCATCGCATGGCACATCACCTTCCCGCGGGCAAGGCCCTCGCCGGCCCCTACGCCGTCGACGTGACCCCGAAGTCCGCCGGCTGGGGCCACTCCGGCCTGCGCGTCCTGGAGCTGCCCCCGGGCGGCACGCACACCTTCGACACCGGCGACAGCGAGTGGATCGTGCTGCCGCTGAGCGGCGGCTGCACGGTCACCGCCGACGACGACTTCGGCCACGACACCTTCGAACTCACCGGCCGCACCGGTGTGTTCGACGGCGTCACCGACTTCGCCTACGTCCCGCGCGACGCCCGTGCGACGGTGTCCGCCGCGGACGGCGGACGGTTCGCGCTCACCGGCGCCCGCTGCACCCGCCGGCTGCCCGCCCGGTACGGGCCCGCCTCCGGCGTCCCCGTGGAGCTGCGCGGCACCGGGAACTGCTCGCGGCAGGTCAACAACTTCGGCGCGGCAGGCGTGTTCGAGTGCGACAGGCTCATCGCGGTCGAGGTGCTCACCCCGGGCGGCAACTGGTCGTCCTTCCCGCCGCACAAGCACGACGAGCACCGGCCCGGCGAGGAGTCCGTGCTGGAGGAGATCTACTACTTCGAGTTCGCCGGCCACGACGGCACCCCCGGCCTCGGCTACCAGCGGGTCTCCCCCTCCGGTCCGGGCCGTGAGACGGACGTGCTGGCGGAGGTGCGCGACGGCGACGTCGTCCTCATCCCGGACGGCTGGCACGGCCCGTCGATGGCCGTGCCCGGCCACCACATGTACTACCTCAACGTCATGGCGGGGCCCGATCCGGAGCGCGCCTGGCTGATCTGCGACCACCCCGACCACGCCTGGATCCGCGACACCTGGCCGGACCAGGCCGTCGACCCCCGACTCCCCCTCTACACCGCACCGGAGAGGTCCGCATGAGCGCCGCCACCCGCCGCACGAGCGCCGCCACCCGCCGGCTGACGACCGCCCAGGCACTGGTGCGGTTCCTGTCCGCCCAGTACACCGAACGCGACGGCGTACGGCGCCGGCTGATCGCGGGCACCTGGGGCGTCTTCGGCCACGGCAACGTGGCGGGGATCGGGCAGGCGCTCGTCGAATGCTCCGACGTCATGCCGTACCACCAGGGCCGCAACGAGCAGGCCATGGTGCACGCCGCCGTCGGGTACGCCCGCCAGCTGAACCGGCTCTCGGCGCAGGCGGTGACGACGTCCATCGGCCCCGGCGCGACCAACCTGGTCACCGGCGCGGCCCTGGCCACCGTCAACCGGCTGCCGGTGCTGCTGCTGCCCGGCGACTACTTCGCCTCCCGCGTCGCCGACCCGCTGCTCCAGCAGCTGGAGCACCCGGTCGAGGCGGACGTCTCGGTCAACGACACGCTCCGCCCGGTGTCCAGGTACTTCGACCGCGTCACCCGCCCCGAGGCGCTGATCCCCTCCGCGCTGAACGCCGTGCGGGTGCTCGCCGACCCGGCCGAGACCGGCGCGGTGACGCTGGCCCTCCCCCAGGACGTGCAGGCGGAGGCGTACGACTGGCCGGAGGAGTTCTTCGCCGAGCGCGTCTGGTCCGTACGCCGTCCCGCCCCGGACCCGGCGGAGCTGACGGCGGCCGCGCGGGCCGTACGGACCGCGCGCCGCCCGCTGATCGTCGCGGGCGGCGGGATCCACCACAGCGAGGCCGAGGAGGCGTTGAGGGCGCTGGTGGAGGCCACCGGCATCCCGGTCGCCTCCACCCAGGCCGGCAAGGGCTCCCTGCGCCACGACCACCCCGCCGACCTCGGCGGCATCGGCCACACCGGCACGGCGGTCAGCGACCAACTGGCCCGCACCGCCGACCTGGTGATCGGCGTCGGCACCCGCTACACCGACTTCACCACCGCCTCCGGCACCCTCTTCCAGAACCCGGACGTCCGTTTCCTCAACCTCAACATCACCGGGTTCGACGCGCACAAGCTGGCGGCGCGCACCCTGGTCTGCGACGCGCGGAGCGGTCTGGAGCTGCTCACCGGGGCGCTGGCCGGACACCGCGTGGAGGCGTCGTACGAGGAGGAGTACCGGGCCGGCAAGGCGCGCTGGGAGCAGGTCGTCGAGGGCGCCTACCGCGCGGCGGACGACACGGCCGTACCGACGCAGACGCAGGTGCTCGGCGCGCTCGACGCGGTCGTCGGCGACGAGGACGTGGTGATCAACGCGGCCGGTTCGCTCCCCGGTGACCTGCACAAGCTGTGGCGGTCGCGCAGCCCCCGCCAGTACCACCTGGAGTACGGCTACTCCTGCATGGGCTACGAGATCCCGGCCGCGCTGGGTGTCCAGCAGGCCGCGCCCGGAACCCCGGTCTGGGCCCTGGTCGGCGACGGCACGTACCTGATGAACCCGACGGAGATCGTCACCGCCGTCCAGGAGAACCTGCCGGTGAAGATGGTCCTGGTGCAGAACCACGGGTACGCCTCCATCGGCGGCCTGTCGGAGGCGGTGGGCGCCGAGCGCTTCGGCACCGCCTACCGTCACCGGGCCGCCGACGGCACCTTCACCGGCGCCCCGCTGCCCGTGGACCTCGCCGCGAACGCGGCCAGCCTCGGCATGGACGTACTCCGCGCCAAGACCGTGCGGGAGCTGCGCGACGCGCTGGCCGAGGCGCGCGCCTCCGCCCGGCCGACGTGCGTGTACGTCGAGACCGACCCCGCCCCCACCGCGCCCCCGGCCGAGGCCTGGTGGGACGTGCCGGTGGCCGAG
Source organism: Streptomyces sp. NPDC018964 (assembly GCF_044390325.1). NCBI lineage: Bacteria > Bacillati > Actinomycetota > Actinomycetes > Kitasatosporales > Streptomycetaceae > Streptomyces > Streptomyces sp. NPDC018964. Next base: position 244,693 of record NZ_JBIRYZ010000001.1, read on the forward strand.
GTGTCCGCCCGCGAGGCCGCCGTCCAGGCCCGCGCACGGTACGACACCGAGGTCGCCGAACGCCGCCGCCACCTCTGAACCCCCGCACCACTACAGGAAGGTACGTCCATGGCGAAGACCGGTGACCCCGCACGTGCCGCGACCGGACCCGCGCTGAGCACCCTGGACTTCGCCCTGGACCGGGGCAGTCCGGTGCCGCTGTACCACCAGCTCGCCCAGCAGCTGGAGGCGGCGATCGAGCAGGGCGTCCTCGCCCCGGGCGATCTGCTGGGCAACGAGGTCGACCTGTCGGTGCGGCTCGGCCTGTCCCGCCCCACCGTCCGCCAGGCCATCCAGTCCCTCGTCGACAAAGGGCTGTTGGTCCGGCGGCGCGGGGTGGGCACGCAGGTGGTGCACAGCAAGGTCAGGCGCCCCCTGGAGCTGAGCAGCCTCTACGACGACCTGGAGGCGGCCGGGCAGGGCCCGACCACGCAGGTGGTCCGCAACGAGACGGTCCCCGCGCCCGCGGACGTGGCGACCGCCCTGGGGCTGGCGCAGGGCGGCGAGGTCGTCCTGCTGGAACGCCTCCGCCGCACCCACGGCCAGCCGGTCGCCCTGCTGTGCAACTACCTCCCGTCGGACCTCCTCGGCCTCGACAGCGCCCGGCTGGAGGCGACCGGCCTGTACCGGATGATGCGCTCGGCCGGCATCACCCTGCACAGCGCCCGTCAGACGGTCGGCGCCCGCGCGGCCACCGCGGCGGAGGCCGCCCGCCTGGACGAGGAGGAGGGCGCCGCCCTGCTCACCATGGAGCGCACGGCGTACGACGACACCGGGCGGGCGGTGGAGTACGGCACCCACGTCTACCGCGCGTCCCGGTACTCGTTCGACTTCCAGCTGCTGGTCAGACCGTGAGGCACGGGCCGGCGGTTCAGTGCGCCGCGTCCAGCCGGGCCCGCTGCTCCGCCGACAGTTCCAGGTCCACCGCCGCCAGGTTCTCCTCCAGCTGGGCCGGCGACGACACCCCGGCCAGCGGGATGACCGGCAGCTCGTGGCCGATCTGCCAGGCCAGTACGACCTGGTTGACGGTCGCTCCGGTCTCCCGGGCGACCTCGTGCAGCACGGCGAGGCGGGCCGGGGTGCCCGGGTGGTCGTAGTCGCCGGGCAGGCGTTCGGGGCGGGTGTAGGCGCCCTTGAGCAGCGGCGAGTAGGCGACCAGGGTCAGGGCGGGCTCGGCGCGCAGGTAGCCGGCCAGCTCCGCGCCCGCGTGGCCGAGGCTGCCGTCGGGGAAGAGGGCGTCGGGGACGTCGAAGCGGGGGCGCAGATGGCTGTGCTGGTACTGCAGGACCTCGTAGCCGGGCAGGCCGGCCGCCGCCGCGAGGGCGCGGGCCCGCTCCACTCGCCAGACGGCCTGGTTGCTCACGCCGAGCAGCCCCACCGTGCCCTCGGCGACCAGCGCCCCGAAGGCCTCGACCGTCTCGCGCTGGGGGACGGTGTGGTCGTCGATGTGCGCGTACAACAGGTCCAGCCGCTCCAGCCCGAGCCGTTCACGACTGCGTTCGGACGACTCCCGGATCACCTTCGCGGACAGGCCCTCGGCGTTGTCGGTGTAGCTCGTGCCGGGGGCGAGGGGGCGGGCGCCGAGCTTGGTCGCGAAGACGATCTCGTCGCCCACCCCTCGGCCGCGGCGCCAGCGGCCGAGCAGTTCCTCGCTCTGCCCGCCCTGGCCGCCGTCGGTCCAGAAGGCGTAGTTGTCGGACGTGTCGATGAAGTTCCCGCCGGCCTCGACATAGCGGTCGAGCAGGGCGAAGGAGGTCTTCTCGTCGGTCACCGACCCGAACAGCATCGCGCCGAGCGCGAGCACGCTCACCCGGCGGCTGTGCGGACCGGTGCCGATGGTGCGGTACTTCATGCCTGAATCCTCCCGTTCAGCACCCCGATGCCGGGGCACGGAACGGGAGTCTTCCGCTTGAAGAGCGCTCCAAGTCAAGCGTGTCCGCGGCTCGTCGAGGCGAAGCGGCGAAGAGGCGAAGCGGAAACCGGTCCACCTCGCGATCCGTCCCGGTCGACGAGCCGGGCGGACGGGAAACCGGACGGAGCGGGCAGCAGCGCCCGGACACGCGCGGGACGGCGGGACGGCCGACGCCGGGGGGCCGCGCGGGAGCGTGTTCGGCTTCGGGCTGTCGGACGACGCCGTCCGGTACGGGCCGAACCGCGCCCCCGGCGTCGCCGGGCGGGCCGGCGAGCGCCTCGGACAGGGGGACCGCACCGGCGCGGGTCCCGGCCGGCGGGACGACCGGCGGATCGTGGCCGGGCCGCCGGGCCGGCACCACCGGGGACGGCCGACGCTCCGTCACCGGCCGTCCCGGCCTGCGGAGAACGCGACGGCGGCATTTCGGCCACCCTTCGGCCCTCCCGTCCGATTCGGACGTCTTGCCGGGACACCGACCGGGTATTGCTGCTTAGCATGGCCGTAACACGCGCGCCTCCAGCACCTGGTTCACCGCGGCCGTGCCCGACCCCGGCGAACGGGGTGCGGCGGAGGCTCGCGGAGCGGGAAACGGGGGGCAGGGGTGGAACATTCACTCGCGGAGTCATGGCGCGTACGGATCCTGGACGCACGGGGAACGCCGGTCGGCGCAGGGGTGTTCGTCGCCGGTGACAGGGTGGTGACCTGCGCGCACGTCGTGGAAGGGGCGCTCGGTCCCGATGCCGGGGACCCGCGGGAGGCGGAACTCACGGTGGACTTCCCCGGCTCCCTCGCACCCGGTGCCGGGCCGGTGCGCGCCCGGGTCGCGCCCCGGGGATGGGCGCCGCCGGACGAGGAGCGGGCCGACGTCGCGGTGCTCGACCTGTACGGGGGCGCCCCGGTCGACTGCCGGCCCGCGGAGCTGCGGCCATGCGGCCCCGCCCGCGACCGGATCGTCCGGGCCTTCGGGCAGGCCGTCGGCGCGCCCGCCGGGCTGTGGCTGCGGGCGCGGCTGGTGGGATCCGGCGGGCTGAGCCCGGAGTGGATGCAGCTCGAGGCGGCGAGCGAGGCCGGGGACCGCCTGCGGCAGGGCTACAGCGGGGCGGGGGTCGTCGACGGCTCCGGGTACGTGATCGGCCTGGTGGTCGCGGAGGACACCCGCGCGGAGCGCCGCACCGGCTGGCTCATACCGGTCGAGGTCGTCGTACGGTACTGCCCCGACCTCACGGACGCGGTGACCGGTCCCGCCGCCGGGGCGGGCGGGGTTCCGGACACCGACGGGTCCCGCGGATCCGGTCACCACGCGCACCGGGCGTACGGACCGTACGCCCCGGACGGCCCGTACGCTCCGGCCGGCGCCCCCGGTTCGTACGGGCCGGAGCGCGGTCCCGGCGCGGAGGGCGTCCTTCCGCCGTCCTGGCCGCCCAGCGCCGAGCGGGACCTCGCCCGGGTGCTCGTGAAGGTGCGGAGCTTCGCCGACCCGCACCGCCGGGAGCGGGTGCTGCGGGACACCGGGGACCACATCGCCTTCCACGTCGAGCGCACCGGGATCCTGATCAACGACGCCCGGGCGGTGCTCGGGCTCTGCCTGGAGTACGAGGACGGCATCGACCGGTTCGCGGCGGCGTTGCGCTGGTACGAGTCGCGCTCGCTGCCGATGCGGGAGTTCGACCGCGAGGTCGCCCGGCTGCGTGCGCTGGGGTCCGGCGGCGGGGCCGCCCGATGAGCGGCTCCCGCGACCCGTACTGGGCGCTGGCCAACGAGATGCTCCGGCTCAAGCGCTCGCCCACGGACACCGCCTCGGCCCGGCGGGCGGCGCTTCAGCGGGTCGCGTCGGAGTACGGGACGGCCCCGCGTTCCCCCGAGGGCACCACCGTGGAGGCGCTCGCCCTGGAACTGGCCTACTGCGCCGACCATCCGGGCGGGCTGGCCGTCTACCTGGAGGAGTTCTCCCGCGGCCACCAGCAGACGACCAGCTGGCGGGCGGTGGAGCAGCTGCACCGGCAGCTCTTCCCCTCGGACCTCCTGGAGCCGCACCACCGCCGGACCCTGTGCGAACTCCTGGAATCCTGCGATCAGGGGCCCCGGCTGCGCCCCCTCGCCCTGCGCGTCCTGCACGAGACCGGCGCCGGCTCCGCCTCCCTCGGGGACCGGGGGTCCGGCCGGGGCCACGACGAACGGCACGGCGAGGTCTCGGCCCTGCTGGCGGTCTTCGAGGACCTGCCGTACGGCTGGGAGAACGAGCCACACCCCCTGCTCGTCTTCGTCGAGACCGTCGCCGTCCTGGAGGACGCCCCGCTCCGGGCCCGGCTGCACGCCTGGAGCGGGCGGGTCGCCGCCCGTCTGGGCTGCCGCAGTCCGTGGCGGCTGGCCCGGCTGCGCGACGAGGTGGCCGCCCGGGCCGGCCGGCCGCTCTCCCCGTACCGGCTCCTTCTGGAGATCACCGCGCGCACGCCCGTGCCCGACCTCTACACCGTGCGGTCCTGGGTGGTGCCGCCCGGCCCGGACGGGGCACGGCCGTACGGCGAGCCGGTGCAGCTCTCCTCACGGGCCGCGATGGAGGACGAGGTCGCGGGCCGTTACCTGTCCTGCGTACAGGAGCTCGGGGAGCTGAGCGCGGGAATGGTGGTCGAGTTCCTGCTGCCGAGACCGCTTCTGTGGCTGCCGGTGGACCAGATCATGGTCCGGCCGCCGGACTCGGTGGCCCGTCCGATCGGCGCCGACCACACGGTCCTGGTCCGCAGCCGGGACCGGTGGGCGAAGCCGCACTGGCGTCCGCGGCTGCACGCCCGGTCCGACCTCCTCGCCACCGCCCCGGAGACCCCCTTCGAGTCGGCCGCCGTACGCGTGGTGCCGTACGGCGAGCGGCTGCGGCCGGTGGAACTGCTCCGTCAACTGCGTCACGACCGCGAGCAGCTCGGCTGGTTGTTCCTCGAACCTCCCCCGTACACCGGCGGTCTGGAGGGGGACGCAGTCAACGTGCTGCTGGAGATGGGGATACCGGTGATCGTGGCGGTGCGCGAGGTGGGCGGCCATCCGGAGGCGGAACGAAGGACACGGAAAGTACTGGCCGGCAGGCTCATCGAACTGCCCGAGCGGGTAAGGATGCTGAGGGGGGAAGTGGGGCCGGACGCGGAGGTCTTCTCCGTTCTGGACCTGCATCGGCACATCAGCCTAGTGTGGGACGGCCGTGACGGACTGGAGGGGGCGGACTCCGCGCTGGGGCATCCGTCGACCGGGGGTGGCTTGCGATGAGCGGGACCGTGCACCGCGTGACGGGCGGCACGAACGACGCGGGTGGGACCGACGGATCCTCCGTCCCCGGCTGGTGGGTCTTCCGGGACACCGGTGAGCACCGTTCACCGGGGGACGACGTGCTGCCGAAGCTCCCCCCGCCGCCGGCCTGGCGCCGTTTCCGTCCGGAGTCCGAACTCGGTCCGCTGGACGTGCCGCTGCCCGCCGACGACCAGGACACCCGGCGCCGGCTCGGCAGGCGGCGCGGCGGCACGCTGGCCCCGAAGACCCTGCACGTCGTCAACGCCGCGATCCATCTGCGCCGCCCGCTGCTCGTCACGGGCGCGCCGGGCACCGGGAAGTCCTCCCTCGCCCACCAGATCGCCTCCGAGCTGGGGCTGGGCAAGGTGCTGTGGTGGCCGGTGGTCAGCCGCACCACGCTCCGCGACGGTCTGTACGACTACGACGCCATCGGCCGGGTCCAGGACGCCCCGCAGCCGGGACGCCGCTCCCCCACCGGGGACGGCCCGCTGCCGAACATCGGCCGCTACCTCACGCTCGGCCCGCTGGGGACGGCCCTGCTGCCGTGGCGGCGACCCCGGGTGCTCCTCGTCGACGAGCTGGACAAGAGCGACGTGGACCTCCCCAACGACCTGCTGCACATCTTCGAGGAGGGCGAGTACCACATCCCCGAGCTGGAGCGGCTCGCCCAGTCGCGGCGCCAGGTGGACGTGGCCACCGCCGACCACGACCACCGGGTCACCGTGACGGCGGGCCGGGTGCGCTGCGCCGAGTTCCCCATCGTGGTGATCACCAGCAACGGGGAGCGCGACTTCCCGCCCGCCTTCCGCCGCAGGTGTCTGGAGGTGCGGATGCCCGCACCGGACGCGCAGCGGCTCGCCGCGATGGTCGCCTCCCACTTCGGCGGGGCGCTCGACGAGCGGACGCGGGAGCTGGTGCGGGAGTTCGTGGAACAGCGGGGCGACAGCGCCGACCTCGCCATCGACCAGCTGCTCAACACCGTGCACATGCTCACCAACGGCGCCGCCGAGGCGGACGACACCTCCTGGCTGCACCTGCGCGACGCCCTCTGGCGGAACCTGTCCTCGGACACCTCACCATGACCGGATCCGAAGGCTCCGCGGAGCCCACGGCCCGCGAGTGGGCGGAGGCGCTCTGGCTCGCGGAGGTGATCGGGCAGGAGGAGGGGCCACCGGGCCCCGACCGGGACACCGGCGACCGGGAGACAGGCCGGCGGGAGACCGACGGACAGGAGACCGACGGACGGGACACGGGCGGTCCGGAGGCCGACGGCCGCGAACCCGGCGCGGACCCCGGCGGTCCTCCCGGGGTCTCCCCCGCGCCGGAGGACACGTCCGAAGCAGCGGACCACGGCACGGGAACGGACGACGGGACGGATCCCGCGAACGACACGGGCGGAGCGGTGACGGCGCACGGCCCCCCCGCTCCCGGCGCCGGCGCCACCGGCCCGGCCCTCCCCGACGGCCCGCTGCCCGCCCTCCCCCGCATCTCCCACACCCTCTCCTCCGGCCGGGGGACCATCACCGGGGAGGAACTGCCCGGCGCGCTCCGCGACGCCCGGGGCCTGGCCCGGGCCCTGCGGCCGCTCAACCGCCGGCTGCCGGGCGGCGCCCGGCGACGGGTGCTGGACGAGGAGGCGACCGCCGTACGGGCGGCCGAGACCGGCCAATGGCACCCGGTGCTCACCCGGCCACCCGACCGCTGGTTCGAGGTGGCCCTCGTGGTGGAGCGCAGCGTGTCCATGACGGTGTGGCAGCCGGTGGCCCACGCGTTCGCCGAACTGCTGCGCATGCAGGGCGCGTTCGCCGACGTACGGCTCTGGTCGCTGGACACCCGGGACGGCAAGCACGCGGTGCTGCGCTCGGCCGACGGGGGGCTCCGGCACAGCCCCGCCGAACTGTTCCATCCGGACGGGCGCCGGATCGTCCTGGTGATGAGCGACTGCGTGGGCGACGCCTGGGCGGGCGGGGCCGTGCCCCGGCTGCTGCACACCTGGGGCAGGCGCGCGCCCGTCGCCGTGCTGCAGCCGCTGCCGACCCACCTGTGGGACCTCTGCGACGGTGTGCCCATGGACCTGCGGGTGCGCGCCTTCGCGCCGGGGCTCCCCAATTCCCGTCTCGAACTGCTGCGGTACGGCCGGTGGGAACGGCCCCGCGACAGCGACCCGGCCGATCCGCTGCCCGTCCCCGTGCCCGTGCTGGAGCTGGAACCCGGCTGGTTCGCGGGCTGGGCCCGGATGGTGACCGGGGGCGCTCTGCCGTGGGCCGAGACGACCTCGCTGCTGGTGGACGAGCAGGGGCTCACACCGCACTGTCTGCCTCCGTTCACCTGGGAGGAGCGGCGCCGTCCGGTGCCGCCGGACCTGGCGGTGCGGCGGTTCCTGCAGCACGCCTCCCCGGCCGCGCGGCGGTTGGCGGCCCGGCTCGCGATGGTGCCGCTGCGTCCCGAGGTGGTGGAGGCGGTGCGGCAGGGGCCGGTGGCGGCCGGCGGACCGCTGCCGTTCGCGGAGATCCTGCTGGGCGGACTGCTCGCGTTACGCACCACGACCGCCCGGGGGCGGACCGGCGAGGAGTACATGTTCGAGTTCCTGGACGGGGTGCGCTCCCGGCTGCTGCGCGGGCTGGGCCGCACCGAGCTGCTGCGCACGCTCCAGGAGACCTCCGCGCTGGCCGGACGTGCGGTCGGGGCCCGGCCGGACCTGCTGCGCACCGTGATCGGCAGCCGGGAGACGCCCGACGCGGAGACCCTCACCGATCTGGACCGCGAGCTCCTCGACGCCGCGGGGCCCGCGCTCAAGGCGCTCGGTCCACCCTATGGTGCGGTTTGGGACCCGGTTCGGGGGACGGCTCCGTTCGGTCCGGTCACCACCGGGGAAGAGGTGACGGCGGAGGAGGACCCGGCACCGACCCCGGCGGGAAGCGCTCCGGCGGACGACGCCTCGCGAACCGGCGGGGCGGGCGGAGAAGGAGACGGCCCTCACCCCGGAAGCGAGGCCGGAGCCGGCCCCGGCTCCCCCCAGGACGACGGCACAACGCCCCCGAACGCAAAGGACACCACCACCATGGAACCCCCAGCGGCGGGAGGCACCGCACCGGGTGTCACGCCCCCCAGCCCCGGCGACACCGGCACCGGTACCGGCACCGGCACCGGCACCGGCACCGGCACCAAGGGACCGGACCCTTCCGGCCAGTCCCGCTCACCCCGTTCCGTACCCCTGCCCAATCCGCACTTCGCCGGGCGCGAGAACGAACTGGCCGAGTTGCACCGGCAGCTGGGGACGAGCACGCGGGCCGCCGTCCTGCCGCACGCGCTGCACGGCCTCGGGGGCGTCGGCAAGACGCAGCTCGCCCTGAAGTACGTCCAGCTGCACCGGCACGAGTACGACCGGGTGTGGTGGATCGACGCCGAACAGCCCGCGGTGATCCGCGCCCAGCTGACCATGCTGGCGCCGGAACTCGGCGTGGTGCCGGACCGGCAGAGCGACACGGTGGCGCGTGTGCTGGCGGCGCTGGCCTCGGGCACGCCGCACAGCCGCTGGCTGCTGGTGTTCGACAACGCGGGACAGCCCAACGAGGTCATCCCGTACCTGCCGTCCCTGATCGGAGGCTCCGAGGGGACCGGACGCATCCTCATCACCTCGCGCCACGCCGGCTGGTCGGACCGGGTGCTCGCGACCAAGGTGGACGTGTTCACCCGCGCCGAGAGCCTGGACTTCCTGCGGGCGCGCGCCCCCTGGGCCGGTCCGGAGCAGGCGGACCAGCTGGCCGAACTCCTCGGGGATCTGCCACTCGCCCTGGAACAGTGCGCGGCGCTGCAGCGGCAGACCGGCATCGCGGTGGCGGACTTCCTGACGATGATCGAGCAGCGACGGGCCGAGGTGCTGGCCGAGGGGGTCGACTCGATCACCCTGCCGGTGGCGGTGGTGTGGCGGGCCTCCATGGAGACGCTGGCCACGCAGGCGCCGGGCGCGCTCGAACTCCTGCGTCTGCTGGCCTTCTTCGGGCCCGAGCCGGTGGCGCTGGACTTCCTGCACGACGCCAGGATGCTGCCGTTGCCCCCGGCGCTCATGCGGCTCGCCCGCGACCCGCTGTCCCGGGGCCGTGCCATCCGGGCGATCAACCAGTTCTCGCTGCTCACCGTCGACAACGTGGCCGGGACGGTGCAGATGCACCGACTGGTGCGAGCGGTCCTCCAGGACGAACTGCCGGCACGGGAACAGAGCGAGATGCGGCACCTGGTGCACCAGGTCATCGCCGCGCACGACCCGGGCGACAGCCAGCGGTCCGAGCACTGGCAGAACTACGCCGACATCCTTCCGCACCTGGAGCCGACGGGGCTGCCCCGCTGCGAGGACCGGCACATCCGGGACACCGCGATCAACCTGATCACCTATCTGCTGGCGCGGGGCGTGCTGCGCGGAGCGGCGCAGCTCGGCGAGCGCATCAGCACGGACTGGCAGTCGTTCCTGGGCGCGGACGACCTCCAGACCCTGTGGGCGATGCGGCACCGGGCGAGCGCCCACTGGCAGCTGGCCGAGTTCACCGTCTCGCGGCCGCTGAGCGAGGAGGTGCTGCGGCGGCTCCGGGAGACGGTGGGCGACGACCACGAGTACACGCTCACGGCCGCCGGAGTGCTCGCCGCCGACCTGCGGACGGCGGGCCGGTTCGCGGACGCCCTGGAGCTGGACGAGGACGCGTACCGGCGCAGCGTGACCATGTACGGGACGGAGGACCCGTTCACCCTGCGGGCCGGGCACAACTACGGGGTGAGCCTGCGCGTCAACGGGCGCTACGGGGAGGCCCTGGACCTCGACCGGCGCGTCCACCAGGACCTCCGCACGGTCCTCGGCGCCACCGCGCTCTCCACCCTCTTCTCCGTCAACAACGTGGCCCGCGACCTGCGCGAGTGCGGCGAGTACGCGGCGGCCCTGGAGCTCCAGGAGCAGACGCTCGCGCAGTACCGCGCACAGTACGGCGACCGGCATCCGCACACCATGCGGGCGATCAAGAACATGTCGGTGACCTGCCGCAAGGCCGGCCGGTTCGACCGGGCGCGGGCACTGGCCGAGGAGGTGCTCGACCTGTACGTGGCGATCCTCGGGCCGATGCACATCGACACGCTCGCCGCGTTCGCCAACCTCGCCAACGACCTGCGGCTGACGGGTGACGCCGAGGCCGCCGAGCGGCAGGGCGCGCAGGCCCTGGAGCGGTACCGGACGGTGCTCGGCGCCGAGCACCCGCTGACGCACGTGGCGGCCGTCAACCACGGCGCCGCGCTGCGCGCGGTGGGCAAGTTCCCGCAGGCGCTCCGGCTCGACCAGGAGACCGCGCCCGGTCTCGAACGGGTGTTGCACGAGACGCATCCGTGGGCGCTGCTCGCGCACGTCAACCTGGCGACGGGGCTGGCCAGGACGGGCGAGCACGAGGCGGCGCGCGACCTGGGCGAGCGGTGTGCCCGGACCCTGGAGGAGCGCTACGGGGACCGGCATCCGGCGACCCTGGCCGCCCTGCGCAACGTCTCGCTCGACCTCGTGTCCTGCGGGGAGGAGGAGCGGGGCGCGGAGCTGCTGGCCTCGGTGGTGCGCCGCTACCACGACACCCTGGGGGCCGAGCACTGGGAGACGCTGTCGGCGAAGGCCGGGCGACGCGCGGAGTGCGACATCGAGCCGCCCCCGCTGTGACGCCCCGGCTCCCGCGGTGCCCCCGCCCGTATCCGCGGGCCGGGCGGCGGCCTCACGGGAGCGGGCGACGGTCCCGCTCCTCCCGGCGGTCCCGCTCCTCCCACGAGGCGAGGACGGCGCGCAGGGCACCGAGCAGCCGCCGGCCCTCCCGCGTCGTCCAGTCGTCGTGGGCGGTGAGGGTGGCGAGGGCCGTCGCGGCGGTGCGCCTGCTGTGCTCGTACAGCCGGCGGGCGGCGGGGTTGCCGAGCCGCAGTTCGGTGCGCCAGAAGCCGGCCGTGACGAGGAAGGCGGAGCTGCCCTGGAGCAGCGCGGCAGGCGGGCGGGGCCGGTCGCTCCAGGGAGCGTCGGCCCGGACTCCGGGCGGGGAGCCGAGCAGTTCGACGAGGTCCATGGCGGCGTAGAGCAGCGAGTGCTGGGTCTCGTGGACGAGGTCCGCGGCGAGTTCGGCCGGGTCGTCGACCGGGGAGAGCGCGACCAGTCCGGTCGCGTCGCCGAACGAGGCGCTGCGCCAGCCGGTCCCGTCCTCCTCCCCGAGCGGCACGAGCACGCGCAGCACCTCCGCGACCGTCTCCGCCCGCTCGGGGTGGCGTTCCGTCAGCAAGCGCCACGTGCCGTCGAGCCGGCGGACCCAGCCCGCGTGCTCGGCGGGCGGCAGGGGGCGGGGAGGCAGGGGCGCGGGGCCGCCGAGCCGCAGCGGGTCGAGGGTGTCGAGCCGTACGGCGGCCCGGCCGCCGAGGCGCAGCCGCGGCACGGGGAACCAGCCCCCGGTGCCGTCGGGCCCGGCCGCCGGGGCACCGTGGACCAGTACCGGCCGCTCTCCGTCCCGTACGGCCGCGGCGCCGCCCCCGTCGCACAGGACGGTGGCGGTACCGGGGCCCGGGGCCGGGAAGAGGACGGCGCCGAGCCCGGGCAGGACCAGCGCCGTACCGTCCGCGACCGGCACCCGGATCCGGAAGCGGAGCCCGGCGCGGAGGGCCGCCGCGGCGGCGAGACGGGCGAGTCCGGCGGCGGGTTCGCGGTCGGTGCCGCGCGCGGCTCCGCCCTCGAGGACGCGGGGGAGGGCGTGCCGGGCGAGCCAGGCGCCGGCCTCCGGGCCGCCGAGCAGTTCCGTGAAGACCTCCGGCCGGGCGCGCCGGACCTCGGCGAGCAGGGCCACCGCCGCCGCCCAGTGCGGGTCGGCCCGGTGACGCCGGTGGGCGACGCGGAGCAGCAGGAGGTTGCGGTTGCGGCGGGCGGTGCGCAGAGCGGCGAGGGCGGCCGGAGCGGGGGTACCGGCCGCAAGGGACTCCCAGAAGTCCTGCCGGGAGGCGCGCGGGGACGGGGAGCGGGTGCTCATCCGTCGTGCTCCGCGCCCCGGCGGCCCGGAGTCCGCCCCGCCATCACCGCCGCCTCCGTCCTCGTCACCGCCTTCGCCGTCCTCGCCGTCCTCGGGAAGTCGGCGGCGACGGTCCGTGCCACATGGCCGATGAACCGGGCGAGGTCGGGGCAGTACACGGACGGGTTGTCGTGGCCCGCGCCGCCGGATCCCGCCCGGTAGCGGTGCGGGTAGTGGCCGCCGCCGCACACGGCGACCAGCGGGCAGGCCCGGCAGCCGGCGCAGAGCCCCGCCGGGCCGGCCTGGCGGGCCGCGACGCCCGGGTGGCGGAGCAGCGCGTCGAACGGGTCGCGGTGCACGCTGAGCCCCGTCCGGTCGGCCCCGTCGTAGGTGGTCTTGAGATGGTCGGAGAGCGTGAGCGAACCGTCGGTGTCGATCACGGCGAGCCGGCTCGGACCGCCGCCGATCACCTCGCTGCCGGAGGCGCCGCCCAGCAGCAGGTCGATCACCGACTCGAAGAGGGGGACGCGCGGCGCCCGGCTCCCGCTCCCGTACCAGCGGTCGAAGACCTGGACGAGCCAGTCGGCGTACGGGGTCCGGGCCGGGTCCGGGACGCGGCCGGGCGGGGGGACGGTCCAGTTGCCGAGCGGCAGGATGAGGGTGAGGGCGGGCGGATCGTACGAGAGCAGGTGGTCGTACGTGGTGAGCGGGTCGGTCGTCGGGTCGACCGTGGTGAGCAGTCCGCTCCAGAGCGGACGGTGCTCCGGGCGGGTCAGGAGTTCCAGCGCGGCGGCCACCCGGGCGTGGCTGCCGCGGCCGGCCGGGTCGCGGCGGTAGCGGTCGTGGACGGCGGGCGGGCCGTCCAGACTGACACCGATCCGGATGTCCTCCGCGTGGCAGAGCCCCAGGAGCGTCTCGTCGAGGAGGGTGCCGTTGGTCTGGAGGGCCACCTCGGCACGGGTGGCGGCGGGCAGCGCGGCCCGCAGTCCGCGGACGAACCGGGCGAGGAACGCCTCGCCCGCGAGCAGGGGCTCGCCGCCGTGCAGGATCACCCGGACGGAACGGAGGACGTGGCGGCGGGCGTGCTCGGCGATCCGCAGGACGAGCCGCGCGGCCGTCGCGGGGGTCATTCCGACCGGCTGGGTGCGCCAGCCCCGGTCCTCGCTCTCGTACACGTAGCAGTAGCGGCAGGCGAGGTTGCAGCGGCTGTGCACCTTGACCAGGAACTCCCGGAACGGGAGCGGCGGCCGGGACCGTCCGGGCACGGTCACACCGGGGGGTCGTCGACGGGCACGGCGGACGAGTTGTAGGCGGCGAGCGGCGCCTCCTCGGCCATCAGCCGGTCGAGGACGCGCCGGGCGGCGCGGGCGAGCACCGGGTTCGGCGCGTCGAGGAGCTCCTCCAGCGCGAGCCCCGCGAGATCCGGGAGGTCCGGAAGATCCGGGAGCCGGGGAACCCCCGGCAGGTCCGGCAGGTCCGCCGGTTCCCCGCGGCCCGTCGGTTCCGGCGCCCTCGCGGGCGGTACGACGTCCGGACCTCGCTCGGGTGGACCGGCCCTCATGCACTCCCCCTGTCGCACGCGTGTCCCACGGCCCGCCCGCCTCCGGTGTCCTCGCGCCGCGTCGTGCGCGGAACCGTGCGGGCTCTTCTCCATGTCATGGCCATCCATCACCCCCGCCAAACAGATGACCGATACATCGACGGCGTGATCGAGGCGGCGCGGCGGTGGCGCGGGCCTGCCTGTCCCTGGGTCACAATACGTGCGACACGGCCCGAACAGCCAGGGAGATCCGATGAGTTGGAAGCGAAAGACCACAGGCCCTCGCTCCACCGCCGATCGTCCTCTGCCACGGTCCGTGGCCCGGCTGTTCCCCTCTCCGGAGGCCGCGACCGACCCGCTGTCCCGCTGGATCGTGCCGGCCCTGCTGATCGGCGCGGTGGCGGGGCTGGGCGCGGTGGCACTGTTCGGGCTCCTGCATCTGTGCACCGAGTTACTCCTCGAGGACATCGCCGGATTCCACCCGTACCGGACCTCCGCCGAGGGCGGCTTCCGTGAACTGGTCCCGTCCGAACGCCCCTGGGCCGTTCCGCTGGTGGCCGCCGGGGGCGCGCTCCTCGCCACCGCGTTCGCCGTCTGGCTGGCCCCCGAGGCGCGCGGACACGGGACGGACGCCGCGATCGCCGCCGCACACCACGATCCGTCCGGGATGCGCGGCCGGACGACGGTGGTGAAGCTCGTCGCGTCGGCGCTGACCCTCGGTTCCGGCGGTTCGGGCGGTACGGAGGGGCCCGCCGCGCAGATCTCGGCGGCGTTCGGCTCGGTGATCGCCCGTCGTACCGGCATGTCCCGGCGGCAGGCCCGCACCGCCCTGGTGATCGGTCTCGCCTCGGGCGTCGGCGCGATCTTCCAGGCCCCGCTGGGCGGGGCGCTGCTCGGCGCGGAGCTCCTGTACCGCAGGGAGATGGACGCCCGGGTGCTGCCGAAGGCGCTCGTGGCGGCCTGCGCGGGCTGGCTGGTCTTCGGCGCGTGCTACGGCTTCGCGCCCGTCCTCGGGCGGCACTCGGCGGACGGACCGGGCTTCGGGGCCGGCGACTTCGTCCTGATCGCCGTGACCGGGCTGCTGTGCGGACTGGCCGGCCGGCTCTACACCGGCGCCTTCTACGCCGTGCACCTGCGCACCGAGGACCGCGTCCGGTCCGTGCCGGCCAGGATCGCCGCCCCGGCGGTCGCCGCCCTGTTCGTGGGCGTCCTCGGGCTGCTGGTGCCCGGTGTGCTCGGCACGGGGTACGGCCTGATGGAGGCGCTCACCGACCGCGAGCTCGTCGCCGACCTTCCCGTACTGATGTTGCTCGCCATCCCGCTCGCGAAGATCGCGGGCACGGCCCTGACCGTCGGTTCCGGCGGGTCCGGCGGCATCTTCGGACCGTGCATGGTCGTGGGCGCGGGGACGGGTGCGCTCGCCTGGCGCGTCGGCGAGGCGCTGCACCTGCCGTCGGCCGGGCCGCTCCCGTACGTGGTGGTGGGCATGGCGGCCTGTCTGGGCCCCGTGGCCAACGCGCCGCTCGGCGTGCTGGTCATGGCGACGGAGATGGTCGCGGACGCCTCCCTCCTGGGGCCGGGCATGCTGGCGGTCCTGTGCGCGTCGGCGGTGACGGGACGCACGACGCTGTACCGGAGTCAGCTGGAGCGCCGGCCGCGGAAGACGGCCGAGGAGCGGGACGGGGCGGCGGAGGGCCGGTCCGGGACGGCACACGCCCCGGACCCGGTGCCGACGGCCGCCCGCACCCCTGTCCGGGAGCCCGGGCCGCCGGAGCCGAAGCCCGCGCCCGTGGCCACCGGCGGGACGACGGTGGCGGCGGCCGACTCCACGGCGAGCCCTGCGTCCGATCCGGCGTCCGACCCCGCGGCCGGGCCGGTCGCCGCTCCCGCGGTCCCGCCGACGGCTCAGCCCTCGCCGTCCGCCCCCGCCTGCGCGCCCGACTGACCTCCGGCCGGGGGCGCTTCGTCCTCCTCGGGTCGCCGGTGCCGCTCGCCCCGCTCCCAGACCACCTTGACCTTGAGGTGCCCCTCGACCCCGGTACGGGCGATCACCGCACCGGTCTCCACGTTGAACTTCACCCCGAACTCGAGCTCCACCGTCGACGGCGGGGCGGGCAGCGACACCATCCGCTCCAGCGTCCGTCCGGCCATCTGCCGGACCTGGTCGAGCCCTTCCTCGAACCGTCCCGCCGCGACGTCCACGGCACCGTTCCCCGACCGGTCACGGCTCCGGGCCCGTACGATCTCCGGATCCTGGTCCTCGAAAGCCACGTACACCGCGGCGTCCCCGTCGCCGAGTCCGAACCGCGCCAGCTCCTCCGGCATGTCCCCTCCGCCCGCTCCGGACCGGGCCGTGCGCCCGGCGGCGCCAGCCTACGGCGCGGGGCGCCGGAGCACACCGAGACGGACAGCCCTCGAACCCCTGACCGAACAGGCGTGACGGAGCGTTCCCGGACCCCCGTCGTCGCGGTCACCACGGCGTCCCCACGCCACCTGTCCTCGGCCGGCGCCCCGAAAACGGCCAGGGGCCGTTCCAGCTCTCCGCTGGAACGGCCCCTGGACCGCGACTTCACAAAGTCGGGACGACAGGATTTGAACCTGCGACCCCTTGACCCCCAGTCAAGTGCGCTACCAAGCTGCGCCACGTCCCGGTGCGCTCACACGGGGTGGATCCGCGTGATCGCGCGAACAGCACTTTACCCCACGCCCCCGGCTCGGCCCGAATCGGAGCGGGCGCGGGACAATCGGCGTATGGGCAGCATGGAGAGCACGCCGTCGGGCCGGACGGCCGCCGCGCGGGACCGGGACAGCGAGGGGCGGGCGCGCAACGCCCGGCCGCGGGACGGGCTCGGGCGGCCCCTGCCGTACGGGGCGTCGGGGGTGCCCCGGCAGCCCGAGGGGGTGGTGCGGCGGCCGGAGGAGAGCGTCGCGGAGGCGCAGCGGCTGCTGGACGAGGGGAAGCCGTTCCACGCGCACGAGGTGTTCGAGGACGCCTGGAAGTCGGGGCCGGAGGAGGAGCGCGAGCTGTGGCGGGGGCTGGCGCAGCTCGCCGTGGGGCTCACCCATGCCGCGCGCGGGAACGTCACCGGCGGGGCGCGGCTGCTGCGGCGGGGGGCCGGTGCGGCGGAGGCGTGGGCCTCGGGGGCCGGCCACCGGCCGCACGGGATCGACCTTCCGGGCATGATCGCCTGGGCCCGCGAGCTGGCCGCCGAGGTGGAGGCGGGTGCCCCGGTGGACGCGGGGGCGCGGGCGCCCCGGCTGCGCGGGGCCTCCTGACGGAGGGATCGGGTCCGGTGCACGCGCTGTCGGTGCGGTGCGGCAGACTCGGGGCGTGCGAGAGATTCATGTCATCGGTATCGGCGCGGGCGACCCCGACCAGCTGACCCTGCAGGCGGTCAAGGCACTGCGGAGCACGGACGTGTTCTTCATCCTGGACAAGGGCGAGGCGAAGGCGGACCTGACCCGGCTGCGCCGGGACATGCTCGACACGCACATACCGGAGGGCGGCTACCGCGTCGTCGAGGCACGTGACCCGGAGCGGGACCGGACGGCCGGCGGGCCGGCCTACTCCCCCGCCGTCGGGGACTGGCGCAGTGCCCGCGCGGACATCTACGAGCGGATGATCTCCGAGGAGCTGGGTGAGGACCAGACCGGGGCGTTCCTGGTGTGGGGGGATCCGGCGCTGTACGACAGCACGATCGGCGTCCTCGAGGAGGTCCTGGAGCGGGGCCGTGTCGCCTTCGACTACGACGTCGTGCCGGGCATCAGCAGTGTGTCGGCGCTCGTCGCCCGGCACCGGACCGGGCTCAACCGGGTCGCCCGCCCGGTGCAGATCACCACGGGGCGGCGGCTCGCCGAGGGGTTCCCGGAGGGCGTGGACGACGTGGTGGTGATGCTCGACGCCCACCAGGCCTTCCGCGCGTACGCCGACCAGGACGTCGACATCTACTGGGGCGCCTACATCGGCACGCCGGACGAGATCCTCGTCTCCGGGCCGCTGGCCGAGGCGGCTCCCCGTATCGAGCGGCTCCGCGCGGAGGCCCGGGAACGCAAGGGCTGGATCATGGACACGTATCTGCTGCGCCGCAGACCGACCGAGGGCTGAGCGGCCGGTCGGGGGTGCCCGGCCGCTGACGCCGGCCCGCCGGGGCGCATCCGGGCGGAGTGCCGGGCCGCCGGGTACGGCCTGCCGGTCACGACCGGCCGGCGCGGGGCCCCGGGACGCCGCCGACGGCGGTCGCGTACGACGGCCCGGAGGCCCGCGCCGCGGACCTCGGTGAAGGTGACGCCGGCCACGTCCCGCGCGGTGGGGCACGGAGCGAGCCGTCCGTCCTCAGGGCCGGGCGAGGGCGTCCAGCCGGCGCAGGACCGCCGGTACGTCCTCGACCGCCGTGACGCCGTCCGGCAGCGGCGGGCGGCGTACGACGACGACCGGGAGGGCGAGGTCGCGGGCCGCGGTGAGTTTGGCGGCGGTCGCCGCTCCGCCGCTGTCCTTGGTCACCAGTACGTCGACGCGGTGCTCGCGCAGCAGGGCCGTCTCACCGGCCACGGTGAAGGGGCCGCGGGCCAGCAGGACGCGCGTGTGCGGGGGCATGGGCGGCTCGGGGGGCTCCACCGACCGTACGACGAAGTGGGGTTCCGTCAGGTGGGCGAAGGCCGCGAGGCCGAGGCGGCCGGTGGTGAGGAGGATCCGGTGCCCGAGCCGGGGCAGCAGGCCGGCCGCCGCCTCCAGTGACGGGACCGGGTGCCAGTGGTCGCCGGGGCCCGGCCGCCAGCCGGGGCGGCGCAGGACCACCAGGGGCAGCCCGGTCACGGTCGCGGCCCGTGCCGCGTTCGCCGTGATGGTCTCCGCGAAGGGGTGCGTGGCGTCCACCACCGCGTCCACGCGCTGCTCGCGCAGCCAGTCCGTCAGGCCGCGGGCGCCACCGAAGCCGCCGACGCGCAGCTCGCCGGCGACCGCGCCCGGCCGGGTCACGCGTCCGGCGAGGGAGGTGGTCACCCTGGTTCCGGGGCGGGCGGACAGCTCGGCGGCCAGTGCGCGTGCCTCGGCGGTGCCGCCGAGAACCAGGACGTGGGGGGACATGGCGCCGAGGGTACGAGGCCCGGACGCCGGGTCCGGCACCGGCCCGCCCGACGAAGATCGGCATCCGGCCGCACACCCGTACGCGCACGCCCTACGATGACGCCGGGTGACTGGAGGAAGCATGGCCGTGGAGTGGAGCAGGCGGGGCTATCACGCCCAGCGGTGGGCGGCGCGGGGGGCGTTGGCCGCCGCCGCGCTCGCGGTGGCGACCCCCCTCGTCTACGGCGGGCTGCGCGGCCTGCTGTTGCTGGTGTGCGGGGTCGCGGGGCTGGGGCTCAGCGCGGCCGCCGTGTGGTGGACGCTGACCCTGCGGGGTCCGCTGCGGTGGGTGTCCGCGCTGGTCGCCGTGTGTGTGCCGGCGGGTCTGATCGCGCTGTTCGCGGTGACGCTGTTCTGGGCACTGCTGGTGTCCCTGGGGCTGTGGGTGCTGGCGGTGTGGAGCGGCAGGTTCGCGCTGCGCGGCACGGGCGGCGGGCAGGCCCCGGTGCGCGAGCGGCGGCTGCCGCCGCCCCGCAAGCCGGTGCTGATCATGAATCCCCGGTCGGGCGGCGGCAAGGTGGGCCGGTTCCGGCTGCGGGAGAAGGCGGAACGCCTGGGCGCCCGCGTGGTGCTGCTCGAGCCCGGCAGGCAGCACGACGTCACCGCGCTGGCCCGGGCCGCCGTCGCGGACGGCGCGGATCTGCTGGGCGCCGCCGGCGGCGACGGCACACAGGCGCTGGTGGCGGCCGTGGCCGCGGAGCACGACATCCCGTTCCTGGTGATCAGCGCCGGGACGCGCAATCACTTCGCCCTGGACCTCGGCCTCGACCGCGGCGACCCGGCCGCCTGTCTCGACGCGCTCACGGACGGCGTCGAGCTCCGTGTCGACCTGGGTTTCGCGGGTGAGCAGCCGTTCGTGAACAACGCCTCGTTCGGCGCGTACGCGGCGATCGTGCAGAGCCCCGCCTACCGCGACGACAAGATCGGCACCAGTCTGGAGATGCTGCCCGGCCTGCTCACCGGGCAGCAGGGGCCCCGGCTGGTCGCCCGCGCGGGGGACACCACGCTCGTCGCGCCGCAGGCCGTGCTGGTCAGCAACAATCCGTACCGCACCGGTGACCCCTTCGGTCTCGGGCGGCGGGAACGGCTCGACTCCGCCGCGCTCGGCGTCCTCGGGGTGAAGCTGGAGGGCGCCATCAGCGCCGCCGCCCTGCTGCTGAACCCCGAGCCGAGCGGGCTCACCATCGTGACCGCCACCGAGGTCGTCATCGAGGCGGACCGCGCGGAGATCGAGGCCGGGGTCGACGGGGAGGCCATGATCCTGCCCGCCCCCGTCCACTGCCGCATCGCACCCGGCGCGCTGCGCGTCCGGGTGCCGCGCAGGCGGCCCGGCGCCACGCAGGCCCCGCCGCGCATGGACTGGCGGCGGCTGCGCAAGCTGGCGGCGACGGTCGGCCGTACCGCCGCGCCGAGCCGGCTCCACCACTTCCACGAGGCACCCCGCGCACCGCGGCAGTCGGCCGGGCCCCGCTCAGGGCAGCAGTAGCTGCACGCCGCCCACCACCGTCGCCGCGATCACCAGCCGTTCGAAGAGCCGCTGGTCGATCCTGTTCACGGCCCACTTGCCGAGGAACGCTCCGGGCACCACGAACAGCACGAGCGCCGCGTCGAGGAGCAGCGAGTCGGCGTCGATCAGGCCGAGGCCGGCGCTGAAGGGCAGCTTGGAGGTGTTGACGATCAGGAAGAAGAACGCCGAGGTCCCCAGGAAGCCGAGTTTCCGGAAGCCCGCGGAGAGCAGGTACAGCGACATCACCGGGCCGCCCGCGTTGGCGACCATGGTGGTGAAGCCGCCGAGGACGCCGTAGGAGCGGGCCTTGCCGCGGCCGGCCCGGGTGGCGGCCCCGTCGGGCTCCTCGCCCGCGTCGGCCGTCCGCCGCCGCCACACCGTCACCCCGGTCATCAGCAGCAGGATCGCCCCGATGGAGCTCCGTACGGTCCCGTCGTCCGCCCACACCAGGAACAGGGTTCCCACGACGACGCCCGCCGCGACCGCCGGGAACAGCCGCCACAAGGTGGGCCAGTGGGCGTGCCGGCGGTAGGTGAGGACGGCGAGCAGGTCCCCGGCGATCAGGATGGGCAGCAGGACGCCGGTGGAGGCCTTGGCGGGCAGCACGGCGGCGAAGACGGCGAGGCTGACCGTGTTGGCCCCGCTGACGGCGGTCTTGGAGAAGCCGACGAGCAGGGCGGCGAAGGCGAGCGCGGCGAATTCCCAGCCGTCGAGGTGCCAGGGCGTCATCATGTTCATTACGAGGACAGATGCTATGCGCAAGCATCCGACGCCCGTAAGGACCGTCTCACCCGATGGCTCCGGGGGTGCCGGTCAGTGCCTCTCGACCAGCACCGCGCTGCCCTGTCCCACGCCCACGCACATGGTCGCCAGGCCGCGTCCGGCGCCGGTGCGGCGCATGCGGTGCAGCAGGGTGGTGAGGATGCGGGCGCCGGAGCAGCCCAGCGGGTGGCCGAGCGCGATGGCACCGCCGCTGGGGTTGACCAGGCCGGGGTCGATGCCGAGCTCGTCGACGCAGGCCAGGGCCTGTGCGGCGAACGCCTCGTTGAACTCGGCCTCCTGGAGGTCGCCGACGGTCCAGCCGGCGCGGGCGAGCACCTTGCGCGTGGCGGGGACGGGGCCGATGCCCATGACGTCCGGATGGACGCCGGCGGAGGCGCCGGCGACGTAGCGGCCGAGCGACTCCAGGCCCAGCTCGTTCAGGGCCTCCTCGCTGACCAGGATCAGGCCGGCGGCGCCGTCGTTCATCGGGGAGGCGTTGCCCGCGGTGACCGAACCGCCGGCGCGGAACACCGGCTTCAGCCGGGCCAGCTTCTCGAGGGAGGTGTCCTCGCGGACGCATTCGTCGGTGTCGACGACCACTCCGTCCGGGCGGGTCACGGACAGGAGTTCGTCGTCGAAGTGACCGTTCTTACGGGCTTCGGCGGCGCGCTGGTGGCTGCGCAGGGCGAACTCGTCCTGCCGTTCGCGCGGGACGCCGTACCGGGCGGCGACCTCCTCGGCCGTCTCGCCCATGGCCAGCATCCCGTGGAGGTCCTTCATCGCGGGGTTGACCAGCCGCCAGCCGAGGCGGGTGTCGGCGGTCTCCATGCGGTGCGGGAGGGCCTCGTCGGGGCGGGGCAGGACGAAGGGGGCGCGGCTCATCGACTCGGAGCCGCCGGCGACGACGATGTCGGCCTCGCCGGCCGCGATGGTGCGGGCGGCGGTGGTGACGGCCTCGAGGCCGGAGGCGCACAGCCGGTTGACCGTGGCGCCCGGGACGGACTCGGGGAGCCCGGCGAGCAGCGCGGCCATGCGGGCGACGTTGCGGTTGTCCTCGCCGGCCTGGTTGGCGGCGCCCCAGTAGACCTCGTCGACGCGGGCCGGGTCCAGGGCGGGCACGTCGGCGACCAGGCCGCGGATCACGGCGGCGGCGAGATCGTCGGGCCGTACGGTGGAGAGGGCTCCGCGCAGTTTGCCGATGGGGGTGCGGCGGGCGGCCGCGAAGTGGACGGGACGCACGAGGGGACTCCTGACCGATGCCGACGGCTGTGCCGTGTGACCGGCGACACTATTAATTAGCACCGCTAGTTTCGGACTATAGACCGCCGGACGGCCCCCTGGGAAGTCGCCCGCTCCGGGGCCGCGTTTGCGCCGGAGGGCCGGGGGCACCCGCGCATTCATGGAGTGGTCGCGGAGCTCGGCCCGTGCGGGAGGGGACCCGGAGTCGTCCTTCCCGCGGGACCGACGAGGCCGGCGCCGCGGAACCTCGCCGCCGGCGAGGACGGGTGCCCGGCGCCACTCCGCACGTACCACGGACGATTCGAGAAGGAGGAACAGCACCCCATGACCGTTGTGAGGAGCACCCTGCCCGACGAGGCCCGCCGGATCTCCTGCGAGGCCCTCCAGGACACCCTGGTGGATCTGCTCGGGCTGTCGCTGATCGGGAAGCAGGCGCACTGGAACGTCGTGGGCCCGCGGTTCCGTTCCGTCCACCTCCAGCTGGACGAGGTGGTCTCCGCCTCCCGCACCCACGCCGACACCGTGGCGGAACGGGCCGCGACGCTCGGCGTGCCGCCGGACGGCCGCCCGGAGACCATCGCCAAGGTCTTCTCACTGCCGGCCCCGGCCGAGGGCTGGCTGCGCGACTCCCAGGCCGTGGAGGTGATGACGGAGGCGCTCGGCACGGCCGTCACGCGCCTGCGCGAGCGCATCGACGCCACCGAGAAGGCGGACCCGGTCACCCAGGACCTGCTGATCTCGATCACCGCGGACCTGGAGAAGCAGCGCTGGATGTTCGAGGCGGAGAACTTCCCCGGCGAGTCCTGACCGTCACGACGCCGGAGCACACGCACGTAAGGGGCACATCATGAGCGACGCCCTCGAGAGGGACGCGCTGTGGGACGACTTCCACCGCGTGGTGAACATGACCTCGGCGGAACTGGCGGCCTGGCTGCGGGTGAGCGAGGCCGACGAGACGACCGAGCCGCTGCCGGACCGGGCGGGCAGCGAGACGGGACAGCACGTCCTCGCCATCCTGCAGAAACGCCGCACCGACCTCACCGAGGACGACCTGCGGGTGATGGCGGAGGTCGTGGACACCGTCACGGCGCAGACGGACCCGGAGAACGAGCCCGTGGCCGAGGACACGCCCCGCCGGCACCGTCTGATGACCCTCGGCCACGACCCGCTCAAGCCGTAGCCGCCGTGGCCGGCCGGGACGAGCGGGTGGTCCGTGCCCTCGTCGGCGCGTACGGCCGGACGTACGCGGAGGAGGCCGGCATCGGGCTGAAGGACACCCCGCAGCCGCTGTACCGGCTGCTGGTACTGGCCCATCTGCTCAGCGCCCGCATCAAGGGATCGATCGCCGTGGCCTCCGCCCGTGCCCTGCACGAGGCGGGGCTGCGCGACCCCCGCCGCATGGCCCGGGCCGACTGGCAGGAACGGGTGGACGCGCTCGGCCGGGGCGGCTACCGGCGCTACGACGAACGCACCGCGACCCAACTGGGCGACGGCGCCGAGCTGTTGATCGAGCGCTGGGGCGGTGACCTGCGCGGGCTCCGCGCGGAGGCGGACGGCGACATCGGTGAACTGCGCAGTCTGCTGCGGGAGTTCCCCGGCATGGGCCCGGTGGGCGCCGACATCTTCCTGCGCGAGGTCCAGCGCGTCTGGCCGGAGGCGGCGCCGCTGTTGGACGCCAAGGCCCTCGACGGCGCACGGCGGTTGGGGCTGCCGCAGGACCCGGACCGGCTCCTCGCCCTCGCGGGACGCATCGAACCGGCCGTCCTCGCGGCGGCGCTGGTCCGCGCGGCGGTCGACGCGCACGTGGCCGAGGACGCACTCGGCCGGGCCGAGGACACGTGACCTCACGCCAACAGGGCTTTCCCGCTCCCCCGTTCACGGGACAACGTGATCACCACGCGGCACAATGGCCGCGGCGGCCCGGTCACGGCCGTACGAGCGAGGGAGAGGGAGGGACCGTGAGCGAGAGCCACACCCCGCCGAGCGGATCGGCGAGGCTGAACACCGGTGTGGCGCACAACGCGCGCGTGTGGAACCACTGGATCGGAGGCAAGGACAACTACGAGGTCGACCGGCAGGTCGGCGACCACGTCGCCTCGATCAACCCGGTGGTCCGGGACATCGCCCGCGCGGACCGGGACTTCCTGGGCCGGGCGGTGACGTATCTGACCCGCGAGCGCGGTGTGCGGCAGTTCCTCGACATCGGCACCGGCCTGCCGACGGCGGACAACACCCACGAGATCGCGCAGCGGATCGCGCCGGACTCGCGGATCGTCTACGTCGACAACGACCCGATCGTGCTCGTCCACGCCCGCACCCTGCTGACCGGCACGCGCGAGGGCGCCACCGACTACATCGACGCCGACGTGCACGACCCGGACGCCATACTGGAACGCGCCGCCGAGACCCTGGACCTCACGCGGCCCGTCGCGGTGATGATGCTGGGGATCCTCAACTTCGTGCTCGACACCGACAAGGCCAGGGAGATCGTCCGCCGGATCATGGCGGCGGTGCCCTCCGGCAGTTTCCTGGTCCTCACGCACCCCACGTACGACCCCGAGGTCGGCGGCGAACTGCAGGTCCCGGCCATGGAGTTCTGGAACGCGAACGCCACTCCCCCGATCACCGCCCGCGGTGCCGCGGACATCACCGCGTTCTTCGAGGGGCTCGAACTGGTCGAGCCCGGTCTGGTGTCCTGCTCGCGGTGGCACGCCGCCTCCGACTCCGTCGTCACGGTGCCGCAGTACGGCGCGGTAGCCGTGAAGCCCTGACCGCTGAAAGTATGATCAAGCAATGTCTGACATGACCGAAACCACGCCGGGCTGGCTGTCCTCCGACGATCTGGAGATGGCACGCGCCCAGATGCCGATCCTGTACGTCGAGGCCGTGCCCGTGCGCGTCGACGACAGCGGTGAAGTCACCAGCGTCGGTCTGCTGCTGCGCATCGGGCCCGACGGAACGGTCAGCCGGACTCTGGTCTCCGGCCGGGTGCTGCACCACGAGCGGGTCCGGGACGCCCTGCTGCGCCATCTGGAGAAGGACCTCGGCCCGGTGGCGCTGCCCCGCGTCCCGGCGTCGCTCCAGCCGTTCACGGTCGCCGAGTACTTCCCCACGCAGGGCATCACCCCCTTCCACGACCCCCGTCAGCACGCGGTGTCGCTGGCGTACATCGTGCCGGTGACGGGTGACTGCCGGCCCCGGCAGGACGCCCTCGACCTGGTGTGGTTCAGCCCGCAGGAGGCCGTGTCGCAGGCGGTGCAGAGCGAGATGCCGGGCGGTCACGGGGTGCTGCTGAAGCAGGCGCTGGCCCACGCGGGCTGCGCGATCTGACACGGGAAGGCGCTAGCCCTCCGCGTGGGTGAGGTTCGTGCCCGTCGACGGGTCGAAGACATGGGCCTTGCCCATGTCGACCCGGAGTTCGACGGGCGCGCCCTCGCGGGCCCGGGTGGCGGCGTCCAGCCGGGCCACGATCTGCTGGGCTCCCTGGGCACCGGTGTCGCGCGCGCCCGAGTCCGTGGCGAGTTCCTCCAGTTCGGCGGTGGTCACCGGCCCGCCCTCCGCGCTGAAGTAGACGTACGCGTCGGAGCCCAGCGACTCCAGCACGTCCACGGTGGCGGTGACGACGGGGCCGCCGGTCTCCCGCGCCAGGCTCGCGTCCTCGAAGGCCTCGGGGCGCAGCCCGACGATCACCTCGCGCGGCGCGTCCCGCCGTTCCAGCATCCGGCGCGTACGGTCGTCGAGCGGCAGATCGCCCAGCGCGGTGCGCAGGACGCCGCCGGACAGGGAGGCACCCACGAAGTTCATCGCCGGGGAGCCGATGAAGCCCGCGACGAACAGGTTGCGCGGCATGCCGTAGAGCTCGGCCGGGGTGCCGACCTGCTGGACCAGGCCCTGCCGCATCACCACGACCCGGTCGCCGAGCGTCATCGCCTCGGTCTGGTCGTGGGTGACGTACACGGTGGTGGTGCCCAGGCGGCGTTGCAGCCGGGAGATCTGGGTGCGCATCTGCACCCGCAGCTTGGCGTCCAGGTTGGACAGCGGCTCGTCCATGAGGAACGCCTTGGGGTCGCGGACGATCGCCCGCCCCATCGCCACCCGCTGGCGCTGTCCGCCCGAGAGGTTGGCGGGCTTGCGGTCCAGGAACTCGCCCAGGTCGAGCACCCGGGCGGCCTCCTCGACCTTGCTGTCGATGACGGCCTTGTCCACCTTGGCCAGCCGCAGCGGGAACCCCATGTTCTCCCGCACGCTCATGTGCGGGTACAGGGCGTAGCTCTGGAACACCATGGCGACGTCCCGCTCCTTGGGGGCGAGGTCGTTGACGACCCGGCCGCCGATGCGCAGGGTGCCCTCGGTGATGTCCTCGAGGCCGGCAATCATGTTCAGGGTGGTCGACTTGCCGCAGCCGGACGGGCCGACCAGGATCACGAACTCGCCGTCGGCGATGTCGAGGTCCACCTCCCGCACGGCGAGGGAGCCGTCGGGATAGCGCTTGGTGACTCCCTCTAGGACGATCTCGGCCATGGGCGGCGCCTCCTTGCCTTCACGCTCATCCCTTGACCGCCCCGGAGGTCAGTCCGGCGACGATCCGCCGCTGGAAGAGCAGGACGAAGATGATGATCGGGATGGTGATCACCACGGCGGCGGCGGCGATCGAGCCGGTGGGCTGCTGGAACTGCGAACTGCCCGTGAAGAACGCGATGGCAGCGGGGACCGTGCGCGCGGACTCGGTGGAGGTCAGCGAGATCGCGAACAGGAAGTCGTTCCAGCAGAAGATGAAGACGAGGATGGCGGTGGTGAACACGCCGGGCGCGGCGAGCGGCACGATGACCAGCCGGAAGGCCTGCGCGGGCGTGGCCCCGTCCACCTTGGCGGCCTTCTCCAGGTCCCAGGGGATCTCCCGGAAGAACGCCGACAGGGTGTAGATCGCCAGCGGCAACGAGAAGGTCATGTACGGGATGATCAGCCCGGGCCAGGTGTCGAAGATCCCGATGATCCGCTCGATGTTGAACAGGGGGGAGACCAGGGAGATCGGCGGGAACATGGCGATGAGCAGCGACATGCCGATGAGGACCTGCTTGCCGGGGAACCGCAGCCGGGCCACCGCGTAGGCGGCCATGGTGCCGAGGATCACCGCGATCACGGTGGCGATCAGGGCGATGCCGATCGAGTTGACCAGCGCCCGGGTGAACTCGGAGGTCTCGAAGATGCCCCGGTAGTTCTCGAGGGTCCAGTCCCGCGGGATGTAGTTGCCGTCGGTGAGGGTGCCGGGGTCCTTGAACGACAGTGCGGCGATCCACCACACCGGGAACAGGGCGTACAGCACCACCACGACGTTGACGACGCCCCAGCGGGTGGCGTGGGACTTGCCTGCGGCGGTCATCAGCGCTTCACCTCCGCGCCCGGTGCGGCGGCGCCGAACAGCTTGACGAAGGTGAAGGCGATGATCCCGACGCAGAGGAAGATCAGGACCGAGATCGCCGACCCGATGCCCAGGTTCAGCGCGGTGAACAGGTTGTCGTAGCCGAGGATCGACAGGGAGCCGGTGCCCTGGGCGCCCGAGGTGAGGACGTAGATGTTGTCGAAGATCCGGAACGCGTCCAGGGTCCGGAAGAGCAGGGCGACCAGGACGGCGGGTTTCATCAGCGGCAGTACGACCTTGGTGAACCGCTGCCAGGGGGTGGCGCCGTCGACCATGGCCGCCTTGAGGGTCTCTTCGGGGACGAGGGCGAGGCCGGCCAGCAGGAGCAGCGCCATGAAGGGGGTGGTCTTCCACACCTCGGCGAGGATGATCAGCCAGAGCGCGGGCCACTGTTCGGTGAGCGGGGCGTCGCCGCTGGGCAGCAGCTCGGCGAGGTAGCCGAGTTCGGGGGTCCAGGCGTACTGCCAGGAGAAGGCGGCGACGACGGTGACGATGCCGTACGGGACGAGGACGGCGGTGCGCACCGTGCCGCGCGCGAAGAGCGTGCGGTGCATCACCAGGGCGAGGCCCATGCCGAGGACGAGCTCGACGGCCACGGACACGGCGGTCAGGAACACCGTGACCCAGAAGGCGTCCCACCAGAACGGGGAGGACAGCACCGCGCCGTAGTTGCTCAGGCCCACGAACTCGGCCCGTCCCGGGAAGCGCAGGTCGTAGCGCTGGAGGGACAGGTAGACGGCGTAGCCGATGGGGTAGGCGGTCACGGCGGTCATGACGAGGACGGCCGGTGCGCACAGCAGCCAGCCCAGGCGGCGTTCCTGTCTGGCACCGGCGGAGAGCTCCTTCCCGCCCGGTGTCCTGCCCTTCGTCGGCTCCGCCATCGTGCTCACGGGATCACACCCTCGGATCGCAGGGCCTGGTCGATCTGTTCCCCGATGGTGTCGACCGCGCTCTCCGGCTGGATCCCGGACGGCGGGGACAGGGTGTGGGAGACGGCGATCGACACGTTCTGGTAGGCGGGGGTGAGGGGCCGTACGCTCGCCGATTCCAGGGCGGCCAGCACCTCCGCGGAGAAGGGGTACTCCTTCATGAAGGCGGGCTCGTCGTACAGGGCGCGCAGGGTGGGCGGCAGTCCGCCCTCGAGCGCGGCGGTGAGCTGGTTCTCCCGGTTGCGCAGGCACAGGGCCGCCTCGAAGGCCAGGCCGGGGTGGCGGGAGTAGGCGCTGACGGCGAGGTCGATGCCGCCGATGGTGGGGCGGGCGGGCCGGTCGGCGTCGACGCGGGGGTAGGGCGCCCAGCGGAAGTTCTCGAACAGCCGCGGGTTGTTCGCCTTCATCGACGGATAGACGAACGGGTAGTTGAGCTCGAAGGCCGCCACGCCCGACTCCATGGCCAGGCGGTTCTGGTCCTCCATCTGGTTGGGCAGGGAGGGGTCGGCGGCCGGGGAGTTCGCGAGTTCCCGCATGATCGAGGCGGCCCGTACGGCGGGCGGGCCGAGGGAGGGCCCGGTGGCGCTCGCGTCGAGGATGGTGCCGCCCGCGCTGTTGACCAGCGAGTTGAACCAGACGGTGAGGCCCTCGTACTGGGCGCCCTGGATCTCCACGTAGTGCGGTCTGCCCTGCCGGGCGAGGCCGCGGGACATGTTCAGCATCTCGGACCAGGTCTTCGGCGGGGTGGGCACCAGGTCCTCGCGGTACCACAGGAGCTGGGTGTTGGTGTTGTACGGGACGGCGTAGAGCCTGCCCTTCCAGGTGGCCGTCTGCAGCGGGACGCGGAGGGTGCCCTCGGTGGCCCGGCGCTTGGCCTCTCCCGTCCACTCACGGATCCAACGGGCCTCGGCGAACTCCGCGGCCCAGGTGACGTCCAGGCCCAGGATGTCGAGGGAGTCGTCCTCGGCGGCGAGCCTGCGCACCATCTGCTGGCGCTGGCCGTCGGCGGCTCGGGGCAGTTTGTTGTAGCTGATCCGGTAGCGGCCGCCGGACGCCCGGCTGCAGCGGTCGGCGGCCTTCTGCAGGGCGCCGGAGTCGTCGGGGAAGTTGTACCAGTTGAGGGTGGGGCGTGAGGTGTCCTCGTCGCCGCAGGCGGCGAGCGTCGACGCCAGCAGGGTCAGCGCGACCAGCGCCCGCGTCCGTCGCGGCCTTCCGGTACGTCCGCGCCTCGCGTGCACGCGCTCCCCACCTCGCTTCCGGGATCGTGGCGCGGGTGTCCGATCCCGCGACGGTGCCTACCCGGCGAACACTAAACAGGACATAAGCCAATATCAAGGACATCCGTCCGTGGCTCGTCCGTGGCTCACCACGTCGCTCGGCGTACGGGCTCCGGCACCGGCACCGGTTCAGCCGGCGGAGCCGCCCGGGACCACCAGACCGGTCTCGTAGGCCACGACGACGGCCTGGGCGCGGCTGTCGAGGTCGAGCTTGGTCATCGTGCGGTTCAAGTGGGTCTTGACCGTCGCCTCGCTGATGAAGAGCTGCTCGGCTACCTCGGCGTTGGACAGCCCTCTCGCCGTGAGCAGCAGCACCTCGCGTTCCCGGGCGGTGAGCGCCTCCAGGGACGCCGGGGAGTCCGGCACCGGCTCCGAGCGCTGTACGTACGCCTCGATGAGCCTGCGGGTCACGCTCGGCGCGAAGAGCAGGTCCCCGCGCGCGACGGCACCGATCGCCTCCAGCAGCCGCTCGGGCCCGGTGTCCTTGAGGAGGAAGCCGGACGCGCCGGCGCGCAGGGCCGCGTACA
The DNA here is from genome assembly GCF_044390325.1 of Streptomyces sp. NPDC018964. Lineage (NCBI taxonomy): Bacteria > Bacillati > Actinomycetota > Actinomycetes > Kitasatosporales > Streptomycetaceae > Streptomyces > Streptomyces sp. NPDC018964. The sequence goes on from NZ_JBIRYZ010000001.1 coordinate 275,234, forward strand.
CGTACTCGTCGAGGTCGAAGGTGGTGAGCACCAGGACGCGCGGCAGGGGCGGCCGCTCCGCCCGCTCCCCCGGTCCGGGCGGGGACGCGGCGGCCTCGGCGAGGATGCGTTCGGTCGCGGTGATGCCGTCCGTGCCGGGCATGCGGATGTCCATCAGGACCACATCGGGCCGGGTGTCCGCCGCGCGGGCCACGGCCTCCTCGCCGCCGGTCGCCTCTCCCACGACCTCCACCCCCGGCGCGGCCCGCAGCAGCGCGACGAGCCCCGCGCGGATCAGGTCCTGGTCGTCGACCACGAGCACCCTGATCATCCTCGTAATCGATTCCCTCACTTCCCGGCCGGCGCCGAGGTGGGAAGGGTGAGGCACACGCGGAATCCACCGTCGGCGCGCGGACCGACGTCCACCGTGCCGCCGTAGAGCCTGGCGCGTTCCCGCATGCCGATCAAGCCGTGGCCGGACAACGGCGGGACGTTGTCCGGAAGCGATCGCTCCCGCGTCCCGTCGTCGGTGACCGTCACCGTCAGGTCCTGCCGGCCGTACGTGACGACCACGGTGGCTTCGGCGGGGCGGGCGTGTTTGATCACATTGGTCAGGGCCTCCTGCACCACGCGGTACGCGCACAGCTCGACGCCGGGCGCCAGCGGCCGGGCGGTGCCCTGTATCCGCAGGTCCACCGGGACTCCGGCAGCCCTGACCCGCTCGGCCATCTCCGTGAGCCGGGCGAGGCCGGGCATCGGCGCGTACGGCGTCGTCCCCGCCCCGTCCGGACCGTCCGGCTCGGCATCCGTGGCTTCGTCGGGACCGGCGCGCAGCAGCGTCAGCATGCGGCGCAGTTCGCCGAGGCCCTCCTGGCTGGTTTCGTTGATCGTGTCCAGGGCGGCGCGGGCGGTGTCGGGCGCGGAGTCGAAGACGTAACGCGCCAGTCCTCCCTGCACGTTGATCACCGACATGTGGTGGGCGACCACGTCGTGCAGCTCGCGGGCGATCCTGCGCTGCTCCTCGGCGACCGCGCGGCGCATCCGGTCCGCCTGTTCGCGGCGCAGTTGCCCGGCCAGTTCGGCGAGCCGGTCGGCGCGGCGGGCCGAGACGCGGGCGGCGACACCGAACCGGCAGCCGACGGCCGGGAAGACGACCGCCTGGGCGACGACCGCGGGCGTGGGCTGGCCGGCCCGCCAGCCGGCGTACATCCAGACGACCGCCGGGCGCACGGAGCGCAGGGCGGCGACCGTGTAGAGGGCGAGGAAGGGGCCCATCGAGTTCACGACGGGCCAGTAGTCGAGGGTGATGAACAGCGCCCACGCCGAGCCGCTGATCGCGAAGACGGTGAGCGGGGCCCGTCGGCGGACCGCGAGCGGTGCGTTGACCAGGCAGGTGACGGCTGTGCCGAGGCCGTCCTGGGGCTGCCGGCCCGTTCCCGGTTCGGGCTCGTGGCCGAGCAGGACGGCCACCACGGTGAAGGCCACCGCGATCGTGGCGTCCAGCCACGGGGTTCGTCGTTCGAGCAGCCGTTTGATCCTGTGCACGGCCGCAGCGTACGGGTACGGCGGTGCCCCGACCGCCGGTTTCCCGGCGGCCGGGGCTCCCTTCCCCCGGTTCGGATCAGGTCAGGAAGTTGCCGTAGCACTCGGAGTTCCAGGCCCACCGGTGCGAGCTGATGCCGTTGTTCACTCCGGCGCCGCTGGTGAAGTAGTTGTCGCTGAGGTTGCTCGCGTAGTACTCGGAGCGGGCCAGACAGCTGTAGCCGCCGCCCCAGTCGGTTCCGGTGCCGTTGTAGACCGCGACGGCCATGCCCGAGGTGCCCTTGTTCAGCACGGAGCTCGCCTTGTTGGTGTCGCCGCCCTGGAAGGAGCCCGCGCTGTTGCCCCAGTTGGAGTCGTCGCCCGCCGCCTTTCCGAGGAAACCGGCGCAGTTGACGCTGTCGTAGGCGTAGAAGTAGCCGGGTGTCGCGCCGGACCACGCGCCGCTGCAGGTGGCGGCCGGCTGCGCGGTGGCGTGTGCGGCCGTCGCGGGAACTCCCGCTCCCAGGGCCGCGAGGGCGAGTGCCGTCAGTACGGCGGGGATCTTGCGCATGGTGGATCGCTCCTTCTGCTCGGGTGTGGACGGGTGGTTCGGTGGTGGTGCGTTCCGCGGCTCGAGGACGCGGAAGTCGGCGCGTCGCGTCAGGGCGACGCGGTGCCGGCGCCGAGGGCCTCGGCACGGGCCAGCGCGGTGAGGTTCATGCGCCGGAAGGCGGCGATGTCGTCGCGGTAGGGGCGGAGCTTCTCGCTCCGCAGCCGGTGTTCCAGGGCGCGGGCGGTGCGGGCCAGCGCGGTGCTGTTGGCGCAGGTCGCCTCGGCGACGGCCAGCCGCACCTCGGTGGTCCGCGCGGCGGCCGGGCTCATCCCCTCGGTGATCGCGGACCGCTTCTCACGGATCTCGAGCGGAGTGTCGTAGGAGTGACCGGCTTCGCGCATGCAGGCGGCCCAGTCCTCGACCGCGCGCCGGAAGCGGGCGTCGGCGACGATGTCCGGTGCGTAGAGAGCGGTGAGGCTCTGGACCGTCTTCTTGGCACGGAACCAGGCCGGCAGGTCGCCGTACAGCTCCTTCATCGCCGTCGCCCGGCAGCCGTCGCGGGGGGTCCACACCGTGCCGCCCAGCGGCAGGTCGACCGTGACCACGCCGTTGGACGGCGTGCCGTCGAGGGCCGTGTTGTAGCGGACGAGGTCCCGTTCGGCCAGCGTCCTGGCGTAGGCGGTGTTGCGGTCCTCCCGCCGTGCCCGCTCCGCCCGTTCGTCCAGCTCCCGGCCGTAGCCGTACTTCCTCGCCCAGGCGACGTCGGTGAGTACGTATCCGTTGCCCTGCCGGTCGGCGACGCCCGCGACCGGGCCTGTCCAGTACGGGAAGCCCTTCTCCTTCATGCACTTCCCGACGAGGATCTCCTCCCCCCGCTCGACCGTGACCTGCTCGGCGTACGTCAGGTCGCGCGGCTTTCCCGTGTACCGCGCCGGCTCCGGGTCCGCGGGCGAGGCGCAGCCCGAGACCGCCACGGCCGTGGCCGCGGTCAGCGCCGCGCAGAGGGAGGCGAACAGAGCTCCTGTCCTGCCGTGACCGTTCCTGGTCGTGGATGAACTCATGTCCGCCCCCCCTGCTGCCCCCGTGGCCTCGCGGGGTGCTCCCCGCTCGAGAACAGAAGCTACGCCGCCGGCTCGGACGGATCGTCAGTCCGCCGGTTGACGATCGCGGTAAACCCTGGCGGTACTCCGTCGGGCGGACTCAACCGTGGTTGCAGGAGACCAGCGGGCGGAGAACACGGGGCAACGAGGAGAGGCCACATCGGGTGTTCCCGATGCGGCCTCCGGCCTGCTGTTCAGCAAGTCGGGACGACAGGATTTGAACCTGCGACCCCTTGACCCCCAGTCAAGTGCGCTACCAAGCTGCGCCACGTCCCGTTGCCCGTCTGACCTGGGGTTTCCCCCGGCCGAACGTGCATGGAAACCATACCGCACTCGGGGCGGTGATCGCGCACGTGTTTACGGGCGCGGCCGCCGTGGCCGGGGGTGCCGTTCCGGTGCCCGGTCAGCGGGTGGCGAGGAGCTCGAGGGTGTCGATCACGCGGTTCGAGAAACCCCACTCGTTGTCGTACCAGGCGACCACCTTGACGTGACGGCCGTCGACGCGGGTGAGGGCCGAGTCGAAGATCGACGACGCCGGGTTTCCCGTGATGTCGGACGACACCAGCGGGTCGTCCGAGTACTCGAGGATTCCGGCGAGCGGCCCTTCGGCCGCGGCACGGTACGCCGCCAGCACGTCGTCGCGCGTCACCTCGCGGGCGACGGTGGTGTTGAGTTCGACGATGGAGCCCACCGGGACGGGCACCCGGATCGAGTCGCCCGACAACTTGCCGTCGAGACCGGGCAGCACGAGCCCGATCGCCTTGGCGGCGCCCGTCGTGGTCGGCACGATGTTGACGGCGGCGGCGCGGGCGCGGCGGGCGTCGCGGTGTGGACCGTCCTGCAGGTTCTGCTCCTGCGTGTAGGCGTGGACCGTCGTCATGAAGCCGTGCTCGATGCCGGCGAGCTCGTCGAGCACCGCGGCCAGCGGCGCGAGCGCGTTGGTCGTGCACGAGGCGTTCGAGACGATCGTGTGCGCGGCCGGGTCGTAGGCGTCGGTGTTGACCCCGAACGCGAGGGTGACGTCGGCGCCGTCCGACGGCGCGCCGACCAGTACCCTCTTCGCGCCGGCGTCGAGGTGGGCGCGGGCGGCCTCGGCCGAGGTGAAGCGGCCGGTCGCCTCGAGCACGAGGTCCACGTCGAGTTCGGCCCAGGGCAGCTGCGCCGGTTCACGCTCGGCGAGCACCTTGATGCGGCGGCCGTCGACGACGAGGACGTCGCCGTCGACGTCCACCGGGCGGCCGAGCCGGCCGGCCGCCGTGTCGTAGGCGAGCAGCCGGGCGAGGGTGGCGGGCTCCGTGAGGTCGTTGACGGCGACGACCTCGAGGGCGCTGTCGCGTTCGAGCAGTGCGCGCAGCACGTTGCGTCCGATGCGGCCGAATCCGTTGATCGCGATACGAGTCATGAGTGGTGTCCCTTCGGTCCCTGCGGGGTCACCACCAGCGTCGCGTGCGGCGCCCGCCCCTGACAGGGGCGTGATCGCCACGGTTCGCAAGGATCGTGCCACGTGTCCGGCGGCTACTCGCCCCGGGAGAAGGTGCGCCGGTACTCGCTCGGCGTGGTGCCGAGGATGCGCTGGAAGTGCAGCCGCAGATTGGCACCGGTGCCGAGGCCGACGTCGGCGGCGATCTGCTCGACGCTCCGCTGCGAACGTTCGAGCAGTTCGCGGGCCACGTCGACGCGGGCGCGCATGACCCACTGCATCGGCGTGTAGCCGGTGTCCTCGACGAAGCGCCGCGAGAACGTGCGCGGTGAGACCGCCGCGTGCCGGGCGAGCGCCTCCAGGGTCAGGGGTTCACCGAGCCGGTGCAGTGCCCACTCGCGGGTGGTGGCGAACCGCTCGCCGAGGGGCTCGGGCACGCTGCGCGGCACGTACTGTGCCTGACCGCCGCTGCGGTAGGGGGCCGCGACCAGGCGGCGGGCCGCGTGGTTGGACGCGGCCACCCCGAGGTCGCCGCGCAGGATGTGCAGGCACAGGTCGATGCCCGACGCGGCGCCGGCCGACGTCAGCACGCTGCCCTCGTCGACGAACAGGACGTTCTCGTCGACCCGGACGCGCGGGTGCTTCGCCGCCAGCGCCCGCGTGTAGTGCCAGTGCGTCGTGGCCCGCCTGCCGTCGAGCAGCCCCGTGGCGGCGAGCGCGAAGGCGCCCGTGGAGATGGCGGCGAGCCGCGTGCCCCGGGCGTGGGCGGCGGTCAGCGCGTCGACGACGGCCTGAGGCGGGTCCTCGCGGTCCGGGAACCGGTAGCCGGGGATGAAGACGATGTCGGCCCACGCGAGCGTGTCCGGGCCGTGGGCGACGTGGTACGACAGGCCGTCGCCGCCGGTGACGGGACCGGGTGCGGCCCCGCACACCCGCACCTCGTACGGCATGCTCGCGCGGGTCGTGAACACCTGGGCGGGGATGCCGACGTCGAGCGGCTTCGCCCCCTCGAGGATCAGGACGGCGACGCGACGGAGGCGTGGGGCTGGCACGGGAGAGAGGTTACGCGGGGCGCGCCTGGCCACGCCCACCGCGTGGCCCGGGCGGACGGCACCGGTCGCCCGGGCCCGCTCCTCGACGTGCCCGGCCCGGTGTCCGGGCCGGGCGGCGTGGGCGCGGGTCGCCGTCCGGCGACGCCCGAGCGGTTCTCAGTCCGCGGGCGGCAGGCCCAGCCGGGGGTGCGCCTCGAGGAGCCGCGGCGGGGCCGCCTGGCGCCAGGAGTCGGCGAGTATGTCGCGCAGTTCGCCCTCGTCCTCCAGGGTCGCGAGGCGGACCCTGACCCAGGCGAACTGCGCCTCGTGGCCGGCGATCCAGAACTTCTCCGGTTCGGCGAGGGCCAGTTCGTCGCGCTCCTCCTTGGGGCAGCGCACGGCGATGGAGGTCTCGTCCTCGGGCAGGGTGGCGAACATCTTCCCCGCGACCCGGAACGTGGGCATGTTCCAGGCGACCTTCTCCGTGGTGTCCGGCAGGGACAGGGCGATCCGTCGTACGTCTTCGGCATCCGGCATGGCAGGCACCGTAGCGGCCCGCACTGACACTCACCCGGTGCCGGCCGCTGCGGGGCCTCCCGGGCGCTTGTAGTAGATCGTCGTCGGCCGCAGCACCCCGGCGGGGTCCGCCGCGTAGTCGGGGATGGTTCCGACGGGGGTCCAGCCGCAGGAGCGGTAGAGGTGCTCGGCCGGGCTGCCGGTCTCGGTGTCCAGGTGCAGCAGGGTGATGCCCCGCGCGGCGGCCGTTTCCTCCGCGACGGCCAGCAGCCGTCGCCCGAGGCCCCGGCCACGGGCCGCGCGGTGCACCATCAGCTTCACCAGTTCCGCGCGGTGGACGCTGTTGGGTCTGTCGGGAAGGGCGAGGCTCACGGTGCCCAGCACCCGTCCGGGTTCCTCGTGCGCCACCCACACCACGAGCCGGCCGGCGGCGACGGCCGTGGCCCGTTCCCTCCACCAGGCGGTCGCCTCCGCGCGGTCGAGCGGGGCGAGGAAGCCGACGGAGGCGCCGCCGTCCACCGTGTCGGCCAGCAGCCCGGCCAAGTCCGGTACCAGGACGGTCAGTCGAGCGGCGTCGAGCCGGACGACGTTCACGGCCGCACCACCGCCAGGACGTAGCGCACGTCTTCGGGACCGGGGCAGCGGAACCGGGTCGGCCCCCAGACGCGGAGCCTGAGGCAGTCACCGCCGCCGAGGCGGTGCTCGGCGTCCCGGTCCGTCACGGTGAGGGCTCCTTCCAGCACCCAGACGTGCTGTTCCAGGCCGGGTACGGGCGGCCGGTCGTAGGCGATGTCCGCACCGGCCGCGAGCCGCCCCTCGACGAGTTCGCCGCGCAGTCCGCCGTGCGGCGGGGACACGGACCGGCGGACGAATCCGGACGCCCTGTCCTCCCACACCGGCTGGTCGGCGGCCCGCACCACCGGCGCGGGGGCCGCCTCGACCTCGCTGAGCAGCTGGGACATGGTCCGGCCGTAGACGGCGCAGAGGCGGTTCAGCAGGGAGGCGGTGGGGCTCGTCTCCGCCCGCTCGGCCCTGGACAGGGTGGAGCGGCTGACACCGCTGCGCTCCGCCAGCTCTCCGAGGGACCAGCCGTGCTCGGCCCTGAGCTCGGCCAGTCGCGCGCCGAGCCGGAGATCGACGGGGTCCGGGGACGGTCCCGGTTCATCGCGTTTCACATCCGGGAGGATATCCCATATCAGGGATGCCCCGCATGTCCCTTGTGTGTCGCGGACGACGGCCGGACGGTCGTACGCCCTTCGCCCGCCGCGGGCACGGCACCGGGAGAGAAGCGTCACGGCCGGCCGCTCCGGGACCGTGGGCGGGCCGCTCGGAGCGGCCGTCCGCCCACGGGAGGGGCCGGGCGGACGGGCCCACCGGACCCCGCCCGTCGGGCCACTGATCCACAACGCCCGACGTGACCTGGGATATACCCTTTGGCACCTGGTTGTGCCTAGCTTGGCCGACGGCTCTCGCACACCGTGCCGTGACATCGAGGGCACGTCCCGTCGATCGTTCAGGAGATCCATGCGCCCCCGCATCCCCGTCCTCCCCCGCATATCCTCCCTCCCGCCCGCCGCCCTGGCGGGCGGTGCGCTGACCGTGGGCATCGGCGGTCTGTACCTCGCCGGGCTGCTGCTCACCGGCGGTGAGATCGAGGCGGGCACGACGGTGCGCGGCGTGGACATCGGGGGCCTGACCCGTGAGGAGGCCACCCGGAAGCTGGAGGAGCGCCTGGTGGCGGCCGGCCCGCGGAAGCTGGCGGTGAGGGTCGGCGACCGCGAGGGCGCGGTCGATCCGCGGCAGGCGGGGCTCACCTTCGGCATCCGGGAGACCCTTGACCGGGCGGCGTCCACGGGCACCGGACCGGTCGATGTGATCGGCGGGTTGTTCCGCTCCGGCGGTGAGATCGAGCCGGTCGTGCGGGTCGACCGGGACAAGGCCCGTGCCGCCCTCGGGAGGCTGGCGACGACGCTCGACGAGAAGGTCCGCGACGGCGCCGTCTCCTTCGCCGACGGCCGTGTCGAGCAGACCGCCCCGCGCACCGGGTACGCGCTGGACGTGGACGCCGCGATCGACGCCCTGCGCACCCCCTTCCTGCGCGGCGCGGTGGACTCGGTCACCGTACTGCCCGCCCGCGAGACCGAGCCGAAGGTCACGGCGGCGGAGGTGCGGCGGGCGGTGCGCGAGTTCGCGCGGCCGGCGATGTCGGCGCCGGTCACGCTCACCGCGGGCGGCAAGCGGTTCACGATCCCCCCGGCCGTGCTGGACGATCACCTGACCATGCGGCCGGACGAGGCCGGCAGGCTCACCCCGGAGCTGGACGGCAAGGGCCTGCGTGCCGCGCCCGCGGTGGCCGACGCCTTGAACGGCCTGCCCACCGTTCCCCGGAACGCCCGGCTGGGGCTCGAGGGCGACGAGGTCGTGGTGACCGCCGACGCCAGGCCCGCCCTGGAGGTCACCGACAAGGCCCTGGGCAAGGCCGTCCTGCCCCTGCTCACCGAGTCGGGCGCCGCCCGCACCGGCGAGGTGGACGTGCGGCGGATCCAGCCGGAGGTCACCCGCGAGAACGCGGCCCGGCTGGGGCTCACCGAGAAGATGTCCTCCTTCACCGTCGGTTTCGAGCCGGCCGCCTACCGCACCACGAACGTCGGCCGGGCCGTGGAACTCATCGACGGCTCCATCGTCATGCCGGGCGAGACCTGGAGCTTCAACCGGACCGTCGGCGAACGCACCGAGGCCAACGGCTTCGTCGACGGCGTCATGATCTACGACGACCAGTACCGGAAGGCTCCCGGCGGCGGTGTCTCCGCCGTGGCCACGACCGTCTTCAACGCGATGTTCTTCGCCGGGGTCCAGCCCGTCGAGTACGGCGCCCACTCCTTCTACATCGAGCGCTACCCCGAGGGCCGTGAGGCGACGGTCGCCTGGGGCAGCCTGGACCTGAGGTTCACCAACGACTCCGGAAAGGCCGTCTACATCCAGGCCGAGTCCACCGACACCTCGCTGACCGTCAGCTTCCTCGGCACGAGGAAGTACGAGAAGATCACCTCGGTCAAGGGGCCGCGCACCGACGTGCGGCAGCCGGCGAAGCGGGTGAGCACCGCTGAGCAGTGCGTGCCGCAGACCCCGCTCGAGGGCTTCGACGTCACCGTCGAGCGGGTCTTCCACGACGACGGCCGGGAAGTGCGGCGGGAACCGTTCCGCACGCACTACACCCCGCGTGACGAGATCACCTGCGAAGCGCCGCCGACCGGGCGTCAGCCCTGAGGAGGCGGCCCCGTCGGGGGTGACGGCGAAGGCCGCCGCGCCGTCTCACCTCCCGGCCGGCCGGAGTGCGGAGCTGCGGGCCATGAGGTGTTCGACCAGGGTGAGCAGGACGTCCCGGCCTTCGGTCCGCTCGCGTGCGTCGCACATCACCAGGGGGACCTGGGGGTCCAGGTCCAGGGCGGTGCGGACTTCCTCGGGCGTGCGGTCGCGGACGTTGTGGAAGCAGTTGACCGCGACGACGAACGGGACACCGCGGCTTTCGAAGAAGTCGATGGAGGCGAAGCTGACCTCCAGGCGGCGGGTGTCGACCAGCACCACCGCTCCCAGGGCCCCGAGCACCAGGTCGTTCCACATGAACCAGAAGCGTTCCTGGCCGGGGGTCCCGAACAGGTAGACCACCAGTTGGTCGCTGATGGTGATGCGCCCGAAGTCCAGGGCGACGGTGGTGGTGGTCTTGCCGTCGATGCCGACCAGGTCGTCCACGCCGACGCTGGCGCGGGTCAGGTACTCCTCGGTGTGCAAGGGGGCGACCTCGCTGACCGCGCCGACCAGCGTGGTCTTGCCCACGCCGAAGCCGCCGGCGACCAGGATCTTCACGGCCTGGGCCGTCTGTGCCGGATCAGAGCCCGCGAAGCCCATCTCTCACCGCCTCAAGGATCGTCATGTCGGGGAGGGTGCCGTTGTGCGCGAAGGACAGGGGCGGCCGGGCCCGTACCCGGCCGGCGTCGATCAGGTCGCCGATGAGGATCTTGGTCACCGACACCGGCAGGTCGAGCTCGGCGGCGATCTCGGCCACCGCGACGGGCCTGCGCGCGCACAGGCGCAGGACGGTGCGGTGTTCCGGCTGCAGCACGACGGGCCGGCCGGCCGCGGTGTCCGTCCCCGCCGTGGTCCGTACCGTGATCAAGGTGATCAGGGTCAGGTCGTCACGGCCGGCGGTGGTACGGCCGCCGGTGATGGTGTAGGGGCGGACCAGCGGTTCGTCGGCGTCGTCCTCCAGGTCGTCCGTCCAGTGCCTCATGCGCCGGTCCCGGGGCCGGCGGGCGGGGACGGGTCGGACCGCGGGGTGCGCGCGTCGGTGCCCAGTTTCTGGCCCACCTGCTGGACCAGGGTGTGCATGGCGACCGCCATCACTTCGGCGTCGACCTCCTGGGAGGTGACCACGGCCAGGTGGGTGCCCCGGCCGGCCACCGTGACGAACAGCCACAGGTCGGCCATCTCGACGATGACCTGGTGGACCGGACCGCCCTGGAAGAGCTGTCCGACGCCACGGGCCAGGCTCTGCTGACCGGTGGCGATCGCGGCCAGGCGCTCGGCGTCGGAGCGCTCGATGGTCTTCGAGCGGCTGATCACCAGGCCGTCGTCGGACAGCAGGACGGCGTGCCGGGTGCCGGCCACCTGGTCGACCAGTCCGTCGAGGAGCCAGTCCAGGTCTGCGTCGGTGGCGGTGGTTCGCTGAGTCATCCTCGGTCTTCCCTCGTGGGCGGTTCGGTCTGGTCGGTGCCGGGCGCGGACGCTCGCGCGCCGGCGGCGCGGTTCTTGCGGGACTGCCGCTGGAAGGCGCCGATGGTGGCGCCGGAGCGGGCCGGGGCGCCGGGCGGGGCCGGGGCTGCCGGGGAGTCCTGCGGAGCCGGTGCGCGCAGCTCGGCCACCAGGCTGGCCTGACGCGTCCGGCGGGGCAGGGGTGCGGGCCCGTCCCGCGGGTCCGGCGGCTCCGCGGGGGGCGGCGCCGGCGCGGTGACGTCGGCCATCGCCCGTCCCCGCGACCGCACCGGCAGGCCGTCCGTACGGCGGGAGCCGTCCACGGGACGGGGACCGGTGTGCCGGCGCGGCGGGAGCTGGGGGGCGTCGTCGGGCGACGGGCCGTCGGCCGCGTCCGGCACCGACCGGGGCCGCTCTGCCACGAGGTCCTGCGGGACGAGGACGATGACGCGGGTGCCGCCGAACGCCGACGGCCGCAGTTCCACCTGCAGGCCCAGGCCCGCCGAGAGCCGGGCCACCACGTACAGGCCCAGGCGCACGTCGTCGGCGCGGGTCACCACGTCCATCTGCGGGGGCGCCTGCATCAGGGCGTTGACGGCCTCGTACTGCTCGGCCTCCATGCCCAGGCCGCGGTCCTCTATCTCCACCGCGACACCCCGGCTGACCGGCGCCGCCTTGATCTCGACCGGAGCCGGCGGCTTGGAGAAGGCGGTCGCGTTCTCCATCAGCTCGGCCAGGATGTGGATCAGCGGTCCCACCGCCCGCTCGGAGATCCACGGCCGGCCCTCGACGTCGATCTCGATGCGCCGGTAGTCCTGGACCTCGCCCTGCGCGGCGCGCAGGACGTCCAGCAGCGGCACCGGCTTGCGCCAGCGGCGCCGGGGCTGGCCGCCCGCGAGGATCACCAGGTTCTCCTCGTAGCGGCGCAGCCGGGCGGTGAGGTGGTCCAGGTCGAACAGGCCCTCCAGCAGTTGCGGGTCCTCGTGCCGGCGCTCCAGCTCGTCCAGCTTCCTCAGCTGCAGGCCGATCAGCAGCTGGGTGCGGCGCGCGATGCGCTGCAGCAGCCGCTCGAAGCCCCGGTGCTGCTCGGCCTGGCGCACCGCGGTGTGCACCGCGGTGCGGCTGGCCACGTTCAGTGCCCGGCTCAGCTCGCCGAACTCGTCCGGGGTCGCGGACAGCTCCGGGACCTCGGCGTCCACGTCCACGTCCTCGCCCTGTTCGAGCCGGGTGACGACCTGCGGCAGCCGCTGTTCCAGGTCCTGCGCCTGACCGTGCACGGCCAGGATGCGCCGGCGCAGGACCCTGGTCAGCCGCCAGGTCATCAGGACGACCAGGAGGACGGCGAGCAGACCCAGGGCGGCCACGGAGTACAGGTACAGCTCCAGCTTCCGCACGGCGTCGGCGCCGACGGCGTTGGAGGTCCGGCTGTGCACGACGATGAGTTCCTCGAGACGGGCGACCGAGGCGTCCGCCGCGACCCGCCACTCCTTGGCACGGGCCGGGGACAGCGTGACGCCCTCACTGCCGGAGGACTGCAGCCGTTCCTCCAGCTCGACCCGCGTCCGCCATTCCTCGCTCTTGGTCATCGCCGTGTAGAGCCGGCTCTCCTCGGCGTCGAGGTTCGGTGCCACGCGCGACTTGAGCAGGTACTCGTGGGTGCCGACGGCGTCGGTGATCAGGTCGTGGTCCTCGTCGGACAGCCGGCCCGAGAGCCAGTTCCGGGCCAGCACCGCGTCCTCGCGGTGGATCATGTCCACGGCCCCGTTCAGGTCGAACAGGACCTGCGACAGGCCGGTCACCTCACCGTTGGCGCCGCGGGAGATCGCCGCGAAGACCTCGGTGCCGGCTTCGACGGCCTCGGTGTAGTAGGCGAACGCCCGCTCCTCGTCGACGGTCCCGGCGTCCACCGCGCGGCGCTCCCGCTCGAGCCTGTCGGTCACCCGCACGGTCCGGGAGATCGCGGCGGCCAGGCCCTGCTGGCCGTCGCTGGTGTCCGCGGAGGTCAGGGGTTCGAAGGCGCGCAGGGCGCGGTCGGTGACCGTGCGCTGCCGGGTCAGGGCGGTCCGGGACGCCTCGGGCGCGGCCAGCGCCTCCTGGGTCAGCCGCCGCTCCCGCTGCAGGGCGTTGAACAGGTCGGCGTTGCGCGGGCCCACGGCCGTCTTCAGGTCGTGCTGGGCGGCCTGCACCCGGTACTCGTTGCCCAGTTCGTACGTGGCCAGGCCCCACAGCGCGACCAGCGCCACGCTCGGTACGAGCAGCAGCACCAGCAGCACCGTGCGCAGCGGCAGACGCCGTTCACCGGCCGTCCACGGCCGCTCGTCCGCCGCGCGCTTCCGTCGGCGGCCGGCCCACGCGCTGTTCCTTCCGCGCCGCCCGTCCCTGTTCGATCCACTCACCCGCAGGACACCCTCCTCGTCACTGGTCAGCCGCACCTGTGACGAGAACGCGCCAGACAGTAGCGGTCGATGGCTTGATATTAGCCATACAGCGCGCGAAGGCCGAAAACGCATTCGACGGCACACGTGGACGCGGCCTGCCGAAACGGACCTGTCACCCGGTGACGGAACATCTGATTCCGGTGTTCCGTCACCACGGCCGGCCGCCCTCACGGGCGCCGTCGGGCCGTCCGAGCCGGTCCGACGGCGGCGGGAGGGGCAGGTGGTCCATGGCCGAGGGGAAGGGGCGGACAGTCCGTGCCGTACCGCTCGACGGCCCCGGTCAGTTCTCCTGGAGCACGGCGAGGACGTTCCCGGCCGGGTCGGTGAACCACGCGATCGCCGCGGGACCGTCACCGCCGACCCGGACGACGCCCTTCTCGTCGTGGTCGAACTCCGCGTAGCGCTCCAGGGTGACGCCGCGCCGCTCCAGTTCGGTGACGGCGGCCACGATGTCGTCGACGGGGAAGTTGAGGATCGTGAACGTCGCGGGGGTGTGCGTCTCCTTCGGGTAGACGAAGACCCGCGCACCGCTGCCGAGCGTGAGGACCAGCACCCGCATGTCCTCCTGCCCGCTCTCCTCCACCTGGAGGCCCAGGGTCTCGCCGTAGAACCGGCGGGCCTCGCCGAGGTCGTCGACCGAGAAACCGCTGAACGCCTGCGCCTGACCGAACATGCTCCGTGTCTCCTCCGTGGGTGGACCGTTCCGCACGTCCCAGGCCACACCCTGCGCGCCGGGCGCGCCACGCGGGTGGCGGCCGGATGGACGCGCGCGCCCTCCCCCGCGAGGAGGCCGGCCCGCCCGGGAGCAGGTCACCGTGACGCCGGTCCCGGGCGGGCCGGGCGTCAGCCTCCCGAGCAGACGGCGCCGTTGAGGCGGAAGACCGTCGGCTGCGGGTTGGGCCCGTCGTTGGCGCCGACGAAGCCGAACGAGGCCGTCGACCCGCCGTCCGGGGCCAGCGGCCCGGCACCCTCGGGAGCGGTCACCCGTACATGCGTGCCCGTCTGGTGGAACGTGGCGTTCCAGCCGGAGGACACCGACTGGCCGTCGGTCGGCCAGTCCCAGTCCACGGTCCAGCCGGTGATCGGGGTGTCCGAGAGGTTCCGGACGGTGACCGTGGCCACGAAGCCGTTGCCCCAGCTCGTGTCGCGGTGGTAGGTCACCGCGCAGGGGGCGTCCGGCGGGGTGCCGGTGGTGAAGGTCAGCGGAGCGGACGGGCCGGAGAGCCGGCCCGAGGCGTCGGCCGCCAGCACGTTGACCGTGTGGGTGCTGCCCGGGGGCAGGTTCCGCAGGGTCACGGACGTGCCGGTGGTCTCGCCCACCACGTGGGTGTGCGCGCCGTCGCGCTCCTGGACCAGGTAGCGGGTGGCGCCCGCCGCGGCCTCCCAGGACAGGCGTGCGGTGGTGTCGGTCACCGTCTCCGGCCGCGGCGTCCCCGGGGCCCGTGCGTCGGAGGCGCCGGGCCCCGTGCCGGTCTTCGGGGTGAGGGTGACGGCGAGCATCCCGTACGGCGGCACGGTGACCCGGGAGGCGGACGCCGTACCGTCGGTGACGTCGGTGACGTCGTCGTCGCCGCGCGCGTAACGGCTGACCTCGGGTGCGGCGGCGGACGGGGTGAAGCCCGTGTACGCGAGGTCCACGGTCCGTGCGGCCTCCGGGTCCTTGTTGACGAGCAGGACGCTCAGCCGTCCGTCGCGGCGGTGCACGGCGTGGGCGGAGACGTCCTGCGCGGAGGACGCGGCGGCGACCAGGGTGTCGCCCGCGGTGCCCAGTTCGCTGGTCATCTTCATGCCGTAGTACGGGTGGAACGGCGTGTTGGGCGCCGGCTCGCAGACGTCACCGGTGCAGGCGCCGCTGGAGAGCATCCCCATGTCGCCGTAGTCGGTCTCGCCGTCGACGGTGGTGATCCGCCCCGCGCCGTTGTGGGTGTTCCACCAGTCGACGGTGAACACGCCGTTCTCCAGGGCCGTCATGAAGGCGTCGGCGGCGAACAGCCCGTTGGGGCGGGCGGTGAGCATGGCGCCGCCGGTGTTGGTGTTGATCTCGGTGAGGGCGATGCCGATGCGCGGGGAGTCGGCGCCCGCGTACCGGTCGAGCTGGTTGCGGACCTCCCGCAGTTCGCCGGGCAGCCTGGTCAGCCTCGCCATGGCGTCCTCGGCGGTGGTGTCGGCGCCGCCCGCGTACCAGTGGACGCTCACGAAGTCGATGACGTCGGTGACTTCGGAGAGCACGGTGTGGTTCCAGTCGCCGGGATCGCCCTCGCCCACGATGCCGTCCGGCCACTCGCCCGGCGTGGTGAGCACCGCGCCGATCTTGACGGTCGGGTCGACGGCCTTCATGGCCTCGGCGTAGGCGCGGACCTGACGGGCGTACTCCCGGGGGCTCTTGTCCGCGTGCTCGTCGTGCTCCCAGCCGCTGCCGTAGTGGCCGTTGCCGTAGATCTCGTTGCCGATCTCCCAGTACTTCGCCCCGTAGTCCTTGGTGACGTTGGCGTACCGGACCCAGCCGGCCGCCTCCTCGGGCGTGCCGGAGCCGTAGTTGGCGATCAGGATCGGCTGGGCGCCGGTGGCGCGGACGGTGCCCATGAAGGCGTCGAAGCCGGTGCCGGGGGCGACGTACCCGCCGGGTGCCGTGTGCGTCTCCCAGTGGTAGATGTCCGCGTACGAGCCTCCGGGGTAGCGCATCGCCCCGACGTCGGCCGCCTTCATCAGGCCGGCGACCTCGGGATCGTTCATGTGCGAGTCCCAGACGGCCGCGTTGACCCCGCGCGCGGTGTCGGACATACGGCCCAGCGACGCCTGCGTGTTGACCCGGACGTCGACGTCCGCGGCGGAGGCCTCGGGCGCGGCGGCCGACGCGACACCGGTGGCGTCCAGCGGGGCCAGCAGGGCGAGCGCGGCGGTCAGGGCGGCGGCGGTGCGTACCAGGTGGCGGGCGCCGGTACCGGACGGCCGGCCGGGTCTCTGCGGTAAGGACATGGGGGATCCTCCCTCGGGTCCGGCGGCACGGGCGGGGCGGCGGGTGCCGGACCCTGCGGCCGGACGGGCTGAGTACCGGTGCGGCGGCAGGACGTTCCGCGCCGGCGGCACAGGAAACGGTGCGGAAATGCGGTGCGGTCGTGCACGGGCCTCGCGCGGCGGAACCCGCCGGTGGGAGCGCTCCCATGATGGGAGTGGTGTGACGTCCTGTCAACAGAGGGGCGGATTCGGCGACAACACCGCACCGCACCGCACCGGCATGGTGCGGTGCGGTGCGGGTCTTCCGGTACGCGCGCACCGCCGGGCGGTGCGGCCGGGATCAGGACGGCGCGCCCTCCCCCACCGCCGGCGCCGTCGCACGGGCCGCCCCCTCCCGGGGCTCCAGCCGCACCACGATCCCCTTCGACGTCGGCGTGTTGCTCTCCCGCGCCACGCTCTCCAGCGGCACCAGCACATTGGTCTCCGGGTAGTAGGCCGCCGCACAGCCCCGTGAGGTCGGGTAGCCGACCACCCGGAAGTTCTCCGCCCGGCGTTCGACGCCGTCCTCCCAGACACCGACCAGGTCGACCGGAGCGCCTTCCTCCAGACCCAGTTCGCGCATGTCGTACCAGTTGACGAGGACGACGCGGCGGGAGCCGTGGATGCCGCGGTAACGGTCGTCGTCCGTGTACGGAACGGTGTTCCACTGGTCGTGGGAGCGCAGGCTCTGCAGGATCAGATGGCCGGGCGGGGCGGTCAGGGCCTCGAAGTCGTTGCGGCTGAAGAGGGCCTTGCCGGCGGGGGTGGGGAAGACGCCCTCGTTGACCGGGTTGGGCAGGCAGAAACCGCCGGGGCGGCGGACGCGGGTGTTGAAGTCCTCGAAGCCGGGGACGACGCGGGAG
Source organism: Streptomyces sp. NPDC018964 (assembly GCF_044390325.1). Classification (NCBI taxonomy): domain Bacteria; kingdom Bacillati; phylum Actinomycetota; class Actinomycetes; order Kitasatosporales; family Streptomycetaceae; genus Streptomyces; species Streptomyces sp. NPDC018964. The sequence goes on from NZ_JBIRYZ010000001.1 coordinate 292,398, forward strand.
ATGTGGTCGCGGACGCAGTCGTAGTCGGCCTCGAAGCGTTCCCAGCGGACGGGGACCTTGTCGCCGAGGGTGCGGCGGGCCAGACGGCTGAGGATGGCGACCTCGCTGAGGAGGTGCTTGGAGGCCGGTTCGAGGACGCCGCGGGAGGCGTGGACCCGGCTCATGGAGTCCTCGACGGTGACGAACTGCTCGCCGGTGGCCTGCACGTCCCTCTCGGTGCGGCCGAGGGTGGGCAGGATCAGGGCGGTCTCGCCGCACACGACGTGGGAGCGGTTGAGCTTGGTGGAGATGTGCGCGGTCAGCCGGCAGGTGCGCATGGCGGCCTCGCTGACCTCGCTGTCCGAGATGGCACGGACGAAGTTCCCGGCCAGGCCGAGGAAGACCTTGGCGCGGCCGTCGCGCATGGCCCGGACGGAGGCGACGGAGTCCCAGCCGTGCTCGCGGGGCGGCTCGAAGTGGAACTCGCGGGCGAGGGCGTCGAGGAAGTGGTCCGGCATCCGCTCCCAGATGCCCATGGTCCGGTCGCCCTGCACGTTGCTGTGACCGCGCACGGGGCAGGCACCGGCTCCGAACCTGCCGACGTTGCCGCGCAGCAGCAGGAAGTTGACCACCTCACGGATGGTGGGCACGCCGTGCCTGTGCTGGGTGAGGCCCATCGCCCAGCAGACGATCACCCGCTCGCTCCCCAGGACCATGTCGCGCACCTCCTCGATCCGGGCGCGGGCCAGCCCGGTGGCCCTCTCGACCTCGGGCCAGGAGACGGTGGCGCGCAGGTGCCGGGCGAACTCCTCGAAACCCTCGGTGTGGGCGTCGATGAAGTCCCGGTCGAGGACGGTGCCGGGCGCGGCCTCCTCCGCCTCCAGGAGCAGGAGGTTGAGCGCCTGGAACAGCGCGAGGTCGCCGCCGAGCCTGATGTGGAGGAAGCGGTCGGCGATCCGTGTGCCGCGGCCGACGACGCCGCGGGCGTGCTGGGGGTTCTTGAAACGGGCCAGCCCCGCCTCGGGCAGCGGGTTGACGGCGACGATCCTGCCGCCGCGGCGCTTGCACTCCTCCAGCGCGGACAGCATCCGGGGGTGGTTGGTGCCCGGATTCTGACCGACGGTCAGGATGAGGTCGGCGTGGTGGATGTCGCGCAGCGACACGTCGCCCTTGCCCGTGCCGAGGGTCTCGCTCAGCGCGGTGCCGCTGGACTCGTGGCACATGTTGGAGCAGTCCGGCAGGTTGTTGGTGCCGAACGCGCGGGAGAAGAGCTGCAGGACGAACGCGGCCTCGTTGCTGGCGCGGCCGGAGGTGTAGAAGACCGCCTCGTCCGGGGAGTCCAGCGCCGTCAGCTCGTCGGCGAGCAGGTCGAGGGCGTCGCTCCAGCTGATGGGCTCGTAGTGGTCGGAGCCGGGTCGCTTGACCATGGGCCGGGTGAGGCGGCCCTGCTGGTTGAGCCACCGGTCGGACTTCCCGGCCAGCTCGCTGATCGGGTACCGGCGGAAGAAATCGGGGGTGACACGGCGTGAGGTGGCCTCGTCGTTGGTGTGCTTGGCGCCGTTCTCACAGTACTCGTTCATGGAGCGGTGCCCGGCTTCGGGCTCGGGCCACGCGCAGCCGGGGCAGTCGAAGCCCCGGACCTGGTTGAGGTTCAGCAGCGTGAGCCCGGTGCGCCGGGCCGACGTCTGGCCCAGGGAGTACTTCATCGCGTGGTACACCGCCGGTACGCCCGCCGCCCAGGTCTCGGGCGGAGTGACCTCGAGGCGGTCGTCGGCCGGTTCCTCGCTCGACGGCTTCTGCAACGTGTTCTCCTCGCTCCGTGTCGTGCCCCGGCGCCCGCACGCGGCCCCGGTCCGGCCGGTCAGCCGATCGGCCAGGTCGGTACGTGGGGACGGCTCCGGCCCTCGGTGGGCCGGACGTGGCCCCTGCTGATCTCGCCGCGCCAGGCGCCGGTCTCGCGGCCCTGCCCCTCGGTGAACTCCTTGAAGGACGTCAGAGCGGTGCGGACAGCCCGGCGGGCGACGCCGAGTGCGGCCGCCGCCCGCCCCACGACTCCGCCTGGCCGCAGGTCGACGCGCAGGGTCACCCGGCAGCGGCCCGCGCCGAGTCCTTCGAAGGTCGCCGTGCCGGTGTGCCGGGGTTCGTCGCGGACCTCCCACCGGACCAGCCGGTCCGGGAGCTGTTCCACGATCTCCGCGTCGTACTCGTACGTCCTCGGGCCGATCCGGACCACCCAGTGGGTCGTCGCCGCCTGGATCTGGTCGACACGTCTGACGCCGTCCATGAAGCGGGGGAACGTCCTGAACTGCGTCCACTGGTTGTACGCCACGTGGACCGGGACGTCGACGTCGATCGACTCTTCCGTGGTGCTCATGGACCCAGGACCCTGCCCGTCTCCTCGCCGTCACCGGTGGTCGCGTGGCGCGGCACCGGGCGCGTTCGTCCGCGCTCGCCCCACCGAGTATCCGGGAAGCACCGTCTCAAGCCCCTGGACCGCGTGGCGTACGGGTGACCGGGACGCGCTCCGTCGTGCCGGCGTCGCCGCAGGGGGGCCGAAGCTCTGGACTTGCTCAAAGGCCGCTTCAGGCCACCGGAGCGCGGGGCATCCTGCGGACAGTCGGTGCGCGGGCCCGGCGGAACGGGGGAACGGGGGAAGGTCATGCCGATCGTGTTCGTGTGGGTGGTCGGGTGCGTGCTGGCGTTCGTCACGGTGGTCACCTGGATGGTGCGCCGGGCGTGGCGCCGCGCCTGGGACGATCTGGGCACGCGGGCGACCGTGCTCGGCCCGGGTGCCGGGACCGGCTCGCGCGGCGGAACGTCGGCGCACGGCGCCGGCGGTTCCTCCGCCCCCGCGTCCTGGTGGGAGACGGGCACGGGCGGGGGTTCGTCGAGCGACTGCTCCGGTGGCGGTTCGTCGTCCTGCGGGAGCGGTTCCTCGTCGTGCGGCGGTTCGTCCTCCTGCGGCGGTTCCTCGTCGTGCGGCGGCGGTTCGTCGTCCTGCGGTAGTTCCTGCTGACTCGGGAGGCGGGCCGCTCGCCGCACCGCCTCCCCGCCCGGCGCTCCCCCCGCGCGTGTGACAGGCGGCGCGGCCTCCGGGGAAGCGTTGGGGACCGCTCCGGGTGTCCCGCGGCCGGTACCCGGGCGCCGCGGCTCGACGCCACCACCGGCGTCAGCGACGCGGTGACCCGGGCCCGGCGCGCACAGCCCGCACGCGCGGCCGCGCTCCGGGCCGGTGCCGGTGGTGGGCCGTGTGCGGGATCCGCCGACGCGCGGGCCCTCGTGACGGAGCCGTACGGCGGCGGCCCGCCCGTCGCCCACGAGCACCGGACTCGTGCCGGCGTTACGAGAAGCCCGGGGTCCGGCCCGGGCGCCGTCCTCGTCAGAGGGTCTCGTCGTCCCATTGGTCGAGCAGGGCGGCACCGAAGTCACCGGTTTCCGCCGCACCGCCGTGAAGGGACTGCTCGGTCCAGATGACCTTGCCCGCGGGGGTGTGGCGGGTGCCCCAGCGCTCGGCGTACTGGGCGACGAGGAACAGGCCGCGGCCGCCCTCGTCGGTGCTCCTGGCCCGGCGCAGGCGTGGTGAGGTGCTGCTGCCGTCGGACACCTCACAGATCAGGTTCCGGCCGCGCACCAGCCGCACGGTGATCGGGTCGCCGCCGTAGCGGACTGCGTTGGTGATGAGCTCGCTGAGGATCAGCTCGGTGGTGAAGCCGATGTCCTCCAGACCCCAGTCCGCCAGTCGCCGGGCGCAGGCGGCGCGGACCGGCGCCACCGCCGCGGGGTCGCGGGCCACGTCCCACTCGGCGAAGTCCGAGGGGGCGAGGCGGCGCGTGCGGGCCACGAGCAACACGATGTCGTCGCTCGGCCGGTCGGGCAGCATGGCCTCGATCACCGCCGTGCAGAGGGCCTCCGGGGTGCGGTCGGGCCCGGTCAGGGCGGCACGCAGCGCCTCCAGACCGGTGTCCGGGTCGCGGTGGCGGTTCCGGATCAGCCCGTCGGTGTAGAGCACCAGTTCCGAGCCCTCGGGCAGGGTCAGCTCCGCCGCCTCGAAGGGCAGGGCCGCGCCCAGGCCCAGCGGTGGGGAGACCGGCAGGCGGGGAAAGGTCACGGTCCCGTCCGGACGGACGACCGCGGGCCCCGGGTGTCCCGCGGTGGCGGCGGTCACCTGCCCGGAGACGGGATCGTAGACGGCGTACAGGCACGTGGCCCCGGTGATCTCCTGCCCGTCCCGCTCCTCGGCGGCGGCCTCGTGGGTGTCGATGTGGGCCACCAGTTCGTCCAGGTGGCTCAGCAGTTCGTCGGGCGGCATGTCCAGGGTGGAGAAGTTGTACACGGCGGTGCGCAGCCGGCCCATGGTGGCCGCGGCGTGCAGTCCGTAGCCGACGACGTCGCCGACGACCAGCGCCACACGGGCGCCGGACAGGGGGATGACGTCGAACCAGTCGCCCCCCACCCCCGCCCGGGCCGGCAGGTACCGGTAGGCCGCCTCCAGCGCGTTCTGCTCGGGCATGCCCCGGGGCAGGAGGCTGCGCTGCAGGGTGACGGCCATGGCGTGCTCGCGGGTGTAACGGCGGGCGTTGTCGATGGCGGTCGCCGCGCGGGCGGTCAGCTCCTCGGCGAAGGACTTGTCCTCCTCCTCGAACGGTGCGGAGGCGTCCGCCCGCCAGAAGCGGGCCACTCCCAGCAGCGCCTCCCGCGCCCGCATCGGCACCACGACGAGGGAGTGGACTCCCCGTTCCAGCACCCGCCGCCCGTCCTCGGTGTCCTGCGCCCACCAGCCGCCGGACGTCCTCAGGTCCGTCTCCAGGACCGCCCGGCAGTCGGCCGCCGCGGCGACGCCGGGGCCGGCGGAGGAGAGCCGGACCGGCTCGCCGACGGGAGCGAGGCCGTAGTCGCCCTCCCTGCCGTGGACGACGGTGCGCCGCAGCTCGGTGCCCCCGCCGAGCGGCTCCTCGCCCCGCAGGACGGAATCCCACAGCTCCACGGTGACGGCGTCGGCGAACCTCGGCACGGACACCTCCGCCAGTTCCTGGGCGGTACGCGTCACATCCAGCGTGGTGCCCATCCGTACCCCCGCCTCGTACAGCAGCTTCAGCCGCTCCCGTGCCACCTCCGCCCGCCCCGTCACCGTCGCCAGCTCCGTGGTGTCCCGCAGCGTCACCACGCTGCCCGCCCGGCCCCCGTACGGGGCCGTGGACCGTTTGTTCACCGCCAGCAGCCGGTCCCCGACCAGACGTACCGCGTCGGTGACCGGCTCGTCCGACGCCAGCAGCCGCGCCGTCTCCTCGTCCGGCCCCAGGTCCGCCACCCGGCGCCGCTCCGCGTTCGCCGGGAGGTCCAGCAGCCGTCGGGCCTCGTCGTTGACCAGCAGTACTCGCCCTTCCGCCCCGGTGATCAGTACGCCCTCCCGCACGGCGTGCAGCACCGCGTCGTGGTGTTCGTACATCCGGGTCATCTCCTCCGGGCCCATGCCGCGCGTCTGCCGCCACAGCCGGCGCGACACCAGTGCCGCCCCCGCGGTGGACAGCACGAGGGCGGCCGCGCCGGTGGCGATGATGATCGGCAGCTGCCGGTCGACCATGTCGCCCACGTTCTCCACCGTGATCCCCGCGGACACCAGGCCGACCACGGAGCCGTCGGCACCGGTCACCGGGACCACGGCCTGCACGGCCTCCCCTACACCGGCGGGCAGCGCCGGTCCGCCGGCCCGCTCGACGACGGTGCGTCCTTCCAGCGCCGGTTCGAGGGTGCCGACGAACTTCTTGCCGATCTCCTCCGGATCGGGATAGGTGAGACGGACACCCCGGGTGTCCATGACCACGATGAAGTCCACGCCCGCCCGCTGCCGGGCCGCTTCGGCACGTGGCTGGAGGACGGCCGTCGGATCCGGGGCGTCCAGCGCCTCGGCCGTGCCCGGAGCGTTCGCGAAGGATTCGGCCGCCGTCACCGACACGTGCTCGGCTTCTCTCTCGCTGTCCTCGTCGGCCTGGACCACCAAGGCCACCACCGCGGCTCCGACCAGCAGCAGCACGGTGACGATCTGGAGCAGGAACGCCTGCCCCGCCGTGGTGCGCGGGTTCAGCAGTGAGCGCGGCCCCGGCCTCGGTCCGCTACGCGAGCCGCCGGTTCCGAGTTGGTCGAAGCGGTCTCGCGACCGCCGGTTCGGGCGGAGTGACCGCTCTCCTTCCATGACCAATTTCTACCTCGCTTCGCGGGCCGGAAGCGACAGCCGGGCCATCGGCCCGCCCGGCATCGGCCCCGGAAAGCGAAAGGGCCCGCCGACTCCGTCGGCGAACCCTCATGAAAGATCGATATTGGAGTCTCGTTCACACCCGAAACGGTTCACTCGTCCGTACCCGATGAAGTGCGGGAAACCGGAGTCCGACAACACACTGGAATGCCGGGCGCGCGATCCGCTGCACAAGTGATGCCCTTGCGGATCTGTGCGAAATCGCAGCCCTCGTGATCACCCAGCGGTCACCGTCGATCAGGTCCGGCGTCAGAGTGCGAGTCCCCGATCCGGATTGAAGGAGAGAAGCATGTCGAACGACCAACCTGACTCATTGGATCACATTGTCACGCGATCCCGCCCCCAACAGGGAGAAGCACCCGCGGAACTCAACGATCCGCGCAACTACCTCGTCTTCGACCGTCTGGGGTCGGCCGCCCAGCACGGGGATCCTGCCGCCGCGGTCACCACCGGCGAGGACGGGCGCCTGGTCGTCAGCGATCCGGACACCACCCTCGGTATCGTCGTGGGTGCGGTGGAGCCGGTCACGCCTGAGGCCATCGAGTCGGAAGTCGCCGGCATCCGGGCAGCCGACGACAGCGCGGGGAGCGACAATTCGGCGTACATTCCGGACTGGACCGCCGTGTCCGCGATGCCGACCCTGGCTCCCCGTGCCGAGCCGCCTCGGCTGGTGCGCCGCAACGGGATGCGGGTGCGTCCGGAATGGGTGATCGACGGTGACAATCGGCTGCCGTACTACCCCAACACCTACCCGTTCAGTCTGGTGGGCCGCATCTTCGTCTGGCAGAACGCCGGCACCCCCAACTGGACCTGGTGGGGCACGGCCTCGCTCCTCGGTTCCCGCACGATCATGACGGCCAGTCACGTAGTGCCGTGGGGTTCGTCGAACTGGAAGGCGTTGTTCGTGCCGGCCTACTACGACGGCGCTTCGGTCCACGGCACGTGGGCCGCCTCGTGGGTGACCGACGCACGGGGATACAGCAATCACTCCCAGGGTGACGACATGGCGGTCATGCGTCTCGCCGTTCCGCTCGGCAACAACCTGGGCTGGTTCGGCTTCCGCACGTACAGCAGTTCCTGGCAGGATCAGCCCATCTGGACGCTGCCGGGTTATCCGTGGGACAAGGACTCCGGCAACCGGCCCTGGATGCACCCGAACTACCCGATCATCGACGACGACAACGACGGTGCCGGAGTCGAACTGGAATACCGGGCCGACACGGAGGGTGGCCAGAGCGGCGCGCCGGTGTACGCATGGTTCAGCGGGTCACCCTATGTCGTCGGTACCCATTCCGGGGGCGAGGACAATTTCGGTGAACCGCGGCAGAACGTCGCCGCCGGCGGTGCCGCGCTGACGAACCTGTTGCACTGGGCGCGCGGCAACTGGCCGTGACAGGGGCACATCCGTCTGATCCGCTCCCCGATCCGGGGCGGGCCCTCCGCGACGACCGTGCGCGGTCACGGCCGCACCTGGGCGACACAGCCGAGGAGTCGTTCCGCCTCGTTCTAGGACGGGGTGACTGCCGTCCAGGGCTGGAGGGAAGCCCGACCGCCCCGGCCCGGGCCGCACGGCCCGTGTCCGGGATTCCGGGTCGAGGCCCGGCCGTCCGACGGGGTGGCTGAAGGAGGTCGCGGTGCGCGACGACGCGCCGCTGGTGCGCCGGGACGGCTCCCTCCACCACCGCACCGACACCGAGCCCGGGAATTCGGGCTCCCCCGTCCACGACGACCGGTGGGAGGCCGCCGCCCTCCACCCCAGCGGCGCCGACGGCCGTGCTCCCCGGTTCTCCCGGGGCCCGCGCGGTGGACGACGAGATGGTCCGCGAGGCTGCCGGGAGGCGGTGTGCGCCGCCGGACACGCGGGACGGGGCGGAGAGGGCCGACGGGCCTCGCCGTCGTCGACGCCCGTGGGCGGGTGCACGACGCCGTCGGGCATCTCGCCCACACCGAGGCGGCCCGCTCGACCGGCGCTCCCCTCACCGTGTGAACGACATGCCCGACGGCGCCTTTCCGTGAAACGCCGACATGGCGGGTGACGAGGACGGTGAACCGTCGTCCGGCGTGAACGACGGCGAAGGCCCCGGCCACCGAGCGGGCAGGCGGACGGGCACCGCCGGTCGAAGGTGCCCTTCCGCGGGTGCCGTACGCCGACGACGGGAGGAGGCGCTCCATGGCGAGCGACGCCCGGCGCTCCGGGCCAGGAGCCACGGACCGCGGCGACGACGGCGTACGACCGGTGACGGGCGCGGGACCGAAGAGGTCGCGCCGCGGCCGGTGGACGGGCACGCCCGAGAAGGGCTTGTGGGAACTCCGGGAGAGCCTGAACTCGCGGATCGGCGAAGTCGAGGCGCAGCTTCTGGCCAAGGCCGAGCGGGGGCAGGTACCCCGGGAGGAGCAGGCTCTGGCCGACCGGGCCCACGAAGAGCTGAAGGCGGCACGGGACACGCTCTGCCACGACCATCGCCGGCGGCTGCCCGCGGCTCACCTGGCCGTCGCGCAGACCCACTTCGACGCGGCCCACAACCTTCTGCTGCGGCTGTCGTCGACGGACGAGATCACGTCGATGATGCCGGGCCTGGTGGCCTTCGTCCGGGAGCACCTCCCGGTCGACGACGCGAGGAGGGCGCGGGTCGAGGAGATCGCCCTGTCGGTCCGCGGCGGGACGCCTCTGGAGCCGGCGCAGCGCGAGGTCGTCGTCGACAGCGTGGCCGTGGCCCGTCTGGCCCATCTGAGGGAGCGGCTGCGGGTGCGCAGCTTCACCTATGTGGTCTACGGAGTGGCGATCGCTCTGACCGTGATCGCCGCCCTGGTGGGCGTCTTCGGGGTGCTGGCCCCGGACACGGTGCCGCTGTGTTTCAGCCCGGAGGGTGTGGGGGTGGTCTGCCCCACCGGGAGCGACACCTCCGAGCGGAGCCGGGAAGGCGACCTCGACGCGTTGCAGGCGCAGGTCGCCTCTTCCTGGGACTACGCGGTCGTGGAGTTCGTCGGCGTCATCGCCGCCGCGGTGGCGGCCGCCGCGTCCCTGCGACGGATCAAGGGCACGTCCACCCCGTACAACGTGCCGGTCGCGCTGGCCCTGCTCAAGCTCCCGACGGGCGCGCTGACCGCGGTGCTGGGGCTGCTCCTCATCCGCGGGGAGTTCGTCCCGGGCCTGCAGGCCCTCGACTCGTCGGCGCAGATCATCGCCTGGGCCATCATCTTCGGCTACGCCCAGCAGCTGTTCACCAAGTTCGTCGACAACCAGGCGCAAAGCGTCCTGAGCTCGGTGGGCGGGCCGAACAACACGGACGTCCAACCGGTCCGGGACCCCCAGCCGCCGGCCTCGTGAGGGACGTCAGGCGGAGGGGGCCGGCCGTGTGAGCCCGTCACCGGCCTCCACCAAGGCGGTGAGTACGCGGCACCGCGTCGCCGTCCGAGGGAGCGGGCGCGCCTGCGGGCCGGAGGTCCGCTCCGTCGGGGGCGAACCGTGACGCCGGTTTCAATGTGCGTGCCCTCCTTCCGCCAGCTCGCCTTCCTCGAGGTAGAACTCCCGTCCCGTGACGAGCCGCAGGCCGGTTCCGGCCGACCCGTCGCCGACGAGGCCCACGGCGACCTGGTCTCCCTCCCGCAGTCTGTCGCCCGGACCGTCGGGCCTCCCGGTGATCGTGAGGGCCGGCCCGTTGCGCAGCACGTCGTCGGTGAGCTCGGTACCGGGGGCACCGGGGGCCTGCCGCATCGCGACGACGTGGTCGAAGTCCGGGGGCAGGGTGACGAGGTGAGCGAGGAACCGCTCGTCCCCCTTGCCGAAGGCCAGGTAGGTCAGCTCCGTGGGGCGGACGGCGTGGTGGTCGAAACGCCGGAAGTGGACGACGTGCCGTACCTCGACCGTCACCCGGTCCAGGAGTTCGGTTCCGTCGCGTTCGAAGTGACCGCGGAACAGGGTGCCGGTGAACGAGGTGCGCACGGGCTGCCCGTCCTCGCCGACGAGTTCGGTCAGGACGAAGCGTTCGGGTTTCAGGGTGTAGACGGCCGTCCCGGTCGTCCGCCGGTCGTCGGCGTACACCTGCTGGGCATCGCCCGCGTCGTTGGTGAAGGCGGCCTCGAGCAGGACCTGGAAGTCGTGAGGGCGCATGAACATCGGCAGGTGGGAGAGGTACGCCGTCTCCTCCCCCACGACCAGCATTCCATGGGTGGCTTTCGGATCGGCGGCCGCCATGTTCCCCACCTCCGATCGGAGCCCTGCCTTCGGTGAAGGCAGCCGGGCCCGCCAGGAACTACCTCAATTTTTTCACACCTCCCGAAAGGGTGCAAAATTCCTATTCGGATTGAATCCAGTGAAGCCGCAGGGGCCGGTGACCTCTCACCCCCGCGGTATCGCCCGGTTCCGCCCAGCCGCACGCAGGGACCATGCCGACCGGACGCGCGAGGCCTGGGCGCCGTATCGCGAGCGGATCGAGCGGCCCACCGGCATCGGGCGCTCGGCGTTCCACCCGACCCTGTGGCACCGACAGCGGGGGCGGCCGAGCGGAGGCGGGAACTGACGGCCGATCTGAAAACGTACGAGGAAAGCGAATTCACCGCCGGGGCGTGTTGTGTGAAGACGCAACCGTGAGGCCGCTCCACACCGGCAAACGCGATGTGACGCCGCACCCGGAACGTGCAACTATGGACATATAAGGCATATCACACCATGACGCCGCGACGGGCGAAACGGTTGCCGGGCCCAGCGGCGCAGGGCCCGGCCGTTCCCCGACGAACGCGCCCGTCCGGCGCGGGCGGACCGCGTGCGGAGCCGTGCGCCCTCATGGCGAGGAACATACCCTCCGCATCACGGAGTACCTCGATGACCAGCGAACTTCGACACCAGTGCATAACCCCTCCGTATCTGCTCGAAAGGCTGCTGAAGAGCGACGACGGCGAGGTCCGCCAGGCCGCCCTGAACACCCTGCTCACCACGGCCCACCTGCGGGGCGAGCGAGCGGTCCGGGCAGCCTTCCCGGGTGCCGCCACTCCCGGCAACGCGCGCAGGACGATCTACGACTGCCGGAACACCACGTCCTTGCCCTTCGCGGTCATGGTCCGGTCCGAGGACGGACCGGAGTCGGCCGACGCTTCCGTCAACCGGGCGTTCGACAAGCTCGGCCAGACCCGGGACTTCTTCCAGCGGGTGTTCGCCCGGAACTCGATCGACGGTCACGGGATGCGCCTGGACGGATACGTCCACTACGACTACGAGTTCGCCAACGCCTTCTGGAACGGACGCCAGATGGTGTTCGGTGACGGCGACGGTCGCATCTTCTCCGACCTCACGGGCTCGATCTCCGTGATCGCCCATGAAATGGGGCACGGGGTGACCGAGCACACCGCGGGGCTCGAGTACCACAACCAGTCCGGAGCCCTGAACGAGTCCGTGTCGGACGTGTTCGGGGCGATGGTCGATCAGTGGACGCTGGGTCAGACCGCGGAGCAGGCCGACTGGCTGATCGGCCGTGAGGTCTTCACGCCCCGGATCGAGGCCGACGCGCTGCGGTCGATGAAGGCTCCCGGCCACGCGTGGAACACCGAACTGTTCGGCAAGGACCCGCAGCCGGACCACATGTCCAAGTACCTCAACATGCCGGACACCTACGAGGGGGACTGGGGCGGCGTGCACTACAACTCCGGCATCCCGAACAAGGCGTTCTACCTGACGGCGGCGACCATCGGCGGCTACTCGTGGGAGGCCCCCGGACTCATCTGGTACGAAGCCCTCAAGGCGTCCACCAGCGAGACGCGCTTCCAGGAGTTCGCGGACACCACGTACCGGAAGGCCGGGGAGCTGTACGAGACCGGTGGCGCCGAACAGATGGCCGTGCTGGGGGCGTGGCAGCAGGTCGGTATCTCGATCACCGGGGTGTCGGCCGGGCTCGCGCGGGCACGCAATCTCACAGCCGGCCAGAACGGGGACGCCCTCGCGACGGTCAGGGCGCTGACGAGCCAGGTGCAGGAGTTGAGCCGGGACGTGGCCGCGCTCAAGGGGCGCGTGGCGGCCGGCCGTTGACGTCGGGTACCCCTGCGGGAGCGGTGGACGGCTGAGAGGTGTCATGAGGGTAACGCTGGCAACGCGCGGCGGGCTGGCGGCGCCGGTCGTCGCCGGCCTCCCGCCGAACACGGTGGACACCGACGCGCTGCCCGAGAGCGCTGCGGCCGAGTTGTCCCGGCTGGTGGCCGCGGCCGTCCCGGCGGCTGCGACGGCCGCGGGAGACCGGGAGCCCCACAGGCGCGCGCCGGATGCCATGAGCTACTCGATCACGGTCGAGGAGGGCGGCCACTCGTCCGTTCTCGTCCAGTCGGACTCGGACATGTCCCCGCAGTTCGCGGCGTTGCTGCGGTGGCTCAAGGAGCACGGCAGGCGCGAGTGAACGCTTCTCGTCCCGAGCGTCGGGCGATCTCGATGGCGTGAACGGCGGTGACCGTGCGACCGATGCGGTCGGTGCCGCACCGGGCCCTGCGGAGGGTCCGCCCTTGCCCGAGGCGGGCGAAGGCGCGTTCGCCCGGTGCTCGCAGCCGGGCGTGAGGCCGGCGACGATCCGGTCCGCGGCGGACTTGGAGACCCCGGACAACGGGGCCGGCTGCCGCAGGTGAGGTTCGTCCGCCCGTACGCGGCCACCGGCTTCGTGAACTGTCGTGGTCCCAGCCCGGTGAACGGGGCCGTCCAGGAAGGTCCCGACGCCGTGATCACACCAGCCACGGCAAGATCGTCTCGCCTTGATCACGCTTCAGGGCCCGCAGCCTCTGGCGGAACGTATCTCGATCGTCCGGACGGCTTCCGTATGAGATCCTCCGCCCGTGGCCACGGAGACCGAGGTGGGGGAGCTGTTGCGCCGGCGCGGCTGGCGGACGGCATTCACGGTCGCGGAAAGGGTGAACGCGTGGGCCGCCCTGGTGAGCGCCGTCGAGCGCGGTTACGGCGACGACATCCACGAGTACACCAATGACCTCTCCTGCCGAGACTGGCTGCACGAGGCGTGGCTCCTGCTGGACGAACACGTCGTCCAGCTTTGGACCCCACAGATCAAAGCTCTGGACGACCGGTACAGAGCCGCGACCGTCGACGACGACGGCCATGCACTCGACCAGTTCCACCGGCTGCCCGGCCCCGACCTGTGGTGGTGGCGGCGACACCCGCGCATCCTCACCGGAGATCTCGGGCGTTCACTTCGCTCGGCCGGTGCCATCGGCACCGGCCCTGACGCAACATGACCGTCAGCCTTGTGGGGTCACGGAACAGCGCATGGAAATTCCGGCAGAACAACCTTCCAGCCTCGTTGGAGCCTGCACGGTGGGTAACGGCCGCGTGCGAGGATGCTGCTGTGCTGCATGGGATCGACGCGGTGGACTGGGCTTCCATACCGGGCCATCCCCATTGGTACGAACCGGATCGTGCCGCCCGCGGTCTGCATGACCTGGCCAAGGCAGCGAACCCGGTACAGGCGGCGGAGGCCGGCTCGCGCCTCGGCGGCGGTGGGATCGTCCATGGTCACAGTGCCGCTGTGTTCCCAGCGGCTGCGGTTGCGGCTCCACTGCTGCTGGACATCGCCCAGCAGGGCCATGCGGCGGCAAGGGACACCGCGTTGGGGCTGCTTGACGAGGCCCTGTCGTGCTGTCCGCATGCCGGGTACACGCGGGTGGTGGCTGCTGACGGCACCGCGGTCCCCGTCTGCCGTGCCATCGCCCACCATCTGCGAGCCCGCACCGAATTCCTTGTCGGGCTGGGCAGGAGGGGCAAGTCATTGCTGGCCGACGCGGCCGCGCACTGGCGCTTCGAGATCCGCGAGTGCGTGGCCCACGGCAGTGACACGGCGGCCTTCGGCATCTTGGCCGGCCGTCTCCCCGACGGCGCGCATGCGGCGGAAATGCATCTCGCCGGCACCATTACCGTGCTGAGCGAACTCACCCTCGCATACCCGCCCGAGGAGGGCTCTCGCGAAGCGTGCCTGCGGGTGATCGCCCGGGATCCGGGCGAACTGCCGCCAGGCGCCCTGTTGTTTCCGGCGGAGTGCGGAGACCGCGTGCACTGACTCGCTCCCCTGAGACGTCTTTGCATGAGCCGGCATGGTGGCCGCACGCATAGCCGGCCCTCGGACTATGGTGTCCCGCCACATGTGCGCCTGACCTGCGGATTCCTACGGTGCGGCGACACGCGAACGTCTCCGTCACACCCCAGTAAGTGGTGCCGATGTCGTCGCCCGCAACCGCTCCACCAGCACCGGACAACCTCAAGCGCATCGTCGCCGCGTCCCTCATCGGCACCACCATCTAGTGGTACGACAACTCATCCGATCAAAACTACGACCTGCTGTTTTCCCGCCGCTGCCCCACCGAGGTCAGCACCGAACCAGCACCGGAGGAGCTCGTGCCGACCGGGGAACAAGGACGTCCCCGGTACGGTCGGCTGCGGCCCTGACGGCGGGCATCGATGATCGTCACTCACCGTAACGCGAGCTGCGTTCCTGTCCGAGCGGAATGACGCATGGGCCGAAGCCCACCGCTCCATGCGTGGCCTCGGCGGGAGGCCGCGCGGAACGGGACTCGCCCGCACGGCGAGCACCTCACCGTGGGACCGGCCCGACCACCTGGCAGTTGCGCTCACACCGGCCGGCCCGCGACCACGAGCGGCGGTCCGAGGACGACGGTTCCGGTGGTCTTGCCCGGCATCCGGATTCGGTGCGAGACTTCGGAACACCCGTCATGATCAAAGGAGTTGGGCTTGTCGCCTACGGGAGGACCGGCACGGCCCCTGACCGTCCTCTTCGCACCGGAGAGCGCGTATGGGCCGACGAACAACTGCGTGGGCATCGGGGACGTCCTGCGCCGCCGGGGGCACCGTGTGGTGTTCGCCGCGGAAGCGTCCTGGAAGGGCCGTCTCACGCCGTTCGGTTTCGAGGAGGAACTGGTCGATCTGGCCCCGCCGCCCGAACAGCCCCAGGAAGCGGGCCAGTTCTGGAAAGACTTCATACGCGACACCGCACCCGAGTTCCGGAAGCCGACCATCGAGCAGTTGGGCACCTGGATCAAGCCGGTGTGGGAGGAGCTGATCTCCGGCGCCCGGTACTGCGAACCGCGGCTGAAGGAGATCATCGACCAGGTCCGGCCGGATGTGATCGTCGAGGACAACGTCGTGTGCTTCCCGGCGTTGACCACGGCGGGTGTTCCTTTCGTGCGGATCGTCTCGTGCAACCCGCTGGAGATGAAGGGCGAGCGCGTTCCGCCGCCGTTCTCCGGGCACCCGGCCGGGGACCGGAGCGAGTGGGACGCGTTCCGCGCCGCGTACGACCGCACGCACCGGGGCCTGTGGAGCGACTTCAGTGCCTGGGTGACCGAGCAGGGCGCGCGTCCGCTGCCCGACCTGGAGTTCATCCATGAGGGCGACCTGAACCTGTACGTCTATCCCGAGGCGGCCGACTACACGGACGCCCGCCCGCTGGGCCCCACCTGGCACCGGCTGGACTCGTCGGTCCGCGAGACGCGGGAGGAGTTCACGCTGCCGCCCGGTCTGGCCGACGGCGGCGGCGCGCTGATCTATTTCAGTCTCGGATCGCTCGGCTCGGCCGACGTGGACCTCATGCGCGGGGTCATCGCCTCGCTCGCCCGCACCCCGCACCGCTACATCGTTTCCAAAGGCCCGCTGCACGAGGAGATCGAGCTGCCGCCGAACATGTGGGGCGAGGAGTTCCTGCCGCAGCCCCGGATCCTCCCGCTCGTCGACCTCGTCATCACGCACGGCGGCAACAACACGACCACCGAGGCCCTCCACTTCGGCAAGCCCATGATCCTGCTGCCGCTCTTCTGGGACCAGCACGACAACGCCCAGCGCATGGCCGAACTGGGTTACGGCGTCCGGCTCGACCCGTACCGCTTCACCGACGCCCAGCTCCACGGCGCGATCGACCGCCTGCTCGGCGACACGGCCCTGCGACGCACCCTGACCGAGACCGGTGAGACGATCCGGGCGCGTGACGGACTGCACACGGCCGCGGACCTGATCGAGCGGGCCGCCACGGGTTGATCCCACTGTCCTCGGACGAATCGTGCCTCATTCCCCGACCACCTGCGCTGCGGCGGGCTGTTGCCTGGTGGCGTCTGCGCCAGTGGGACCAGTGCAGCAGTCTGCCCGCGGGCACGGCCGGTGCCGCGTGCCTCCAGGGCGGCACGCAGTCGCGGGTCCTGGCCGTAGGCTTCGTCACCGGTCACCCATGGTGCCGACACCCCGGAGTCCAGCGCGGCGGCGATCATCTCCCGGGCCAGGCGGGGCTTGGTCGCGAACCGGACCTCGTCGGGTATCCCGGCCGCCCGGCGGCGTTCGGGATCGGTGCACCAGGACTGCCCGGGCAGGTAGAGACGGCGGTCGACCAGGGACCACCCCCCGGCTGGTGGCACAGGCGAGGAAGACGTCGGCCTGGGAGTTCTCGATGCGCCCGGCGGTACCGGTGTACTGGCGCTGGACGCCCGCCGAGGCGCGGCCCTTCTCCACGAAGCCGATCTCGTCCACGATCAGCCCCGCGCCCTCGGCGCCGAGGTGTTCGACGGCGTAGGCCCGGATGTCGTCACGGACCGCATCGGCGTCCCAGCGGGCGCAGCGCAGCAGCCGCTATATCGGCCCCGGCCGCGCATGGCCTGCCTGCACAGCCAGCTGCCGGCAGTTCTTCCGCTCGGCGCGCGACAGCAGCCCGAGCAGATAGGCACGGGCCGTCCTGCGTGGTTCAACCCGGTTGAACCGTCCTGCGATCCGGTCCATGGCCTGCTCGAACATCGCCCGGCATCGGGCGCCGTCTATCTGTGACCTGCGGCCACCGCACGATCGTCATGAGTCCACACAACTCTTGATGATCACGCGGTGGCCGCACCCGTTCCCAGCCGGGTCCGCGACAAGATCGCGAAGTCACACTGGAGTACTAGAACGTGACCCAGACGTGGGTGCCGTTGCCGACGGAGCAGCGGAAGGCTGGGGCAGTTGCGGCGTTGTCAACGATCAAATCGTGACCGTCCGCACAGCGTCGAGCTGGACACGCTTTTCCTGCTGGAGAGGGCCGGAAGTTCGTGTCCGTTCTCTCAGGTCACGACCTGGCCGGCTCCATGGGCCGGTCGGTGCGGCTGGCGACATCCCGGCCATGGAGAGCTTCTTCTCGCTGCTGCAGAAGGCAGTCCTCGACCGCCGCACCTGGGCCACCCGTCAGGAGCTGCGGATCGTGATCGTGACCTGGATCGAGCGCACCTACCACCGAGGCTGACGTCAGAGACGCCTGGCCCGATCGACCCCCGTCGAGTACGGGACCATCATGACCCCAGCCGCAGCCCTGGCTGCATGAACCCCGCTGTCACCCAACCCTGCAGCAGTCCCTTTTCTGTGGGCCCGATGCTGCTCATGACGCACCGCCAGCAAACGAAGTACCTCCTGGGACCAACGTGCACCGCGCCCAAGCACAGCGCCTTTGCCAGTGCCGACGGCGGCTGAGCGGCAAGGCCGGACTCGGTCTCTCAGTCCGGTCGCCTGCCATGCAACGACTCTGAGGCGATCAATCCAGATGCCCGAGTGCAACGGAGCGTAGTCAGCACGGCATCGTCAAATCACCCTGAACTACGCGTCCCGGACGGCACTCGTTTTGACCACCATCGATCACGTGAACCGCCTTTCCGCGAGCCGGCATGGTGGCCGCACGCATAGCTGACCCTCGAACTATGTTGCCCCGCCACATGTGCGCCTGACCTGCGGATTCCTACGGTGTGGCGACACGCAAACGTCCCCGTCACACCCCAGGAAGTGGTGCCGATGTCGTCGCCCGCAACCGCTCCACCAGCCCCGAACAACCTCAAGCGCATCGTCGCCGCGTCCCTCATCGGCACCACCATCGAGTGGTACGACTTCTTCCTCTACGGCTCCGCCGCCGCGCTCGTCTTCAACGAGTTGTTCTTCCCGGACTCCGATCCGCTGGTCGGCACGCTGCTGTCGTTCCTGACGTACGCCGTCGGGTTCGCCGCGCGGCCGCTCGGCGCGCTGGTCTTCGGGCACTACGGGGACCGGCTCGGGCGCAAGAAGCTGCTGGTGCTGAGCCTGCTGATGATGGGCGGGGCGACGTTCGCGATCGGGTTGCTGCCCACGCACGCGACCGTCGGCAGTGCCGCGCCCGTGCTGCTCACCGTGCTGCGGCTGGTCCAGGGGTTCGCGCTCGGTGGTGAGTGGGGCGGTGCCGTGCTGCTGGTGTCCGAGCACGGGGACGCGCGGCGGCGCGGGTTCTGGGCCTCGTGGCCGCAGACCGGTGCGCCGGCGGGGCAGTTGCTGGCGACCGGTGTGCTGGCGCTGCTGACCGCCGTGCTGTCGGACTCCGCGTTCGGGGCCTGGGGCTGGCGGGTCCCGTTCCTGCTGTCCGGGGTGCTGGTGATCGTCGGTCTGTGGATCCGTCTCTCCGTCGACGAGTCGCCGGTGTTCAAGCGGGCGCTGGAGCGGGCCGAGGCCCGTGAGGCGGACGCCGGCACGGAGCGGATGCCGGTCGTGGCGGTCCTGCGGCACCACTGGCGTGACGTGCTGGTGGCGATGGGGGCGCAGATGGCGGAGAACATCAGTTACTACGTGATCACCGCGTTCATCCTCGTGTACGCGACCACGTCCGCCGGGGTGTCGAAGCAGACCGCGCTCAACGCGGTGCTCGTCGCCTCGGCGGTCCACTTCGCCGTCATCCCGGCCTGGGGCGCGCTGTCGGACCGGCTCGGGCGGCGTCCGGTGTACCTGATCGGCGCGGCCGGGGTGGGGTTGTGGATGTTCCCGTTCTTCGCGCTGATCGACACCGGCGGTTTCGGCAGCCTGCTGCTGGCGGTGACCGTGGGGCTGGTGCTGCACGGGGCGATGTACGCGCCGCAGGCCGCCTTCTTCTCCGAGATGTTCGCGACCCGGATGCGCTACTCCGGTGCCTCCATCGGCGCCCAGTTCGCCTCCGTGGCCGCGGGCGCGCCGGCGCCGCTCATCGCCACGGCGCTGCTCTCGGACCACGGCAGCTCCACGCCGATCTCGCTCTACGTCATCGCGGCGAGCCTGCTGACGATCGTCGCCGTGGCGGCCGCCGAGGAGACCCGGCACCGGGACCTGGCGGACGCGGACCCGTCGGGTGGCGCGGGCGAACCGGTCGAGGCGGTGCGGGACGCGCGCACCGTCTGATCCCCGTACGGCACTGACCCCCGTACACGGTGCGTGTACGGGGGTCAGTGCCGTACGGGAGTCGGTGTGCCTCCGGACAGGCGGTGCAGGCGCAGGGCGAGCTGGATCTCCAGGGCCCGCGCCGGGCTCTGCCAGTCGTCGCCGAGGAGGCGGCCGACGCGTTCCAGCCGCTGGGCGACCGTGTTGACGTGGACGTGCAGTTCGTCCTTGGTGCGGGCGGGGCTCATGCCGCAGGCGAAGTAGGCGTCGAGGGTGCGCAGCAGCTCGGTACCGCGTCGTCCGTCGTACGCCACGACCTGGCCGATGGTGCGGGTCACGAAGCCGGTGATGTCCCGCTCACCGGCCAGCAGCAGCCCCAGGAAGCCGAAGTCCTCGGCGGCGGAGCCGTCACCTGCGCGGCCGAGGAGGCGCAGGGCGTCGAGGCAGCGGCGGGCCTCCGCGTAGGCCGCCGCCACGGCGTCGGGGCGGACGGTGAGGTGTTCGACCGGGGCGGACGCGCCGACGGTGACCGGTTCGCGGACGGCCGTGCCCAGGTGGCGGGCGGTGCGGCGGGCCAGCTCCGTGGCGGTGTCGCCGGGGGCGAGGGGCAGCAGCAGGACGGTGCCGCCGTCGCGTGCGACGGCGAGGCCCTGCCGGGTGGCCGCGAGGTGGGAGGCCGCGGCCCACAGCCGTCTGCGGGCGTCCGCCTCCTCGTCGGCGTCGGCGGGGCCCTCCAGGCGGGCGGCGAGCACGGTGTGGGTGGCGTCGAGGTCGGCGTGCAGCCGGGCCGCGCGCTCGCGCAGCAGGCGCGGGTCCCGGTCGCGGGCGTCGAGCAGGTCGTCGAGCAGCTCGCCGCGGACGCGCTGTTCGGCCTCGGCGGCGGAGCGGCGGGCGAGCAGCAGCAGTGAGGTGACCATGGCCGCGCGTTCCAGCGTGCGCTGGTCGACGGGATCGAGGCCGGGGTGGCCGCGCAGGACCAGCGCGCCGAGGAGTTCGTCGCCGGCGGCCACCGCGGCGATCCAGTCGTCCCGGTGCCGTACCGCATGACCCTCCGCCCGTGAGGACTCCAGGGCCCGGCCGGGTGCCGCGGCGGCCTCGGTGAACTCGACCGTGCCGTCCAGGACCTGGGAGACGGCGGCGGCCACGTCGTGCACCCCGCCGCCGCGCAGGACCAGTTCGGCCAGCCGGTCGTGGACGTCCGAGGCGCGCTCGATGACCGCGCTGCGGTCCTTGATGATCTCGTTGGCGCGTTCCAGTCCGGCGAGGGCCGTGCGGGTCTCGGCGAGCAGGTTGGCGGTGTCGATGGCGGCCGCGGCGAGGGCGGCGAAGGAACCGAGCAGGGCGATCTGCTCCCGTTCGAAGACCCGGGCCCGCCGGTCCGCGGCGAACAGGACGCCGATGACGTGGTGCCCCAGCATCAGGGGCACGCCGAGGATGGCGACGAGTCCCTCGTCCCGCACGCCGGTGTCGATGCTGTGGGTGTGCTGGAAGCGGTCGTCGCGGAAGTAGTCGTCGGTGACGTAGGGGCGGGCGGTCTGGGCGACGAGGCCGCCGAGCCCCTCCCCCATGCCGAGGCGCAGCTGCTGGAAGCGGGCGGCGACCGAGCCCTCGGTGACCCGCATGTAGGTGTCGCCCCTGACCGGGTCGTTCAGGCTGAGGTAGGCGACGTCGGTGCCGAGCAGGGAGCGGGCGCGCTGCACGATCGCCCGGAGCACGGCGTCCAGGTCGCGCAGTCCGGCGAGGTCGTGGGCGGTCTCGAAGAGGGCGGACAGCTCGGCCTCCCGGCGGCGGCGCCCCTCCAGCTCCGCGCGCACCCGCAGGGCGAGCGCCTTGGCCTGCTGGAGGGCGGCGATCCGTCCGGCGGGCAGTCCCTCGGCGCGGGCGAGCAGCACCGGCTGCTCGTACGCCTCGGCGGAGGCGCCTCGGGCCAGCAGCTCCAGGAAGGGCGTCTCGGCGCTGCCGGAGGCGGGGCCGGGTGCGCCGCCGGGCACGGGGCCGGCGGCGGGGTGCGCCCGGTCCGGCGCTCCGGCAGCGGGGGCGGGACGCTCGGCGGACTGCGCGTGATCGCGGGACATGCTCACAGGATTCCTCATCCCTCGGCCGTCCCGTCAGGCCTGTGGAAAACCCTCCCGGCCGACAGCCGGCCGCCGACGGCCGATGCCTCAGTGCGCGGTCCAGCCGCCGTCCAGGACCAGTGAGGTGCCGGTCACGAAGGACGCGTGCGGGCCGCACAGGTAGGCCACCGCCTCGGCGACCTCCTCCGGTTCGATGAGCCGCCGGACGGCGCTGTCCCGCAGCATCACCTCGGACAGGACACGCTCCTCGGGAAGGCCGTGGGCCCGGGCCTGGTCGGTGATCTGCTTCTCGACCAGTGGGGTGCGCACATAGGCGGGATTCACACAGTTGGAGGTGACGCCATGGGACGCGCCTTCGAGGGCGGTGGTCTTGGACAGTCCCTCCAGACCGTGTTTGGCGGCCACATAGGCGGATTTATAGGCCGAGGCGCGCAGACCGTGGACCGAGGACACATTGACGATGCGGCCCCATCCCTGGCCGTACATGTGGGGCAGGGCGCCCCGGATGAGCCGGAAGGGTGCCTCCAGCATCACGGTGAGCACCGTGTGGAAGACGTCGGGCGGGAACTCCTCGATGGGGCGGACCAGCTGCAGCCCTGCGTTGTTGACCAGCACGTCGGTGCCGGCGGCGGCGAGCTCGGCGGCGTCCAGGTCGGTGAGGTCGAGGACGTGCGGCTCGACCGCGCCCTCGAGGTCCGAGGCCGCGTCGACGAGTGTCTCCAGGCCGGCGGCGTCCCGGTCGACGGCTCTGACCTCGGCCCCGGCGGCCGCGAGCCGCAGCGCGCAGGCGCGGCCGATGCCGCCGGCGGCGCCGGTGACGAGGGCGGTACGGCCGGCGAGGTCGAGCGGGGTGGCGTGGAGGGCCGGGAGGGCACGGGACGCGGTCATGTCTCGACCCTAGGCAGCACCCGTACGCCACCCCATGTGGTCAGGCCCTACAGTTCAGCCAAGTCCAGTGGGGTCGAACCATGTGGGTGCGTCGGACATGGCTTGCTTGATCCGAAAGTGCGCGAACTCGTTGAGCTCCGGCAGCGCGTCCACGGCGAACCAGCCGACGTCCAGCGATTCGTCGTCGTTGACCCGCGCCTCACCGCCGAGGGCACGGCAGCGGAAGGTGATGTCCATGTACTGGCAGACGTCGCCGTTCTCGTACGTCACCGGTTCCAGCGCCTGGACCAGGACGACCCGTTCGACGGCGCAGCGCACCGCGGTCTCCTCCTCGACCTCCCGCACGGCGCAGGCCGCGGGCTGCTCCCCGGGATCGGGGATGCCGCCGATCACCGACCACTTGCGGGTGTCGGTCCGGCGGTTCAGCAGGATTCTGCCCTCGTCGTCGAAGACGAGCGCGGTGACCCCGGGGAGCCAGAGCAGCTGATGACCGGCGGAGGCGCGCAGGGTGCGGATGAAGTCAGGAGTAGCCATGCCCCGACCCTAACCGGCCGGTCAGGGCCCTTTCCGGCGCTTCAGGGGGCGTGCGGCGGGCGTACTACCGCACGTCACCGGCGCGTCGCCCGCGCACCCCGGCGGCGACCGCCCAGCCCAGTCCGCCCGCGGCGACCAGGACGAGGGCGATCTCCGGGAGGATGCCGAGGCGGGTTGCGGGAGTCCGGGAGGTGCGCAGCGGCACCTCCTGGACCAGCGAGTCGGCGACGAACATGCCGGTCTTCCGCGTGATCTCCCCGTCGGGCATGATGATCGCGCTGACCCCGCTGGTCACCGGCACGGTGACGGCGCGGCTGTGCTCCACGGCGCGGACCCGGGACATGGCGAGCTGCTGGTAGGTCATCTCGCTGCGGCCGAAGGTGGCGTTGTTGCTGGGCACCGAGATCAGCTGGGCGCCGGCGGTGACCGTGTCGCGCACCGCCCAGTCGAAGGCGGCCTCGTAGCAGGTGACCAGGCCGACACCGGCACCGTTCATGGTGAAGACGCCCGGTTCGCCGCCCCGGCTGAAGTCCCGGCTGACCATCGACGTCCAGTTCTCGTTGATCGCCCCCACCAGCGAGCGCAGCGGGAGGTACTCGCCGAACGGCTGGATCTGCCGTTTGTCGTAGGTGTCGACGGGGCCCTTCTCCGGGTCCCAGAGGATCTGCTCGTTGAGCAGCTCGCCGTCCCGGTCGACCACGCCGCCGACCGAGACGGGCGCGCCGATGGCCTTGGCCGCCTTGTCGATGACGGTGCGCGCGTCGGGGTTGGTGAAGGGGTCGATGTCGGAGGAGTTCTCCGGCCACAGCACGATGTCGGGACGCTCGGTCTTGCCGGCCGCGACGTCGGCGGCCAGGCGCTCCGTCTCCCGCGCGTGGTAATCGAGGACCGCGCGCCGCTGGGAGTTGAAGTCGAGACCGAGGCGGGGCACGTTCCCCTGGATGACGGCGACGGTCACGGTGCCGGTCTCGGCCTTGTCGCTGACCAGCGACCGGGCGGCGAAGGCGGCCACCAGCGGGACAACGGCGCTCAGCACGCCGACGGCCGCCGCGGCCCGCCGTACGGTTCCGGTGCGCCGGGCCCGCAGGGCCAGCCGGACGGTCTCGTACAGGCCGAAGCCGCACAGCACGACGGCGAAGCCCAGCACCGGGGTGCCGCCGAGCGCGGCGAGCGGCAGGAAGACCCCGTCCGCCTGGCCGAACGCGACCTTGCCCCAGGGGAAGCCGCTGAACGGTACGCGCGCGCGTACCGCCTCGCCGGCGATCCACAGCGCCGCCGCCCACACCGGCCACCCGGGGAGTTTCGACACCGCGGCGACGCCCGCGCCGACCAGCGCGACGAAGACCGCCTCGATCACCACGAGGGCGATCCACGGGCCGGGGCCGACCTCCACACCGGTCCACACCAGCAGCGGCAGCAGGAAGCCGAGGCCGAAGAGGTAACCGAGGCCGAGTGCCGCCTTCCAGCTCCGGCCGCGCAGCACCCAGCCGAAGACGGCGAAGGCGGGCAGGGCCAGCCACCACAGGGTGCGCGGCGGGAAGCTGACGTAGAGGAGCAGGCCCGAGAGCGCGGCTGCGGCGGCCGGGAGGAGGCGCACGAGCCGCCTGCCCCGCGCCGGTGGCGCGGTCTGCGGCGGCATCGGGTCCGACTCGCCGACGGAGGTTGCGGTGACGGTCACTCCGGGAGTCTACGGCGCGTGACCTGGCGGCCGACAGCGCGGTCGGCGGGCACGGGGCACCGGGCGGGCCCGTGCTCCCTCCGGGTGCGCGGGCCGCGTGCCGCATCGTTTCCGCACGACTTGTCACCACAACATCCCCAAACCGGGCACCAGCCGTTACGGTGTGCCGGTGCCCTGGTCGTGCGGCCCGTCGCGGTGCCGGCGGCGGCCGGGGCCCGTCACAGGTCGGGGGCGACGACGTGGTGCGGGGGGCGGGGTGGGTTCCACGGAGATGGCTTCCGCCGGTCCGGATGCGGACGGCGAGAGACGGATCGGTCCGGACGCGGCGGGGGTCGCGGTACTGGGGGTCTGCGCGGCCTGGCCGCTGATCACGGCGGCGGCCCGGGGCGGCCGCCCGGAGGGCATGCTGCTCGCGGTCCTCGCCGTGGCCGCGGGCTACGCGGCGGGCCGGATCGGCGGGGCGCTGCTGCCGGTGGCGGCGCCGTGCGCGGGTGCCCTGGCCGGCGTCGGCCTGACGGTGGCGGTGCCGCGACTGGCGCCGGGC
Organism: Streptomyces sp. NPDC018964; assembly: GCF_044390325.1. Classification (NCBI taxonomy): domain Bacteria; kingdom Bacillati; phylum Actinomycetota; class Actinomycetes; order Kitasatosporales; family Streptomycetaceae; genus Streptomyces; species Streptomyces sp. NPDC018964. The sequence continues at coordinate 317,493 of NZ_JBIRYZ010000001.1, forward strand.
CCTCAGATCACCGCTCCGCTGGGGCACGCCGGTGCGACGACCGCGATGCTGGCCCTGTCGGCCGGTGCCGCCTGCTGCGCGGCCTGGGCGGCCTCGGCGCCGGCGGTGCGGTCGGCGCTGCTCCTGCTGGCCGCGGGGATCGTGGTGGCCGCGGCCGTGGTGGGCTCCGTCCCCGGGTGCGTCGCCGGCGCGGCGGTGCTGCTGTGCTCCCTCGCCGTGGGCCGGGTGCGGCGCCGGGGTCCCGTCCTCGCCGGGCTGGCCGTGGCGGCCGCAGGGGTGACGGGGGTGATCTGGGCGGTGGCCGGTGGTGCCGTACCGGAAGGATTCGCCGCGTCGCTGGAGGGGCGGCTGACCACGCACCGCGTGGGGCTGTGGCGGGATGCGCTCGGCATGGTCCGGGAGCATGCGTGGCTGGGTGTGGGGCCGGGGCGTTTCGGGGAGCTGAGCACGGTGTCCGGCCGGTCACCGCTGTCCGACGGCAAGCCGCACTCCGCTCCGCTGCAGCTGGCGGCGGAGCAGGGGATCGTGGGGGTGGTGCTGTCGGGGCTGGCCTTCGGGTGGCTGGTGTACGCGCTGTGGCGCAGTCCGCGGGCCGCGCCGGTGGTGCTCAGTGCGGGGGCGGCTCTGACCGCTCTCGCCGTGATCGCCGCGGTGGGCAACGCGTTGAGCTTCACGGCGGTGTCCGTGGGCGCGGGGCTGCTGGCGGGGCTGGCCACGTCCCGGCCGTTCGCGGAGGACGCGGGACCGTCCGCGCGGGGGCGCGTGGTGCGGTGACCAGCGCTCGCGGGGGGGTGTTCGCGCGGCCCGGCGCTTGCGGGGTGCCTCCCCCACTCTCGGCTTCTCCCCCACTCTCGACTCCGCTCGAGCGGGGGGACCCCCATGAGCGGGAGGTACCCCCATCGCCCACCCTCCCCCACCCTCGGCTGCGCTCGGGCGGGGGGACCCCCATCGCCCTGGGGGTACCTCCCAGGCCCTTAAGGCACTGGGGGAGGCGCGACTGCCCGCGGGGACGGAGGCACGCGGCTGCCCGCGGGAACGGGGGCGGGGCTGCCCGCGGAGCGGTGGTTCAGTGGGTCGTGCCTGGTTCGTGGGGGCGGAGGCGGCCGCGGATGACCGTCACCGCCGCTTCCGCGTCGTCCACCGTCACCGTGAAGGTGTGGCCGTCCCACAGGCGCAGGACGATGCCCTCACCCCGGCGTACGACGACCGCCGTGCCCTTCTCCGGCCGCCAGCGGTACCCCCAGCCGCCCCAGTGCCGCGGCGTGACGTGCGGGGCGAACTCCGCGCCCGCGACGTGCGAGAGCGGGATGCGGCGGCGGGGGACGCCGATGTGGCCGCAGCGCACCTCCAGATGCTCCTCGTCGACCCGCAGCGCGACGTGCACGAAGGCGAGGGTGCCGAACAGGACCAGCAGCCCGGCGGCGATGCAGCCGACGACGGCCATGGCCAGCGGCGCGATGCCGGACGTCCACTGGGAGTCGACGGCCAGCGCGATGCCGAGCGCCAGGCAGGCGACGCCGATCAGCGCCAGGAACCACTGGCAGCGGTTGGTCGCGCGACCGGTCCAGACCCCGGAGTACGGGGCGTGCTCGCCGTGGCGGTGGTCCCTCATGGATCCGAGGTTACTCAGAATCCGCTCCGCGGGTACCGCGTGGCGCAGCGTTACTGGGCCGTCCGGGCGGCAGCGGCGTGCCGCAGCAGCCTGCCCTCCGCGTAGGTGAGCGCGGCCGCGGGGAGCGCGCCCTCGCGTCCGCTCAGCAGCACCGTCAGGGTGCCGCTCGCCGGCGCTCCGGGGTCGGGCTGCTCGCCGAGGCGGCGCAGGGCCTGGGCGGCCACCGCTCCGGCGGAGCCGTGCAGGGCGAGCGGCGGGCGGCCGGGGCGCTGCACGGCGGCCCGGATGCGCTCGGCGACCAGTTCGTAGTGGGTGCAGCCCAGGACGACGGTCGTCACGTCGTCCGGGGTGAGTTCGGCGGCCGCGGCGACGGCGGCGTCGATCGCCGTCCCGTCCGCGCGCTCCACCGCCTCGGCCAGCCCCCAGCACGGCACCTCGGTGACGGTGACGCCGTCGGCGAAGTTCTCGATCAGGTCCCGCTGGTAAGGGCTGCCGGTCGTGGCCGGTGTGGCCCAGATCGCCAGCGGTCCGCCGCCGGCCGCGGCCGGTTTGATCGCCGGGACGGTGCCGATGACCGGCAGGCCGGGCTCGAGGCGGGCGCGCAGGGCGGTGAGGGCGTGCACCGTGGCGGTGTTGCAGCCGACGATCAGCGCGTCGGGCCGGTGCGCGGCGGCCGCCTCGGCGACGGCGAGGGCACGCTCGGTGAGGTCCTCCGGGGTCCTCGGTCCCCAGGGCATGCCGTCGGGGTCGAGGGAGAGGACGAGACCCGCGTCGGGGCGCAGGCGCCGTACCGCGGCGGTGGCCGCCAGCAGACCGATTCCGGAGTCCATGAGCGCGATCTTCACCCGGCCACGATAGACGATGAGCCGCTTCGGGCCCCCGCCGTGGGGCAGACTTCGGCAGGTGAGCGCCGTTGTGTGGAGTGCCGCCGGATCCCTCGCCGCCTGGTCGTGGCTGCTGTTCTGCCAGGGCTTCTTCTGGCGTACGGATGTGCGGCTCCCGCCGTCCCGCGACCCGGGGACCTGGCCGTCGGTGTGCGTCGTGGTCCCCGCGCGGGACGAGGCGGCGGTGCTGCCCGCGAGCCTGCCCTCGCTGCTCGCCCAGGACTATCCGGGCCGGGCCGAGGTCTTCCTCGTCGACGACGGCAGTACGGACGGCACCGGGGAGCTCGCGCGGGAGCTCGCGGACCGGCACGGCGGGCTGCCGCTCACGGTGGACTCCCCTGGCGAGCCGCCCGCCGGCTGGACCGGCAAGCTGTGGGCGGTGCGGCACGGCATGGGGCTGGCACGCGCGCGTGACCCCGAGTACCTGCTGCTGACGGACGCCGACATCGCGCACGCCCCGGACAGTCTGCGCCGGCTGGTGGCGGCGGCCTGTACCGGTGGGTTCGACATCGTGTCGCAGATGGCCCGGCTGCGGGTGGAGAGCCTCTGGGAACGCCTGGTCGTACCGGCGTTCGTCTACTTCTTCGCGCAGCTGTACCCGTTCCGCCGGATCGGGCGGGCGGGGACCCGGACGGCCGCCGCGGCGGGCGGCTGCGTGCTGCTGCGCGCCGAGGCGGCCGGGCGGGCGCGGGTCCCGGACGTGATCCGGCAGGCCGTCATCGACGACGTGGCGCTCGCCCGCGCGGTGAAGCGGAGCGGCGGACGGGTCTGGCTGGGGCTCGCGGACCGGGTGGACAGCGTGCGTCCGTATCCGCGGCTGCGGGATCTGTGGCGCATGGTGGCGCGGAGCGCGTACGCGCAGCTGCGGCACAGTCCGGTGCTGCTGGCCGGTACGGTCGCCGGGCTGGCGCTGGTGTACCTGGTGCCGCCCTTCGCGGTGCTCGTGGGCGCGGTGACGGGGAGCGGGACGGCGACGGTCCTCGGTGCGGCGGCCTGGCTGGTGATGACGGGGACGTACGTGCCGATGCTCCGGTACTACCGGCAGCCGCCGTGGCTCGCTCCCCTGTTGCCGTTCACCGCGTTCCTGTACCTGCTGATGACGGTGGACTCGGCGGTGCGGCACCACCGGGGGCGCGGTGCGGCCTGGAAGGGCCGCACCTACGCGCGTCCGGACGCCGTGCCGGACGAGGGGTGAACGGCCCTCACTTGCGGCCGGGGGTCCAGTTCATGCCCCACCCGTAGGCGTGGTCGACGGTGCGCTGCGGGCTCACCCCGCGCTCGGGGACCAGGTAGCGGGCCTCGCGCCGGACGACGAGCTCGCCGCCGCCGGTGTTGGTGATCAGGGCGAGCGCGCACACCGTCGAGGGGACGGTGCACTCGTCGAGGGAGAAGTCGATCGGCGCGCCGTGCTGCGGCCGGAGGGTGACCGTGGCGTGCAGGTCGGCGAAGGAACGGGCGCCCTCGTAGATGGTGACGAAGACGAGGACGCGCCGGAGGAGGTGCTTGTGGTCGAGGTTGACGGTGAGGTTCTCGCCGCTCGCCACGGCACCGGTGCGGTCGTCGCCGTCCAGGTGGATGAAGGGGGGCTGGTGCAGTGCCCCGAAGGCGTTGCCGAGGGCCTGGACGACGCCCTTGCGGCCGTCGGTGAGCTCGTACAGGGCGCACAGGTCGAGGTCGAGGTCGGAGTGCAGGGCGACCGGGCGGCCCAGTTTCCCGGCCCACCCCGAGAACTGCTTGCGGACCTCCCAGTTGAGGTTCACGTGCAGGGCGCCCGACGTGCCGCCCTGCTTGGTCAGGGAGACGGAGGGTGCCGCCTTGGTGAGCGTCACCTTCGTCAGCCGGACCGGCGCGGGGGGAGCGGACGGCGGCGGGGGCGGTGCGACCGGAGGGGACATGGTGACCGGGGGCGCGACGGGCGGCACCGGGGCCGCGGAGCCGACGGGCGCCGCGGGGGTGTGCTGCGGCTCGTCCACCGTGATGCCGTAGTCGGTGGCGAGGCCCTCGAGTCCGCTGCTGTAGCCCTGGCCGACGGCACGGAACTTCCAGGCGCCCTGGCGCCGGTAGAACTCGCCGAGGACGAACGCCGTCTCGGTGGTCGCGCCCGTGCTGTCGAAGCGCGCCGCCACGGTGCCGTTCGCGGCGTCCTTGACCTCGATGGACAGGTCCGGGACCTGTCCGAACGTGCCGCCGTCGCAGGAGGCGGCCAGGATCACCGTCTCGATGCCGGGCTCCACGCGCGTGAGGTCGACGAGCAGGGTGTCGGTGGCCCGCCCTCCCACGTCCCGCTTGCCCTCGTGGCGCACGGCGCCGGAGGCGTGGGCGGGCTGGTTGTAGAAGACGAAGTCGTCGTCGGAGCGGACCCTCCCGCCGGCCAGCAGGAGGGCCGAGGCGTCCGCGTCGGGCACGCCGGGGCCCGAGCGCCGGCCCACGTCCACCCGCAGTACCGTCGTCGGCACCGGCGTGTTCGATCCCTTCGGCATTGACATGTCCGCCCCCATTCACGGGTCGCCGTGCCAGGCCGGGTCCCGGCATCCGTCGGCCTTCGTCCGCACAACTTATTCCTCCGCGCGGGGAACTCCCACGGGGCGTGCGCGGGAACGGGCGACCAACCGCCGGTAACCGGCCCGGAACTCGGCCTTTACACGAGCGAGGTTCGTCGATACACCCGTTTTCTGTAAATTCGCTCGTATTGGTGATCTCCAGTCACGGCGGGCACGGAAAACAACCCTCTTATCGGTCTCCCCAACCAGCACATCGTGGGCTTAACTTATGTGCCATGACCTCCCCCCGCTCCACTTATGGCGGCGGCTACTACTCCGCTGCCTTCCCGGACACCCCGATCTACGACTCGCTCGTGGCCGAGCGTGGTACCCCGCAGATCGCCCCGATCCGGGTCCCCGCCGCGTACGAGGCGCCGGCCGGCCATCTGCCCGCCCTCCCCTCGGCGTTGCCCGCCCTCCCGGCGGCCCCGTCCCAGCCCTCCTACGGCTACCCGCAGGCGCCGCAGCCCGCCCCGCTCCAGCAGGCGCCCGCGGCGTACGTCCCGCAGCAGGTGCCCGCCGCGTACATCCCGCAGCAGGCGACCGCGCCGCGCGGCTACCCCGGCCCCCAGCCGCAGCCGCCGCGTCCGGCTCCGCCCGCCGGCTACGAGGCGATGCGCCCCGCGGCTCCGCGGCCGGGTCCCGCTCCCTACCAGGACCCGTACAACGGTCAGCAGTACCGCGGGTACTGAGCCTGCCCGGGGCTGTCGGTGCCGTACGGCACGACGGCCCCGCGGGCATGCCCGTCCGCACCCGATTCGCCGGAGGCCCCGAGGCCGCTTCCGGCTGCCCCCGGGGAGAGGGAATCGGAACTTCCGCCCGGCGGGCGGAGAACGCGGCCTCGCCTCGGACGGCGCCGACCGCCGCGCTTCGTGCGGGGCGCCGCCGGACTTCCGGCCGCCGCTGTCCGGCGGCCCGCGCCGGGGACGGAGGCGCCGGCGTGAGCGCGGAGGTCCGTACGCCGCGGTTCCCCTCGCGAACACGGGAACCAGGACCCGGGTTCGCGCGTTGGCCTTTCATGAGAGCTCCATGAGAGATCCGTGAAGGGACCGGCGGGGGGAAGGGGGCGCGGACCGTGCGAGCGATCAGCGGACTCTGGCGCTGGCGGCACAACCCGTTGTGCCGCGGGACCGACCTGGCCGAGGCCTGGATGGCGTTCGCGGCACTGCTGCTCGTCCTCGTCGCCGCCCCGGTGGTCGGCGTGCTCGTCGGAAGTGCCGCCCAGGACGTCCTGCAGCGTTCCGTCCGCGCCCAGCACCAGTCCCGCCACCTGGTGACGGCCACGGTGGTGCGCGAGCTCGATCCGTCCCCGTCGGCCGCCGACCCGGAGGGCTCCGTCGGAGGGGATCCGCGCCACCGCGTCCTCGCCCACTGGACCGCGCCGGACGGCACCGAGCGGAGCGGTCCGGTGCCGACGCGCCTGGAGGACCCTCGACCGGGCGCCCCCTTCCGAATATGGACCGACGGCCACGGGACCACGGTGGCCCGCCCCCTGGACACCGCGACGGCCACGACGCACGCCGTGCTCGCCGGCGTCGGCGCGGCCCTGATGGCCGCGGCCCTCGTCGAGGGATTCAGACGGCTGGCCGTCCGGCACATGCTCCGCCGCCGGTACGCGCGTTGGGACCAGGCGTGGGACAAGGCGGGCCCGGACTGGGGCAGGACCGGGGCCGGCAGCTGACCGACGTCACGGCTCTGGTCAACCCGGTGCCCGCGCGCACGCTACGGTGGTCCGGCCGAACCGATCGGCGGCGACACGCACGCGAACGAGCCACGTACGACAAGGTGGGGGCACAGCTACGCCATGGCACAGGGCACGGTCCAGGTGACGCACACCGGCACATCGCGGTGGCGGCGCCGCACGGGTGAGTACGCATCGCTCGCCGCCGCCCTGGAGGCCGCGGCCGAGGGGGACGTCCTCACCATCGCTCCCGGCACCTACCGGGAGAACCTCGTCGTGCAGCGGGCGGTGACCCTGCGCGGCCCCGAGGGCTCACCCGGCTCGGTGCGCATCGCGCCCCCGGACGGCGTTCCGCTGACCGTGCGCGCCTCGGCGGTGGTCCAGGACCTGCACGTGGAGGGGCAGGACGCCACCGCCCCGGCCGTGCTGGTCGAGGGGGGAACCCCGGAGCTGCGCGACATACGCGTGGTCACCCGGTCCGCGGCCGGCATCGAGGTGCGCGGCGGTGCCCGGCCCACGGTGCGCCGCTGCACGGTCGACAATCCGGCGGGCACCGGCATCGCCGTCCTGGACGGCGGGGGCGGGGTGTTCGAGGAGTGCGAGGTGCTCGCCGCGGGGCAGGCGGGGGTCGCGGTGCACGGCGGTGCCCGCCCCCGCCTCGAGCGCTGCCGGGTGCACCACGCCTCGGGTTCGGGACTGACCTCGACCGGGGAGAACTCGGCGCTGGAGGCGGTGGGGTGCGAGGTCTACGAGGTGCGGGGCAGCGGTGTCCAGGTCAGCGGCCGCGCCACCGCGCACCTCACCGACTGCGACGTGCACCGCACGACCGGGGACGGCATCACGCTCGACACGGACGCGGTGCTGACGCTGGCCGACTGCCGGATCCACGACATCCCGGAGAACGCGGTCGACCTGCGGTCCCGCTCGGTGCTCACCCTGACCCGCACCAGCGTGCGGCGGTTCGGCCGCAACGGTCTGTCGGTGTGGGACCCGGGCACCCGCGTGGACGCCAACCAGTGCGAGATCTTCGACAGCACCGGTGACTACCCGGCGGTGTGGGTGAGCGACGGCGCCACCGCCGTACTGGAGTCCTGCCGGGTGCACGACGTGCCGGACGCCCTGTTCGTGCTCGACCGCGGTTCCCGCGCGGACGTCGTCGACAGCGATCTGACGCAGGTGCGCAACACGGCCGTGTCGGTGAGCGACGGCGCCACCGCGCAGCTCGACGACTGCCGGATCCGGGAGGCGGCGACGGGCGCCTGGTTCCGCGACCACGGCAGCGGCGGTACCCTCGCCGGCTGCTCCCTGGACGGCGTGCAGACCGGCGTGATCGTCACCAAGGGCGCCGACCCCACCGTCGAGCGCTGCACCGTCGACTCCCCCGCCGAGGCCGGCGTCTACGTCTCCGCCGGCGGCCGCGGCACCTTCGTGGGCTGCCGGGTCACGGGCAGCGGCGGCTACGGCTTCCATGTGATCGACGGCAGCCGCACGACGCTGCGCAGGTGCCGTACGGAGCGCTGCGCGCGCGGTGGGTACGAGTTCGCCGAGGGCGACGCGGCGTCGTCCGGTTCGGACGGTCCCGTCGTGGAGGACTGCACCAGCGACGAGAGCGGGAGCCTGAAACCGGCGGCGTCGCCGGAGCCGGCCGCCGTGCGGACGGTGAGCCACACCACCGGCCTGCTGAGCACGGTCCCCGCCGCCCGGACGGCCGAGCCGGCACCGCCCGCCCCCGCACCCGGGCCGGAGCGGGAGGCCCGCACCTCCAAGGCCGTGCTCGGGGAACTCGACGCGCTGGTGGGCCTGGAGAGCGTCAAGCGCGAGGTGCGCGCCCTCACCGACATGATCGAGGTGGGCCGGCGCCGGCAGCGGGCGGGCCTGAAGGCGGCGTCGGTCAAGCGGCACCTGGTGTTCACGGGCTCCCCCGGCACCGGCAAGACCACCGTCGCCCGTCTGTACGGCGAGATCCTCGCCTCGCTCGGGGTGCTGGAGCAGGGGCACCTGGTCGAGGTGTCCCGGGTCGACCTGGTCGGCGAGCACATCGGCTCCACGGCGATCCGCACCCAGGAGGCGTTCGAGAGGGCGCGCGGCGGTGTGCTGTTCATCGACGAGGCATACGCGCTCTCCCCGGAGGACGCCGGACGCGACTTCGGCAAGGAGGCCATCGACACGCTGGTGAAGCTGATGGAGGACCAGCGGGACGCGGTGGTGGTGATCGTGGCCGGCTACACGGCCGAGATGGAGCGGTTCCTGTCGGTCAACCCGGGCGTGGCGTCCCGTTTCTCACGGACGATCACCTTCGGCGACTACGGCCCCGAGGAGCTGCTGCGGATCGTCCGGCAGCAGGCCGAGGAGCACGAGTACCAGCTGGCGCCGGGCGCCGACGAGGCTCTGCTCGCGTACTTCACCGACATCCCCAAGGGGCCCGCGTTCGGCAACGGGCGCACCGCGCGGCAGACCTTCGAGGCGATGGTCGAACGGCACGCGAGCCGGGTGGCCCAGCTCGACGAGCCGACCACCGCCGACCTGACCCTCCTCTACGCCGAGGACCTGCCCGCGCTGCCCTGAGCGCCGTCGGGCTCCTCCGTGTGCCGGGGCGCCGGTACCCCGGGACGCAGGCGGGCGAGCAGCCGGCGCCGTTCCTCGGCGAACGCCGGGTCGGCCTGGTAGCCGGAGTGGCCGAGGATCGGCGCGGGCAGCGGGTGGGACTCGGTGCGGCCGTAGGCGAGGGGGTCCTGGAGCGCGGGGCGGTCCACGGCGGGACCGCGGTCGCCGGTCAGCCGCATCGGCCCGCCGATGGGGTCGGTGCGCCGGTGGAGGTTGCGCCAGCAGTCGACCTCCCGGTGCAGGGAGCCGAGCGCGTCCGGGCCGAAGTGGGCCGGGAACCAACGGCCGTACAGCCGCTCCAGCGGGGAGCCGTAGGTCAGCAGCGCGACGCGTCTGCGGGTGGACGGCGGCAGCTGCCAGGCCGTGGCGGCGGCGAGGACGCTGCCCTGGGAGTGGCCGGAGATCACCAGCCGGCCGCCGGTGGCCCGGGTCCAGGTGGCGATCCGCCAGGTCAGATCGGGCACCGCGCGCTCGGCGTAGCAGGGCGGCGCGAAGGGGTGCGCGGCGCGCGGCCAGAAGGTGCCGACGTCCCACAGGATGCCGATGGTGCGCCGCGCGGAGGCGTCCTTGTAGGCGCGGCGGCCCGAGGCGACGAGGAGGACGAAGCCGAGTCCGATCAGCCAGGAGCCCAGCGCCTGCGCGGTCTCGGCGGCGCCGTGGACGACGGCGTGCGAGTCCCGGGTGGCCTCGCCGGGTGTCCTGTCGGTGGCCAGGGCGCCGACGAGGGCGCCGGCGCCGAGCAGCAGGGTCGCGGCGGAGGTGACGGCGAGGACGCGCGGTGCGCGGTCGGTGAGCGTGGCCATGGCGCGCACGGAGGCGATACGGCGGGTGCGGCCGGGGTCGCCCGTCTCGCCGGGGTACTCGCGTTCCACGGCGGCGCGCTCCGCGCGTGCGAGCCGCCAGGCGCGCCCGGCGAGCCAGCCGCACAGCAGCAGCACCAGGACGAGCAGCGGCGGGATGACGGACGCCTGCCAGGTGAGCAGCACGGGCGGGCCGGGGATCGAGGTCCCGGTGCCGTCCAGCCAGTCGGAGACCCGCTGGGAGACACCGCCGGACATGACGCCGCCCAGCGCGCAGGCGAGCATGGCGACCGCCGGTCCGGCCAGGCCCCGCATCGCGGCGCGCCGGTCGGGTGCGGTGCGGTGCAGGCCGCGGGCGACCCCGGCGAGCACGATCACCAGCAGGCCCTGGGCGAGGACGAGGGAGCCGAAGGCGGCGTCGCCCGGCAGCCGGCCCGCCGACTCCCACCCGGGGCGCTCCCACCCGGCGTAGAGCAGGGTGAGGGCGAGCAGGACGAGCGCGGCGAGCGGCAGGTACCGCACCAGGTGCCGGTCGAGTCCGTCGTCCAGCCGGCGTTCGGAGCGGCCCCGGCGGCACACCACCCCCACCACGGCGCCCGCCCCGACGGCCAGCGCCGCCTCCAGGAGGACACCGAGGACGGCCAGGACGGCCGGGCCGCCCGGCTCACGGTCGTGGCGGGCGGCGGCGGAGCCGACCGCGGCGGCGACGGTGAGCAGTCCGGCGGCGGTGTGCGCGGCGCGCAGCCGGGCGACCAGGCGCCGGCCGTACCAGAAGCCGGGCCGGCCCAGCGCGGTGCGTCCGCCGTCCTCCTCGGGCTCGGGGTCGTGGGTCATCGGCTGCTGGGACTCGTACGCGCTCCAGGTGCGCAGGGACAGGAACCACAGCAGACCGGTGAGGGCGGCCGGCACCAGGGCGGCGAGCGCCAGCCTGCGGCCCGGCGCGCTCCACCAGCCGCCGTCGGACGTGCCGGGCGAGAGGAAGCCGAGCCAGGAGTGCCGTTCGGCGCACGCGCGCGTGCCCGCGCACTGCCAGGCGGTCAGGTCGAGGGCGACCTCGCAGGCGGCCGCGACGAGCAGCACCGTCAGGCTGAGTCCGGCCAGCCGCACCAGCAGCCCGTACAGCCGGACCGCGCGCCGGCGGCCGTGGGCGGTGGGGCGCATCCAGTGGGCGAGGTTGACCACCATGAAGGGGAGCAGCAGGAGCCACAGGGCGCGGGTGCCGTTCCCGGAGGTGAGGTTGCACCAGACGTAGGCCTCGGGGACGGGGTCCTCGCGTCGTCCGGCGGGCCGGTGCTCGGCGTCGGCGTCGTCGGCGCGGCGGAACACGGCGGCGATGTCGTCACCGGTGATCCGGACCGTGCGCGGGTCGTCGAGCATCTCCTGGGGGGTGGTGCCGCCCACCCCGTGGACCAGGAGTTCCAGGGCGGTCCCGGACTCGCCGGGCCGCGTCTCGGGACGGCCGGTCCCCTCGGCCGGTCCGTGTCGCTGCGCGCTCTCCACCGATTCGCACTTCCCCCGTGACGTCCCGTCGGTTCCGTCCGTGCGGGCACAGGATCTCCCGTGGCGGAACGGCTCACACCTCTCGTCACGCAATCTCCCCGATACGCGTGACGGGCAAGCAACATACGGGAGACCGGTGGCCTGTGCGCGACGATCCACCGGTGGCGCCGGCCGGGGCACGGCGTGCGAGGATGGGACGTCCGCGCACCGATGACGGGCGGAGGCCCACTCGTCACGGAGGGTGCCGGACGTGTCGGGCGGTTTGCGGCGAAAGGACCGGAGCGTACGTGAGCGAGAATCAGAACCTGCTCGCGGAGCAGCGGCGCACCCTGATCCTCGACGAGGTCCGGCGCCGGGGCGGGGTCCGGGTCAACGAGCTGACCCGCAAGCTCGGCGTGTCGGACATGACGGTCCGCCGCGACCTGGACGCGCTGGCCCGGCAGGGCGTGCTGGAGAAGGTGCACGGCGGCGCGGTGCCGGTGGTGGAGGCGAGTACGCACGAGCCGGGGTTCGAGGCCAAGTCGGGCCTGGAGCCGACCGCCAAGGAGGACATCGCGCGGGCGGCGGCCGAGCTGGTCGCTCCCGGCGCGGCGATCGCGCTGTCGGGCGGTACGACGACCTTCGCGCTGGCGCACCACCTGCTCGACGTCCCCGACCTCACGGTGGTCACCAACTCGGTGCGGGTGGCCGACGTGTTCCACGCGGCGCAGCGCGCGCCGGGGGTCCGGCAGGGCTCGGCCACGGTCGTCCTGACCGGCGGGGTGCGCACGCCGTCCGACTCGCTGGTGGGGCCGGTGGCCGACCAGGCGATCGCGGCGCTCCACTTCGACCTGCTGTTCCTCGGGGTGCACGGCATATCGGTGGAGGCGGGGCTGTCGACGCCGAACCTCGCGGAGGCGGAGACGAACCGGCGCCTCGTGCAGTCGGCCCGGCGGGTGGTCGTGGTCGCCGACCACACCAAGTGGGGCACGGTGGGGCTGAGTTCGTTCGCGTCCCTGGAGCAGGTCGACACCCTGGTGACGGATTCCGGGCTGCCCGCGGGGGCACGCGCGGAGGTGTCCGAGCATCTGCGACGGCTGGTCGTGGCGGGCGAACCCGTGGAAGACGCGGAAAACGCGGAGGCCGCGGACATCTGACGGACCGACGGCCGACCGCCGGGGCCGGGGAACCAGTCGAGGGGGATGTGCCCATGGCTCACCGTCTGCGCCCCGTGGGGCACGAGTTCGTCCGGGTGGCGCCCGTACGCCTGGTCTTCGGGCGGGAGATCGTGGCCGCGCCGGAGCGGGTGTACCGCGCGCTCGCCGAGGACGTGGCCGGCTGGGCGGAATGGTTCGGTTCGGTCACGCTCTCCCGCTCCCTCGACGGCGGCGCGGGGCGGGAGATCCGGCTCCGGGGCGGCACCCGGTTCCGCGAGACGGTCCTCGTGGCCGAGGAGCCCGAGGTGTACGCCTACCGCGTCGACGTGACGAACGCGCCGGGCGCCCGTGCCCTGGCCGAGGAGTGGCGGCTCTCCCCCGCCGGGACGGGCACGTGGGTGCGGTGGACGTTCGCGGCCGACGGCACCGTGCCCTTCCGGCTCGTGCTGAGGGCCGCCCGGCCGGGGCTGGGACAGGCGTTCCGCTCCGCGGTGACCTCGCTGGACCGCAGGCTCGCGGGGTAGCCCTCAGTCGGGCCAGACGCCGGTCCGCAGCAGGGACTCGATCGCCGCCGTGTAGGGCGCGGTGTCCAGGCCCTGTCCGGCCAGCCAGGCGTCCGAGTAGTACTTGTCCAGGTACCGGTCCCCCGGGTCGCACAGCAGCGTCACCACGCTTCCCCGCCGCCCGTCCGCCACCATCTCCGCGACGATCTTGAGCGCGCTCCACAGCCCGGTGCCGGTGGAGCCGCCCGCCTTGCGGCCGATGACCCGCTCCAGGGCCCGCACGGCGGCGACACTGGCCGCGTCGGGCACCTTCATCATCCGGTCGATCGCGCCGGGCACGAAGCTCGGCTCCATGCGGGGCCGGCCGATGCCCTCGATGCGGGAGCCCCGGTCGCAGGCGACGTCCGGATCGCCGGTGGTCCAGCCCTGGAAGAAACACGAATTCTCCGGGTCGGCGACACAGATGCGGGTGTCGTACTGCATGTAGTGGACGTAGCGCGCGAGGGTCGCCGAGGTGCCGCCGGTGCCGGCCGTGGCGACGATCCACGCGGGTTCCGGGAACCGCTCCAGCTCCAGCTGGCGGAAGATCGATTCGGCGATGTTGTTGTTGCCCCGCCAGTCGGTGGCCCGCTCGGCGTAGGTGAACTGGTCCATGTAGTGGCCGCCGGTCTCCGCCGCGAGGGCGGCGGACGCCTCGTACATCGTGCGGGGGTCGTCCACGAAGTGGCACCGACCGCCGTGGAACTCGATCAGGCGGCACTTCTCGGCGCTCGTCGTGCGCGGCATGACGGCGATGAAGGGCACGCCGATCAGCTTCGCGAAGTACGCCTCCGACACGGCCGTGGAACCGCTGGACGCCTCGATCACCGGGCGGTCCGGGCGGATCCAGCCGTTGCACAGGCCGTAGAGGAAGAGCGAACGGGCCAGCCGGTGCTTGAGGCTGCCGGTCGGGTGGGTCGACTCGTCCTTCAGGTAGAGGTCGACGCCCCACCGCTCGGGCAGCGGGAAGCGCAGCAGGTGGGTGTCGGCCGAGCGGTTGGCGTCGGCCTGCACCCTGCGCACGGCCTCTTTCAGCCAGGCCCGGTAGGCGGCGTCGCTGTGGTCGACGTCGAGAGTGGCACCGGTCGGGGTCTGTCGGGGAGTGCTCACGGCGGGGCTCCTTACGCTGAGCACCGACGGCGTCTCGCGCGGCCGGTATCCCGATCATAAGCACCCTCCGCACCGCCTCCCACCTGCATAAACACACCTTTGAGCCACTCAAAGGCACTCCTGGGGAGCGTAAGGGGCGGCAAGGGGGCGCATTGGCGCGAGTGCACCCCGGGCCCCGGGGAACGGTGGCGCGCGCACTGGTGCTCGGCGGCGGGTGCGGGCAGACTGCACCGGCGTGAGCAGAGCCCCGTACGGGGCACACTGGAGCTGGGCAGGAGCCGGCCCGTGGAGCACGGTCCGGCACACCGACGCGCACAAGGGGGCGGGCGGCATGGCGGAGCCGGAGTTCACGGCCACGGGCGTGCGGATCGGCAAGTGGCTGCGTTCGCTCACCCGGGCCGGCCAGGTGCGGATCAGCGAGGGCCGCCTGGAGCTGCTCACCAGCTACGGCAGCGAGATCGACAGCGCGCCGGTGCAGGCGGTACGGGCCTCCAAGCCCTGGTTCGCCCCCGAGGACCGGGCGCTCGCGGACCTCAACGGCAAGCGGTACCTGCTGACCCTGGGCGACCACGACCCCGCGCCGGGCGAACCCGGTCCGCCCGCCGCCCGCCGGTTCATCGAGGCCGTGCGCCGGGCGTCGGGGCGCGGCGCCTGAGATGCGCGTGACTTGCGTCACTTCGCCTCGTACGTCACGCTGGTCTCACGTCACTCTGGGTTTACCGGCGATAACGCTGCGAACCAGCCCGCCGGCCACGACAGCAGGCGGCAGTGTCACGCAGGCGCCCTGCTGGATCCGTCTTCCGTGTTCTTCCGGACCTCACGTCGGGGAGTCGCAGCCGTGATCACTCACCCAAGCAGGCACTGCGCGGTGGAGCTCCAAGCCCTGCCGTCGCGGATCGGCCAGGTCCGCAGAATCGTATCTGCGCAGTTGCGCTACTGGCACATGGACTCGTTGATAGACCGGGCATCGCTCGGTGTGACGGAGCTGTTGTCCAACGTCCACCGGCACGCCCGGCCCGACAAGACGTGCACCGTCGAGATCGAGCTGCTGCTCGACCGGCTCAAGGTGTCGGTGCGCGACCACGACCCCCGGTTGCCGGTCCTCGCGGACGCGGGCCCGCTCGCCACGTGCGGGCGCGGGCTGGCGATGGTCGCCGCGCTGAGCGAGAGCTGGGGCGCGGCGCCGGACGGCGAGTCCGGCAAGACCGTGTGGTTCACCCTGTCGACACCGTCCGCGACCGCCGCGCCCGCCGGGGACCGGCAACCGCGGATCACGGCCGACGAGCCCGCCGACCACCGCTTCGCGGAGATCGCCCTCGTGGAACACACCACCGAGGACCGTCACTCCGAACGCGCCCCGGCCCGCTCCGCCGTCCCCGGCTGACACGGGCGACCGGCGGGTCGGCGGGAAACCGGTGGCGGAACCCCCGGCTTCCTCCCGGCCCGCGGGTCCCCGGCAGCGAACGCGCCGCCACCGGCCGAGTGTCTTCGACAGTTCCAACGACCTTTCCCCGACGGTTCGTTCCCGATGCGGATGTGACATTTCGTCCAGCCCGCCGGCCTGTCGCGGCACCCCGCGCCCCTCTACCCTCCGGAGTCCGGCGGACCGACGGACGAGGGAGCACGGTGAGCGCAGCGGCGGCAGCGGGGACCTGGAGACTCGGGGACCTGGAGGTGAACCGTGTCGGCTACGGCGCGATGCGGCTGACCGGCAACGGCATGATGGGCAACTCCGACGGCAGGCCGGTCGACCGCGGCGTCGCCGTCCGAATCCTGCACAGCGCGTTCGAGCAGGGCGTCGACCACATCGACACCGCCGCCTTCTACTTCTCGCCGCTGCGCTCCGCGAACGAGCTCGTCAACCGGGCCCTCGCGTCCTGGCGCGGCGACGTGGTCGTGGTGACCAAGGTCGGCCCGGGACGCGACCCTTCCGGCGAGTGGCTCCCCATGGCCCGTCCCGACCGGCTCCGCGGTCAGGTCGAGGAGAACCTGCGCCAGCTCGGCCGGGACCACCTCGATGTGGTCAACCTGCGCGTCGACGGCCCCGGAGCCTCGGTCGCCGAGCACTTCGGCGCCCTCGCCGAGCTGCGCGCGGCGGGCCTGGTCCGGCACCTCGGGCTCTCCAACGTCCGGCCGGAACACCTGGCCGAGGCCCGGGAGATCGCCCCGGTGGTCTGCGTCCAGAACGCGTACGGGCTCGACCGGCGCCGTTCCGACGAGAACGGGCTGGTGGACCTCTGCCGGGAGCTGGGCATCGCCTTCGTCCCCTACTTCGCCCTCTCCGGCCTCCGCCGTGAGGCGGCCGCGGCGCCGGAGCGGGACGCGCGCGTCCACACGGTCGCCCGTGCCCACGGCGCCACGCCCACGCAGATCCGTCTCGCCTGGACCCTGCACCGGGGCCCGCACGTACTGGCCATCCCCGGCACCGCGAACCCGGCGCACCTCGCCGAGAACATCGCCGCCGGCGCCCTGCGGCTGACCGAGGAGGAACTGGCCCTGCTCGACGAGCCGGGCGCGGCCGGGACGTGAGCGGGGGCGGGACACCTCAGGCGGGGCGGGACACCTCAGAACGTCATCGCGTACCTCCCCTGCCGGACCGGCCGAACTGCTCGTCCAGGACGGACAGCCGCCGCCAGTACTCGTCCTCGTCGATCTCGCCGGAGGCGAAGCGGTGGCCGAGCACCGCGATGGGCGAGGTGTCCTCCACCGTGGACCGCCCGGAGCCGGGCCCATGGCGTCCGCGCCACACCGTGCGGCGCAGCAGGGCGATGCCGCCGCCGATGACCAGGGCCCAGATCAAGGGGAGGAACAGGATCCACGGGCCGGGCCCGCCGTCGCCGAAGTGCGCCAGGGTCTGCATGATCGTCCATCTCCTCGGATGCGCCGTCACGTCGCTCCTTGTGCGACGTCTCCGAGCATCACCCCGCGAGGGGGCCGGGGCGTCGTACGGCCGGCGGCACTGTGCGTACCTCGCGGGGAGTACACGGACGGGCGCGTCCTGCCGAGGAGCACCCGGCTCCTGTGACCACCGGTGCGGGCACGCGCCCGAAGAAGGTCCTGGAGCGGTCGGGCGCGGGCCGGGGCAGCGTGCGTCACCCCTCCCGGGGAAGCCGGACCTCGCGGCCGTCCGGCCGGGCGGCGGCGTCCGGCCGGACGGTGGTGGTCAGCCGCCCGCCTGGTCGCTGTCCTTCATCGCGCCCCAGCCGTGCCAGCGGTCCACCTCGAGCCACCCGCTGACCCTCGTCCGCTCCCGGTCGGGGTACGGCTTGCCGGTGTAGTGGCGGGAGAGGCGGTCGATGTCGGCCAGGTCCTCGTCCTCGTGGATCTCGGTCACCCGGCCGATCAGGGTGACGTGGGTGTACCAGTCGTCGCCGTCCAGAACGGTGAGGGTGACGCGGGGGTCGCGGCGGACGTGCTTCAGACGGACCCGGCCCTCGTCGAAGTTGACCAGCGCGCGGCCGTCCTCCCACAGGTACCAGGTGGGGGTGGACACGGGTGCGCCGTCGGAGCGCAGCGTGGCCATGACGCAGGGGTTGGGCTTGCGCAGCAGTTCCTGCGCCTCGGGGGGAAGCGGGGGCTTGGACACCACGGACTCCTTCGGGTTCGCTGCTCGGCCGGTCAGGTGGCGGGGTCGTCGTCGAAGCTGGCGTAGTAGGCGGCGGCCATGTCCTCGTCGCCGCGGCCTTGGGCGTCGGCCCGCTCGAACCGTTCGGCGCTCGCGGCGGCCACGTCCAGGCGGACGCCGTGCTGCTCACCGGCCCGCACGATCAGTCTGGCGTCCTTCGCCGCGGTCGTCACGGCGAACTGGGCCGGGGTCAGCCGTCCGTCGAGGATCATCCGGGCCTTGGCGCGCAGATAGCCCATGTCGAGGGGGCCGCCGGCGATGAGGTCGAAGAAGCCGTCCGGTGCGACGTCGAGGGCCTCGGCCAGGGCGAGGGCCTCACCGGCGGCGGTGGTCGCGGCGAGCACCCAGCTGTTGGCTACCAGCTTCAGGCGGGTCGCGCCGGCCGTGGCGCCGTCCTCCCCGGTCCACACGGTGCGGGCGCCCACCGCGTCGAACACCGGTGTCACCCTGTCCCGGCCCTCGGCCGGTCCGGCGGCGAGCACGGTGAGCTGTCCGGCCTCGGCGGGCTGGCGGGTGCCGAGGACCGGGGCGTCGTAGAAGAGCAGGCCGTGCTCGCGGGCGAAGCCGGCCAGTTCGGCGACGCCCTCGACGCCCGCGGTGGCGGACTGCGCCCAGACGGTCCCGCCGCGCAGGGCGGGGGCGGCCTGACGCATTGTCTCCAGGGTGGCCGGGCCGTCGTACAGCATGGTCAGCACGACATCGGCGGACTCGACCGCCTCGGCGGGGGTGCCGGCGATGTGCGCGCCGTCTGCGGCGAGCGGTTCGGCCTTGGCGCGGGTGCGGTTCCAGGCCCGTACGGTGTGCCCCGCGCGCAGGAGGTTGCGGGCCATCGCCGCGCCCATGATGCCGGTACCCAGGACGCTGACGGTGAGCTTCTCGGTCATGACTCCGCTTTCTGTCTGTCGGGCTGCCTCATCGCGCCAGTGCTCCGAGGGGATCGTCCAGCACCGGCTGCCAGGCCAGTTCCGCCGCGCCGACCAGGCTGTTGTGGTCCAGGGTGCAGGGGAGGATGGGGACGCCGCCACTGCGGCCCCACAGGCTGCGGTCGGCGACGACGGCGCGCAGCCGGTCCGGGTCGGCCTCCAGCAGGGTGCGGTGCAGTCCGCCGAGGATGATCCGGTCCGGGTTGAGGATGTTCACCAGTCCGGCCAGGCCCAGGCCGAGGCGGTCGATGAGGGACTCGGTGGCGGTGCGCACGTCCGGGTCGTCGTACTGGCCGCGGATCAGGTCCTCGGCCTGCTTCAGCAGGGAGAACTCGGGGCCCGGCGCGCGGCCCGCCGCGGTGAGCAGGGCCAGCGGGTCCGCCTCGACGTCGAGGCAGCCGCGGCTGCCGCAGTGGCAGGGGCGGCCCTCGGGGTTGACGGCGAGGTGGCCGACCTCCAGGGCGAGTCCCGAACTGCCCGAGTGCAGACGGCCGTCGAGCACCAGCGCGCCCCCCACGCCGCGGTGGCCGGTGGCCACGCACAGCAGGTCGCGGGAGCCGCGCCCGGCGCCGTGCCGGTGTTCGGCGAGGGCGGCGAGGTTGACGTCGTTGGCCGCGAAGGCGGGCCCGTCCAGGCCGGCCGCGCGCACCTGCTCGGCGAAGATCTCCCGCACCGGGGCACCCGCGGGCCAGGCCAGGTGCAGGGGGTTGAGGGCGAGCCCTTCCGGTTCGGCCACCGCCGACGGCACGGCGAGCCCGGCGCCCACGCACCGCCGCCCCGTCTCCTCCAGCAGTCCGGCGCCGGCCGCGACGACGGAGCCGAGCACCTTCGCGGGGTCGGCGTCGACGACCTCGCAGCCGGGCGCCGTGGCGACGATACGGCCGCCCAGCCCGACCAGGGCCGCCCGGAAACCGTCGGCGTGCACCTGCGCGGCGAGCGCCACGGGCCCGTCCTCGGCGACCGAGAGCCGGTGCGAGGGGCGCCCCTGCGAACCGGCCGCCGCGCCGGGCCGGGCGTCCACCCGGATCAGCCCGAGCGCCTCCAGTTCGGCGGCGACCGCGCCGGCCGTCGCGCGGGTCACGCCGAGTTCGGCGGTGAGCACCGAGCGGGTCGGCGCGCGTCCGGTGTGCACGAGCTCCAGCGCGGGTCCGAGCGCGCCGCGCCCCCGGTCCAGCCGCGTCCTCGAGGTGGTCCCTTCCCCCGCCGGCCGGGGGTCCGCCTTCCCGCTCATGAAGGCGAGTCTCCCATGATCCGCAAGCGGAGACGGACTACAGACCACTGACCCGCAGCGTGATGTTCAGCCTTCCGGCCAGTCCCAACTCGGGCGGTGCCGTGCCCGCGTGCACCCGGGGAACGCCGTGGTACGCGAGCCGGGAGGGCCCGCCGAAGACGAACAGGTCGCCGCTGCGCAGCTCCACGTCCGTCCAGGGGCGGTTCCGGGTCTCCGTGTTGCCGAGGCGGAAGACGCAGCTGTCGCCGAGGCTCAGCGACACCACGGGCGCGTCCGTCTTCTCGTCGCTGTCGCGGTGCATGCCCATGCGGGCGTCGCCGTCGTAGAAGTTGACGAGCGCGATGTCGTACGCGGCACCGCGCGCGGCGTCCGCGCCCAGCGCGTCGGTCACCGCGCGGCGGCCCAGTTCGCCGAGCCGGCCGGGGAAGGGTTTCACCGGGGCGCCGTCGCCGTCGACGACGGTGCGGGCGTAGCCGTACGGGTACCAGTGCCACCCGAGGCACACCTGCCGGGCGGTCATGGTGCCGCCGCCGGGCGTGCGGACCGTACGGAGTCCGGCGGGCGGGCGGGACCACTCCCGGCACGCCTCCAGCAGTTCGCGCTGCTCCCGCGCGTCCAGCCAGTCCGGCACGTGCACCGCGCCGGGCGCGATCTCGCTCCGTGCCCGGGGGAACAGCTCGGCGTCCATGCCTCCCATCCTGCCCGACGCGCCCTGAGCTGCGGCTGGGCTAGCCTGGTCGGACGATGAACGACCGTATGACGACCGCATGGGGCGAGCCGGTGCTGGCCAGGTTCCCCGAGGACCCGAGGGACAGGCTGCGCGCCTGGGACGCGTCCGACGAGTACCTCCTCAGGCATCTCGCCGACCGGCGGATCCCGCTGTCCGGCGCGGTCGTGGTCGTCGGCGACCGCTGGGGCGCGCTGGTGACGGCGCTCGCCGCGCACCGGCCGACGCAGATCACCGACTCCTGGCTCGGACAGGAGGCGACCCGCGCGAACCTGGCCCGCAACGGCGTCGAGCCGGGCGCGGTGCGGCTGCTCACCACGCAGGATCCCCCGCCGGCCCGGATCGACGTCCTGCTCGTCCGCGTGCCGAAGAGCCTGGCGCTGCTGGAGGACCAGCTGCTGCGGCTGGCGCCGGCGGTGCACGAGGGCACGGTCGTCGTCGGCACCGGCATGGTGAAGGAGATCCACACCTCGACGCTGGATCTCTTCGAGCGGATCCTCGGCCCGACCAGGACCTCGCTCGCCGAGAAGAAGGCCCGGCTGATCCTCTGCACGCCCGACCCCGCGCGGGAGCGCCCCGCGAACCCCTGGCCGTACCGCTACACGCTGCCCGACGGCATCGGCCCGGTGTCGGGCGCGACGGTCGTCAACCACGCCGGCGTCTTCTGCGCCGACCGCCTCGACATCGGCACCCGGTTCTTCCTGAGGCACCTGCCCGCTGGCAAGGACGGCGGACGGGTGGTGGACCTGGGCTGCGGCAACGGCGTCGTCGGTACGGCGATGGCGCTGGCCGATCCGCGTGCCGAGGTGCTGTTCGTGGACGAGTCGTTCCAGGCGGTGGCGTCCGCGCAGGCCACGTACCGGGAGAACGACGTGCCCGGACACGCCGAGTTCCGGGTCGGCGACGGCCTGTCGGGCGTACCGGCCGGCAGCGTCGACCTGGTCCTGAACAACCCGCCCTTCCACTCCCACCAGGCGACCACCGACGCCACGGCCTGGCGCATGTTCACCGGCGCCCGGCGCACCCTGCGCCGGGGCGGCGAACTGTGGGTGATCGGCAACCGTCACCTGGGGTACCACGTGAAGCTGCGACGGCTGTTCGGCAACAGTGAAGTGGTGGCGTCGGACCCGAAGTTCGTGGTCCTGAGGGCCGTGAGGTAGCCGCGGGAGTCGACCGCCTCGGGGCGGGCGGTGAGGAACTCCCTGAGCGCGCCGGTCATGGCGATGTTCAGGGCCGTTCCCACGTCGACCTTGGTGATGCCGCCCGTGACCGCCGCGGCGAGTTCGTCGTCGGGGAGGCCTGAGGAGCCGTGCAGGACGAGGGGGACGTCCAGGGTGGCGGCCGGCCGTCCGAGGAGGGCGTGGTCGAGGGCGGCGGCCCACGACGAGGCGGAGGCGGCGGTGAACCGGCTGCTGTGCGAGCGGGCCGAGCGGGTGATCGTGGCCGCCGACTCCAGCAAACCGGGTCGGCGGGCGTTCGCCCGGATCTGCGCCGCCGAGCGGGTGGACACCCTGGTCACGGACACGGGCGCGGACCCGGAGGCGGTGGGCCGCTTCGAGGAGGCGGGACTGCGGGTCGTGCTGGCCTGAGCCGGTCCGGCCGAAGCTGCCTAAGCTGGCAGATGAGCACGGCGTGCCGGCCCAGGGAGGCTGCGATGGACGCGATGGCCAGGGAACAGGACAGGTCCGGGGCGCGCCGGTACGTGCCGATCGCCGACCACGGGCTGATCGGCGATCTGCGCAGTGTGGCGCTGGTGGGCACCGACGGCACCATCGACTGGTACTGCTGTCCGTCCTTCGACGCGCCGAGCGTGTTCGGGGCGATCCTGGACGCCGGGCGGGGCGGCTGCTTCGAGCTGGCGGCGGCCGTGCCGGCCCGCACCAAGCAGTTCTACTTCCCCGACACCAACGTGCTGATCACCCGGTTCTTCACCGAGGACGGGGTCGGTGAGGTGCAGGACTTCATGCCGGTCGGCGGCACGCCGGCCGACGAGGCCCGGCACCGGCTGATCCGGCGGGTGCTGTGCGTACGCGGCTCCGTGCCGTTCCGGGCGCTGGTGGCGCCGCGGTTCGGTTACGGCTCCCGCCCGCACACCGTGCGGCTGACCGGCGGCATCGCGGTCTTCGACTCCGGGGAGCTGTCCCTGGCGCTCACCGCGACCGTCCCGACGGAGACCGACGGGCCGGACGTGCGGGCCGAGTTCAAGCTGACCGAGGGGGAGACGGCGGTGTTCGCCCTGGACCAGGTCGGTCCGGAGGCGACCGTGGACCACTGCGAGTGCGGGGAGGCGGAGCGGCAGTTCGGCGCGACGGTGGCGTACTGGAGGCGGTGGCTGTCCTCCTCGCGGTACCGGGGCCGTTGGCGGGAGATGGTGCACCGCTCCGCCCTCACCCTGAAGCTGCTCACCTACGCGCCGACCGGGGCGATCGTGGCGGCGCCGACGACCAGCCTGCCCGAGGAGTTCGGCGGGGAACGCAACTGGGACTACCGGTACGTGTGGGTGCGCGACGCGGCGTTCTGCGTGTACGCGCTGCTGCGGCTGGGCTTCACCGAGGAGGCCGAGGCGTTCATGGGGTTCGTCTCCCGGCACATCAGCCCGGGCGACCACAAGGCCTCCGGCCCGCTGCAGATCATGTACGGCATCGACGGCCGCACCGACCTCCCCGAGCGTGAACTCGGCCATCTGGAGGGCCACTGCGGCTCGGCACCGGTCCGCGTCGGCAACGCGGCGGCCGACCAGCTCCAACTGGACGTCTACGGGGCGCTGATCGACTCCATCTACCTCTACGACAAGTGGGCCGAGCCCGTCTCCAGCGAGCAGTGGGACCATGTGACGGCGCTGGTGGACTGGGTGTGCGCGCACTGGGACCAGCCCGACGAGGGCATCTGGGAGACGCGCGGCGGGCGGAAGAACTTCCTGTACTCGCGCCTGATGTGCTGGGTGGCGATCGAGCGCGCCGTCCGCATGGCCAACCGGCGGGGCCTGCCCGCCGATCTCCCCCGCTGGCAGTCGAGCCGGGACGCCGTCTACCGGCGGATCATGGACCGCGGCTGGTCGGCGTCGCGCCGGGCCTTCGTGCAGCACGAGGACGGGGAGGTGCTGGACGCGGCGGTGCTGATGATGCCGCTGTCGAAGTTCATCGCGCCGACCGACCCGAAGTGGCTGTCGACGCTCGACTCGCTCACCGAGGACCTGGTGTCCGACTCGCTGGTCTACCGCTACGACCCGCTGACGAGCCCCGACGGACTCCACGGCGACGAGGGCACGTTCTCCATCTGCTCGTTCTGGTACGTCGAGGCGCTGACCCGTGCCGGGCGGCTCGACGAGGCGTCCCTCGCCTTCGAGAAGATGCTGACGTACGGCAACCATCTCGGCCTGTACGCGGAGGAGATCGGCCACACCGGGGAGCAACAGGGCAACTTCCCGCAGGCGTTCACCCACCTCGCCCTGATCAGTGCCGCGTTCAACCTGGACCGTGCCCTGGGCTGAGGCGCCGCGGACATGCGGGCGGGCGGGGTCCCGGTCGGGGCCGGCGCGGTGACCACGGACCGGTCGGCCGGGGTGGGCGAGCCGGTGCGGATGGATCATGCGTACCGTGGGCACCTGGTGATTCGTCCACGATGCCATCGCGGGAGAGACAGATGAGCGAGCCGCCCACCACCGACCACCCGGACGTCACCCGTCCGCTCACCGGGCCCGTGCCGCCCGCCGACGGACTGCGCAGGGTCGCCGCCGCGGTCCTCGGCGACCTCAGGGCCGTGGACGGCGCCCTGTACGCGGCGGTCGCCGCCACCCCGACGCCCACGCTCGACCGGGCGCTGCGCAGACTGTCCCACACGGCCGACCACTCGAAGATCTCCTTCGCCATCGCCGGGGTCCTCGCTCTGGGCGGGGCGCGGCCGCGGCGGGCGGCGCTGGCCGGGGTCGGCGCCATAGCCGTGGCGTCGGCGTCGGCCAATCTGCTGGGCAAGCGGCTGGTCCGCAGGGACCGGCCGGACCGGGAGGCGGCGCGGGTGACCGTGGACCGGCACGTGCCGATGCCGACGTCGGCGTCGTTCCCCTCGGGGCACACGGCGTCGGCGGTCGCGTTCGCGACGGCGGTGGGCACGGTGCTGCCCGCGGCGTCGGTCCCGTTGGGGGCGCTGGCGTGCGCGGTGGGGTACTCGCGGGTGCACACGGGGGTGCACTATCCGGGTGATGTGGCCGCCGGGGCGATCCTGGGCATCGCCAGTGCGGCCACCGCGCTGGCCGTGGGCGCGGCCCGGCTTCCGGCGTCGTACGCCCCGCACCGTACGCGGTCCCCGCGCCGGCCGTGACCCGCGGACGCCGGTGACGAGGGCGGGGCCCGGTCCGCCGGCCGCGGTCCCGCGCCGCGGGCTCAGCCCGAGCGGGCGACGACCTGTCCGACGACGGAGCAGCGCCTCTCGCACTGCGGGCAGGTCGCCTCGCCGAAGGCATGGGTCAGGGCGTGCGCCACGTCCTCGTGTCCGTCCGCCAGGGCCAGCCCGTGGAGGCGGCGGCCGAGGCCGTCGAGGGCACCGGGGGCGGCCGGGTGGAGGGGGAGGGTGGCGACGCCGTCGGAGAGGGCGTAATCCTCCGACGTGCTGAAGAAGCCCCGCTCGCCGATGACCACCCACAGCGCCGCGGAGCAGTCCTCCTCAGGGCATTCGAGCTCGTACTCCCCGCTGACGACGCCCCAGAGCAGCTCCTCGCCCCAGTGGATGTCGCCCTCCAGGTTCAGGACCGCTTCGAGCAGGTGGCAGTACTCGGCGCGGTCCCTGGTGACCCTGCGCCACCGGTGGGCGGCGGCCAGCAGGCGCGCGACCTGGGGTGCGTACCGGTCCCGCAGGTCCCGGGGCCCGTACCGCTGATCGGCCTGGACGAGGACCGCGCCGGCCAGGTGGAGGGCCGAGGCGGCGGTGTGGGCGTCGTCCCCCTCGGCCATGTCCGTCAGCGCGGGCAGCACCAGCGGGTGGGACGCGTCGATCGTGCCGTTGTGGTACAGCTCCGTCCAGAGGTCGTTCCAGGCCCGGCCGTCCCGGTCGGCGGCGGCACGTTCCAGCAGGGCGGCTTCCCGGCCGGAACCGGCTTCGTCCGCACGGGGATCCGGGGAGTCGTTCGTCACCCGCGACATCCAAGCAGACCCCCACCGGGCCGGCGGCACCGGGAGCGTCCCGGCGCCGTCCGTGCGGGCGGCGGGCTCACCCGCCCCCGTACGGCACGGTGACCCCCGGCAGCGCGTACTCGTCCCGCCGCCCGCACATCCCGTACCCGCCGCGCCGGCTGGGCTCCGCCTCGTACGCCGTCGCCCCGGTCAGATGGGTGAAGTCACCGCCCTCCAGCGCGTCCAGCTGCGCACCCGTGCGTTCCGCGGCCGCCAGTGCGCCCGCCCGCCACAACTCCCGCCACACCGGCACCCGTTCCCGCACCAGCCCCGCGGCCGTCCGCAGGAACTCCCGGTACGGTCCGTCGTCACCGGCGCGAAGCGCCTCCCGCAGCACGAGGTACCCCTCGACCGCGAGGTCCCGTCGCCGCCGCGCCGCCGCCTCCGCCCTCGGGCCCGTACCGGCCGGAAGCGTCGCGGCGTCCGCGTACCGTCCGGGGTCGGCCAGCACCTCCGCCGGGAAGGTGAACACGGCGTCCCCGGCCTCCGGCAGCCCGCTGTTCTGCATCAGCACCGTGACCCGCAGATCACCGCCCCGCACCATCCGGTGCACGGTCCCCGGCGTGAACCACGCGAGCGTCCCCGCCTCCAGCGGGATGTCCCGGTACCCGTCGGAACCCAGCGTCTGCACGGCGCCCCGGCCGCCGGTGACGACGTACGCCTCCGTGCACACCGTGTGCAGATGCGGGCTCCCCCCGCACACCCCGTCCGCGGCCTCCCACGCGTACGCGCTCAGGTGCGACAGCCCCACGGCCCCCGGCAGCGGCGCACCGCCCCCGCTCACCAGGGCAGCCCGTCCAGATACGACGCCACCCGCGCCCGGTCCCACGCGCCGTCCGCGACCACGATCCGGTAGCGGTACGAGAAGGACTCCCCCGGCGGCAACGCGAACTCCTCGAAGAACGCCCAGGAGAACGCCACCGAGGGGATGGGCTCCGACCGCACGAACCAGTGCGAGGGATGGACGGCGGTCTTCTCGTCGAGGTTTTCGGGCGCGTGCGCGAAGACCAGTGTGGAGTGGGCGTCCACGTCATCGTGCTCGGTGGTGAAGGCGAGCCACGGCCCCTGTGTCCCCATGAGCGTCCCGGTCCCGGCCTCGGCCCCGAACACCGCGCCGCCGGTGAAGTCCCGGGCCCCCCGCCACTGCAATCCGGTGTACCCGGCCATCTCCCGCCCCGCGGTGGTGGGGGACCCGAACACCAGGTCGACATCCCGCGCGTTGCTCAACCGGATCGACCAGTCGAGCACCCACGCCCCGGCCCACTCGTCGACCGAGTGGACGCTCAACCCGCGCTCCTCCCGCGCCCACTCGTCCCCGCCGTTCTCCACCCAGGTGAGCTCCTCGACGAGATCGAGCCGTTCGTCCCCGACGGCGAACCCGGAGAACCCGTCGTGCCGCATCGACCCGACGCGCTCGGGCAGGGGCAGATAACCCCGGCCGTGCACATAGGAGTTGCCGCCCCAGAAGTTCTGTCCGGACAGGTGGCTGGCCGTCATCTGCAGCCCCTTGTGCCAGCGGTGGTCGTTCGGCCGGTACCCGGTCACCGTGCGCCCGGCGAGCGTGCGCACCGGATGAGCGTACGGCTTGCGGGACTCGAACGGCTCGGGGTCGGGCCGGTAGACGTACCGCAGGATCTCCGTACCGCCCGCGGCCGTCACCACCACGGCCTCGCCGATCTCATGCGTGACGCGGATGCTCATCCCTGCTCCTCAGGCGCCCAGTCGGAGTGGCCACCGTGCATGGCCGCGTAGAATGGATCACCGGGGCCGATCTCCCCGGCCCGCACCGGCCGCCCGGTGAACGCGGCCTTGTACAGCGCGGCGGCGAACTCGAGGGTGCTCCGCGCCTCCGCCCCGCTGCCCGGCGGTCGTGTACCGGTGTCCCAGGCGTCGAGGAAGGTGCCCAGCTGCGCCGTGTGCGAACTGGGCACGTCCCGCGGGGGCGTGCGCCACGCGGCGGCGCGCTCGGCGGGGACGTGCCGGGCCGGGGTGTAGGTCCAGTCGTCGTTGCCGTGCCCGTACAGGTGGGTGAGTTCGACCGTGGCGTCGGCACAGTCGACGCGGATCCGGCTCACCTCGTCCGGGGAGAGCACGCTGTTGACGACGGTCGCGAGCGCGCCGCCACGGAAGCGGACCAGGGCGGTGGAGACGTCCTCGCTCTCGGTGTCGTGGACGAGACGCGCCGCCATGGCCCGTATCTCCTCCCACTCACCGAGCAGGTGCAGCAGCAGGTCGTACTGGTGGATGCCGTGCCCCATGGTGGGTCCGCCGCCCTCGGTGGCCCAGCGTCCGCGCCAGGGCACGGAGTAGTACGCGGCGTCCCGGTGCCAGGTGGTCTGGCAGTGCGCGACCAGCGGGGCGCCCAGTTCACCGCCGCGGATCAGTTCGCGGGCGTGGGCGGCGCCGGAGCCGTAGCGGTGCTGGAAGACCACGGAGGCGTATGCCCCGGACGCCTCCTCGGCGGCCGCGATGTCGTCGTACTCGGCGAGCGACAGGCACAGCGGCTTCTCGCACAGGACCCAGGCGCCGGCCTTGAGCGCGGCCACCGTCTGCTCCCGGTGGAGCGAGGGCGGGGTCCCGATCAGCACCAGGTCCGGCCGTACGGCGTCCAGCATCGCGCCCATCGAGGTGAACCCGGCGACCTGCTCCCCTGCGGTCGCGCGGAAGGCGTCGAGCCGGCCCTGGTCCACGTCGACGGCGGCGACCAGTTCGGTGCGGTCGGCGTGGGCGCGCAACGCGGGCAGATGGCCGCCGCTGACGATGGCGCCGGTGCCGACGACGGCGACACGGCGGCGGACGGGGGACAAGGACATGCGGCGCTCCTCGGAACGACGACGACGGCAGGCCGGGCAGCGTCCAGAAAGCGCTTTCCCTCGTGGTCGACCCTAGGCCCGCGCGCAGACGGCGACAACCCCGTGTCCCGATTCCGGAACCGGCGGGAACCCGCGGCGCCCCCTGCGCCCACACCCCGCACCCCCGCGCCCCACCCTCGGGCGCGGCCCTACGCCCGCGCCCCGCCCTCCGACCGCAGCCCCCCGCCCCGCCCCAGCAACCGGTACCGCCGCTCGGGCCGTCCCGTCGCCCCGTACCGCAACGACACCTCCACGGCGCCCACGGTGTGGAAGTACTCCAGATACCGGCGGGCGCTGACCCTCGAGACCCCGGTCAGAGCCGCGCACTCGGTGGCCGACAGGGTGCCGTCGGTCTCGCGCAGGGTGCGCTCGACCAGCCCCGCGGTCTCCGCGCTCATGCCCTTGGGCAGCACCGGGGCCGCCGGCCCCGCCACCCCGGCCAGCACCCGGTCGACGTCCGCCTGACCGCGGACCACCGTGTCGAGCAGCCGGCCGCGCCGGCCCGCGTAACGCTCCAGGCGCCCGCGCAGGTCCTCGAAGTCGAACGGCTTGAGCAGATAGTCGACGACCCCGTGCCGGACCGCGCCGCGCACCGCGTCCGCCTCCCGGGCGGCGCTGATGACCATCACGTCGCAGTCGTGCCCGGCGGTGCGCAGCCGGGGAATGACGTCGAGACCGAAGAGATCGGGCAGGTACAGGTCGAGCAGCACCAGATCGGGACGGAGTTCGTCCACGGCGGCGATGGCCTGCTCACCGGTCCCGGCGACACCGACGACCCGGAACACGTCGAGGCGTTCGACGTAGGCACGGTGCACCCGGGCCACCCGGAAGTCGTCGTCGACCACGAGTACGTCGATCGTGTCGACGGCCGCGGGCGCGGACCGCCCGTCCGGCGTACTGCTCATCGGTTCCGCTCCTTCCGCCACCGCGTCGGTGAGGTGGCCGCGGCCACCGGGGCGGCGGCCGTCGCATCCGGCGTCCACGACGCAGCGCCACGCGTGCGCCGGAACCGTCCATCATGGCCCTCACCTGCGGCCGGGGAAAGAGACGTGCACCACTGACGGCCCTCCGTTGACGCAACGACCACAACCTCCATTGGTTCCGCAAGCGCGACAGCCCGGCGGCGCGCGGGCACCATGTGGCCCGCGTCACCCTCCCCCACAGGGCATGGCGTGATCTCCAGACGACCGACCGACAGGTGGTGGCACTCGTGCGCCTGCGCACACCCCTCGCCCTGCTCGGGGCCGCCGTGCTCGTACTCGTGGGCCCGCCGCTGCTCACGACCGGCAGCGGCACCGAGACCGGCACGCAGATCCCGGGTCTGCGCTTCATGGTTCCCAACTCGCCCGGCGGCGGCTACGACATCACGGCCCGTACGGCCGCGAAGAACGCCGAGGACGCCGGGCTCACCCACAGCATCGAGGTGTTCAACCTGCCCGGCGCCGGCGGCACCGTCGGCCTGAGCCGGCTGGTGAGCGAGCACGGCAACGGCAAGCTCGCCATGTCGATGGGCCTGGGCGTGGTCGGCGCCGTCCGCTCCAACGACGCGCCGAAGACCCTCGCGGACACCACCCCGATCGCCCGGCTCACCGAGGAGCAGGACGTCGTCGTGGTCGCCAAGGACTCCCCGTACAAGACGATCGACGATCTCATCGGCGCCTGGAAGGAGAACCCCGGCAAGCATCCGGTGGGCGGCGGGTCCTCCCCCGGCGGGCCCGACCACCTCGCGCCGATGCTGATGGCGCGGGCCGCCGGGATCCCCCCGAAGCAGGTCAACTACATCCCCTTCGACGGCGGCGGCGAACTGCTCGCCTCGATCCTCGGCAACAAGGTCGCCTTCGGCGTCTCCGGCGTCGGCGAGTACCTCGACCAGATCAAGGCCGGTGAGCTGCGCCTGCTCGCGGTCACCGGCCCGGAGCGGGTCGACGGCCTCGACGCGCCCACGCTCCAGGAGGCGGGCTACGACGTGAGTTTCACCAACTGGCGCGGCATCGTCGCCCCGCCCGGCCTCACCGACGCCGAACGCGACAAGCTCGTCCGCCTGGTGCGGGAACTGCACGACTCGAAGGAATGGCGGGAGTCTATGAAGCGCAACGGCTGGGACGACGCCTTCCTGACCGGCGAGGAGTTCGGCGCGTTCCTGGACTCCGAGGACAAGCGCGTGGTCTCGGTACTGAAGGAGCTCGGACTGTGACGACCCCGACCACCGACACGTCCCCGGCGCCCGCCGCCGGACGACGCTCCTGGCTCCGCGACCACTCCGAACTCGGCGTCTGCGCACTGCTGCTGGCCCTGGGCGTGCTGGTCCTGACCGATGCCCTCACCATGGACGTCGACATCGCCCAGCGCGGGCCCGTCGGCCCGAGGACCGTGCCGGTCGTGGTCGGGACCGGGTTGCTCGTCGTGGCCGCCCTGCTCGCCGTCGACGTGCTGCGCGGCGGCCGGGGGCAGGCCGAGTCCGGCGAGGACGTCGACCTGTCCGAACCCGCCGACTGGCGCACGGTGCTGCTGCTGACGGGGGTGTTCCTCGGCTCCGCCGTCCTCATCGAGCCGCTCGGCTTCCCCGTCGCGGGCGCCCTGCTCTTCTGGGGCGCGGCCTTCGCGCTCGGCAGCCGCAGACTCGACCGCGATCCGCTGATCGCGGCGGTGATCTCCTTCGTCACCTACGCCGTGTTCGACAACCTGCTCGGAGTGCCGCTGCCCGGCGGTCCGCTGATGGGAGTGCTCTGACGTGAACGCCCTCAACTCCCTCATGGACGGCTTCGGTACGGCCCTCACCCCGCTCAACCTGCTGTGGGCCGCCGTGGGCGTACTGCTCGGCACGGCGATCGGCGTGCTGCCCGGCATCGGCCCGGCGATGGCGGTGGCGCTGCTGCTGCCGGTGACGTACGGGCTCGAGCCGACCGGCGCGTTCATCATGTTCGCCGGGATCTACTACGGCGCGATGTTCGGCGGTTCGACGACCTCCATCCTGCTGAACACGCCCGGGGAGAGCGCGGCCGTGGTCGCGGCCATGGAGGGCAACCCCATGGCCAAGTCGGGGCGCGGCGCCCAGGCCCTCGCGGCCGCCGCGATCGGGCACTTCGCGGGCGGCATGGTCGGCACGGTCCTGCTGGTGGCGCTGGCTCCGACGGTCGCGGACCTGGCGGTGGACATCGGCGCGCCGGACTACTTCGCCATCATGGTGCTGGCGTTCATCGCCGTGACGTCGGTGCTGGGTTCGTCCCGGATCCGGGGCATGGCCTCGCTGCTGATCGGTCTGACGATCGGCCTGGTGGGCCTGGACCAGATGACCGGCCAGCAGCGGCTGACCTTCGGCTCGCTGCAACTCGCCGACGGCATCGACGTGGTGATCGTCGCGGTGGGCCTGTTCGCCATCGGCGAGGCCCTGTGGGTCGCGGCGCA
This sequence comes from Streptomyces sp. NPDC018964, assembly GCF_044390325.1. Taxonomy (NCBI): domain Bacteria; kingdom Bacillati; phylum Actinomycetota; class Actinomycetes; order Kitasatosporales; family Streptomycetaceae; genus Streptomyces; species Streptomyces sp. NPDC018964. Next base: position 349,830 of record NZ_JBIRYZ010000001.1, read on the forward strand.
CCTGCGGCGCCGGCCGCCGGAGCCGATCCCGGTGGGCCGGCCGTGGCTGGGCCGCGGTGATCTCAAGCGCACCTGGAAGTCCTGGGCGCGCGGCCCGTTCATCGGCTTCCCGTTCGGGGCGATCCCGGCGGGCGGTGCGGAGATCCCGACCTTCCTGTCGTACGTCACCGAGAAGCGGCTGTCGAAGCACAAGGACGAGTGGGGCAAGGGCGCCATCGAGGGTGTCGCGGGCCCGGAGTCGGCGGCGTCGGCCTCGGCGGCGGGCACGCTGGTGTCGATGCTGACCCTGGGGCTGCCGACCACGGCGGTCGCGGCGGTGATGCTGGCCGCGTTCCAGCAGTACGGCATCCAGCCCGGCCCGCTGCTGTTCGAACGCGAACCCGACCTGGTGTGGGGCCTGATCGCCTCGCTGTTCGTGGGCATGGTGCTGCTGCTCGCCCTCAACCTGCCGCTGGCACCGGTGTGGGCGAAGCTGCTGCGCATCCCGCGGCCGTACCTCTACGCCGGGATCATGTTCTTCGCGGCGGTGGGCGCGTACGCGGTCGGCGGTGAGGTGATCGACCTGGTACTGCTGCTGATCATCGGCCTGATCGGTTTCGGCATGCGGAGGTACGGACTGCCGGTGCTGCCCGCCGTCATCGGCGTCATTCTCGGCCCGGCCGCCGAACAGCAGTTGCGCCGCGCCCTGCAGATCAGCGACGGCAGCGTCACGGGTCTGGTCGACACGCCGTTCTCGGTGGTCGTCTACGCGGTGGTCGTGCTGCTGCTGGCCTGGCCGCTGGTGCGCAAGGTGCTGCCCCGGAAGGGCGCCGACGCCTGATCGCTCCCGGCGGAGCGTGCGTCTCCCGGCGGAGCGGGGAAGGACCGCTCCGCCGGGTGCGCCCGCCGGACCCACCCGCAGCGGGGGACGCGCGACCACGACCCTCGAGGACGCGTCCACCCCGCGAGCGGCAACGTCACCCGGCGGCCCCGGGCACCGGGGCGTGCGGCGCGTCGCCGGTCGCGCGATGTGGTGGCTCGTCCGCGCCGTTGCCGCACGCGCTCCGGGCGGCGACGGCGTCTCGGCCGCGGTGGGCACCGGGCGCACCGCGGCCCGGCCGTCCCGGCCACGCCCGCCGCGGTGAGCCGGGGTTCCCTCTGCTCGCGGGGCCTGTCCGTCCGCCGTGTCAGGTGTCCGCCCCCGTGGCGGCGTGCCACGGCACGAAGGCGTTCGTCAGACCCGCCAGGGCCGGGCGCAGCTCCGGGTGGTGGCGCAGCAGCACCGTGATCATGCTGTTGTCGTCGATCCAGGCCAGGCCGGCCTTGGAATACACCTCGGGGGTGTAGTGGTCGGTGAAGAAGCGGTCGCTGTTCAGCCGGCGCGAGGCCATCAGGACGAAGACGCGGAACGCCGTGTCGCTGAACGCGAACCCGGCCGGCCGCCTCTCCGCGTACAGCCCGACCATGAGGTCGACCTTCTCGATGTCGCCGTCGTAGAGCCGCTCGATCTGCTCCGCCCACACCGGGTCGTCCGTCAGCTCGGCGAAGTCCGCCGCGGGCCGCAGCCGCAGCAGCCGCCGGAACTCGTTGTACCGGGGGACGCCCAGTTCGCGGGAGCGCAGGATGTCCGTGGCGGCGAGGTCCTGCAGATGCCCGTCCGGGCGCTCGAACTCCTGGAGGAACTTGGGAAAGTTGTGCAGGGTGACCAGTCCCGGGTGGAGCGTGCCGAAGCTGTAGAGCAGGTCGGCCGCCCCGGTGGTCCGCAGGACCTCCAGCGCGCCGGGCCCCGAGATGTCGCGGAGGGTGCAGTCCCGCAGGGTCCGGTCGTCGGTCACGGAACGCAGATGCCACGCGTCACGGATGAGCGGGTGCATCCGGTAGACGGCGACGAACTCCTCGGTGAGGGAGTACGGGACGCCGTAGTGGTCACGGGCGCCGCCGGGGATGCCGCTGACGACCTCGCCGCGGCTGATCCGGCCGAACAGGTCGTGCACGCGTTCGCCCGCGAGGCCCCACCAGTTGGCCCGCAGCGCCTTGACGGTCGTGGGGTGGCTGATCACCGCCGGCGTCCACTCCACGGTGTGGATCTTGGCGAGGAGGGCCGCGTTGACCAACCGGGCGCGCTGGAACAGCTCCTCGTCGGCCCACGACGGGTACGCGTCGTGCAGGTGGTCGCAGATCGCGTTGTGCTCCCGGGCGAACAGGTCCTGCATCAACGCGAGTCCCAGCCAGAACCCGGGCACGCGGGAGGAGTCCGTGGGCGACGGTGACCGCTCGTCGTCCCACAGACGGATCCTGCCCCTCTCACCGGTGCGCGTCAGCCGCTGTGCGGTCTCGTCCGCCCCGTAGATCTGTGAGGCGTCCCACCAGTGGGAGGAGACGTTGACACGGGTGTCGGGCGTCCCGGCGGGTGCCCGCGGGTCCCGGGTCGGGTCGTCCGGCGTCCGCATGATCCGCATGGGCCGTTCCGGCCAGGGATCGTCGTCCATGAGCGGTACTTCCCAGGGCCGCTCCGTGGGACTCGTGCCGTGGCTGAACCAGTCCCGGACCATGAACTGGAGCCAGGCGGCGACCAGCGAGTTGACCGACTCGGCCGGGATCAGCGCGTCGCGGGTGAGCAGGGCGCGGCTGACCTCGCGGGGATTCGGCCGGGACAGCACGTCCTCGGGGGTGGCCGGGCCGATCCTGTCCAGGGGGATGTTCCGGCCGAAACGGGTGCCCGCCATGCCCATGCGCGGCTCGTCGAGGTCGTTGTGGCTGCCGTCGGCGGTCCGGTCGACCCGGTGGCTCCCGGACGGCGGCCCGACGTCGGGCGGATTCACCGAGGGCAGGGAACCGGTGTCGTGGAGGTTCTCCTGCCGGAGCCTGACCCGCAGTCCCATAAGGGTCAGCAGACCCGGCAGGACGGGCAGCCGGTCCCAGCCGACGCGCCGGTCGACGTACTCGGCGCCGCCGGTGACGATCCGCCAGAAGAAGGACGTACGGTACCCGGCCGTGGAAGGCCGTCCGGCGCGTCGCTGCTCGGTCATCGTGGCGCTCCTTGCTCCGCCGCCGCTTCCGTCACCGCTCGTGGGGCGGTGGGCGCGGGAGGTCCCGGCGGTGGGCAGCGGGCCGGCGGCCGGGACGGCGGTGGTCGGCTCACGGCCGGGACCGGGGTGCCGGGTGAGCGGGACCGGGAAAGGGGAGGGCTCCGGCACGCCCCGCGATCCATGCTAGGAGGGGCCTCGCCCACCCGCACGCCGAGGACGGCGGCGTGACCGGCCGGCGCGCGCCACCCACCCGATCGGCCTAGTGTGGACGGAGGGGACGACTCGCCGTGGGGCCGACACGAGGAGAGCGCGATGGGCAGCGTCGCCACGAACACCTTCCCTACGTACCGGGCGGTCGCCAGTTTCGAGCGGGCCAGGGAAGTCGCCCGTACGACCTCGCCGTTCACCATCGAGGTCCGCTTCCTCGGCGGACTGACGAGCACTCAGCAGGACGCCTTCGCCACGGCGGCCGACCGCTGGTCCAGGGTCGTCGTCGGGGACCTGGACACCGCGCTCGTCGGCGGTGACGTCATCGACGACCTGCTGATCGAAGCCGAAGGGGTGGGCATCGACGGTCCCGGGAAGATCCTGGGGATGGCCGGGCCCACCGACTTCCGCGACGAGTCCGCCCAGTTCGGCCGGCTCCTGCCGGCGAAGGGCGTGATGAGGTTCGACTCCGCCGACCTCGCCGTGATGGAAGCGAACGGCACGCTGGTCGACGTCATCACGCACGAGATGGGACACGTCCTCGGCGTCGGCACCCTGTGGAGCGCCTTCGGCCTCCTCAAGGGCGCCGGCAGCCGGAACCCCACCTTCGTGGGTACGGGCGCGATGGCGGAGTTCGCCGCGCTCCTCGGCGAGGAGGACCCGGCCCCGGTGCCGGTCGCCAACTTCGGCGGACCCGGAACCCAGGACAGCCACTGGCGCGAGGCCGTCTTCGTCGACGAACTGATGTCGCCGTTCATCTCCGGTGCGCACAACCCGCTGAGCCGGATGACCGCGGCGAGCCTCGGCGACATGGGCTACCGGGTCGACCTCGAGGGCGCCGAGCCCTACGAGCTCCCGGACCTGCTCCACATCGCCAGGGAGGGCGCCCTCGTACCGCACACGGCTCCCCTGGGTGACGGCATGATGCTGCCGGTGGTACCCACCCGGCTCCCCGCCGCGACACCGTAGAGCCCTCCTCGCCCCGGCCACGACGGTCACCGTCGTACGGCTGTCGCGGCCCGACCCGCCCGGTCCTCTCATCGCACCCGGTGACGGAGAGATCCACGGCGCGGAGTCCTGCCTCCCGTGGCACCCACCTCGCCCCGACCTCTTGACGCGTCAATGACAACGATGGCTTGATGTTCCGCATGGGAGCGCTCCCACATCCTTCAGGGAAGGGGAACAACCATGCGCGACATCCGCCTCCTGTGCGTACGCACGCTTCCGTTACTCGGCCTGCTGGCCGCCCTGCTCCTCTCCGTGGGCGTGACCGCCGCCCCGGCCGCGGCAGCCGCGCCGGCGGCGGCCGACCCGGTGCGCGTCATGCCGCTGGGCGACTCCATCACCGGGTCGCCCGGCTGCTGGCGGGCCCTGCTGTGGAACCGGCTGCTGGACGCCGGGTACACGGACGTCGACTTCGTCGGCACCCTGCCCACGCAGGGCTGCGGCGTGGCGCACGACGGGGACAACGAGGGCCACGGCGGCGAACTGGTCACCAACGTGGCGGACCGGAACCTGCTTCCCGCACGACTGGCCGCGACACGGCCGGACATCGTTGTCATGCACTTCGGCACGAACGACGTCTGGAGCAACGTCTCCCCCGACCGCATCCTCGCCGCCTACACCAGGCTCGTGGCGCAGATGCGGGAGTCCGACCCGGACATGCGGGTCCTCGTCGCCCAGATCATCCCCATGAACCCCGGCACCTGCGCCGCCTGCGCCCAACGCGTGGTCGACCTCAACGCCCGGATCCCCGCGTGGGCCGCGGCCACGAGCACCGACCGCTCCCCGGTGACCGTGGTCGACCAGTGGACGGGGTTCGACACGGCCACCGACACCTATGACGGCGTCCACCCGAACGACGCCGGCAACGAGAAGATCGCCGCGCGCTGGTTCCCCGCCCTGGCCGCGCTGCTGGAGGCGGGCGTCCCCGGCGGCCCGGGCGAGCCCGGCGACGCCACCTGCACCGCGTCCTTCCGCGCGGTCTCCACCTGGCAGGGCGGCTACCAGGCCGAGGTGACGGTACGCAACACCTCGGCCGCGCCCGTCACGGGCTGGACGGTGACGGTCGTACCGGCCGACGGCGCCCGTGTCGGCCAGGTCTGGAACGGCACCCTCGGCACGGCCGCCGACGGCACGGCCACCGTCACCAACGCGAGCTGGAACGGGGCCCTCGCCCCCGGTGCGAGCGCCGCCTTCGGCTTCATCGCCACCGCCCCGGCAACCTCCTCGGCCCCGGCGGCGACCGTCGACTGCACGGCCACCTCCTGACGCACGGCACGGACCGACGTACGACGCGCGACGCACAGCAAGGACAGCCGACCGCACCTCCACTGGAGCCGCCATGAGACCCCGTACGCCCGCCTCCCCACGAGCCGTCGGCCTTCTCGCCGCCCTCCTGGGGCTCCTCCTCCCGCTCCTCGCCTCCACCACTCCGGCACACGCGGCGCCCACCGGCTTCCGCGTCGAGAACGGCCGGCTCCTCGAGGCGTCCGGGAACGACTTCGTGATGCGCGGTGTCAACCACGCGCACACCTGGTACGCCGACCGGATCGGCGCACTGGCGCACATCAAGGCCAAGGGCGCCAACACCGTGCGCGTCGTCCTCTCCAGCGGCGACCGCTGGACCCGCAACGACGCCTCCGACGTGGCGAACGTCGTCGCGCAGTGCAAGCAGAACCGGCTGATCTGCGTCCTGGAGGTGCACGACACCACCGGCTACGGCGAGCAGAGCGGAGCGGCCACCCTCTCCCGGGCCGCCGACTACTGGATCAGCGTCCGAAGCGCCCTGGCCGGCCAGGAGGACCACGTCATCGTCAACATCGGCAACGAGCCGTACGGCAACACCGGTTACGCGGCCTGGACGGCCGACACCAAGGCGGCGATCCAGAAGCTGCGCGACGCCGGGTTCGACCACACGCTGATGGTCGACGCCCCCAACTGGGGCCAGGACTGGGCGTTCACGATGCGCGACAACGCCGCCTCGGTCTTCGCCGCCGACCCGGACGCCAACACCGTGTTCTCCATCCACATGTACGGCGTCTTCGACACCGCCGCCGAGATCAGTGACTACCTGGGGCGCTTCGTCTCGGCGAAACTCCCCATCGCGGTGGGAGAGTTCGGCCACAACCACTCCGACGGCAACCCCGACGAGGACACCATCCTGGCCGTCACCCGGCAGCTCGGAATCGGCTACCTCGGGTGGTCCTGGAGCGGCAACGGCGGCGGCGTCGAGTACCTCGACATGGTCACGAACTTCGACCCGGACCAGCTGACCAGCTGGGGTGAGCGGCTCTTCGACGGTGCCGACGGCATCGCGGCCACCTCCGAGGAGGCCGCGGTCTACGGTTCCGGCCCGGGCGACGACACCACGGCCCCGACCGCTCCCGGCGCCCCGGCCGCCTCGGCGGTGACGGCCTCGTCCGCGACCCTCACCTGGGGCGCCGCCACCGACGCGGTCGGTGTCACGGGTTACGACGTCGTGCGGATCAGCGGCGGTGCGGAGAGCGTCGTCACCACGACGGCCGGCACCTCCGCCACCGTCACCGGACTCACCCCGGACACGGCCTACACCTTCGCCGTCTACGCCCGGGACGCCGCCGGCAACCGCTCGCAGCGCTCCGCCACGGTGACCGTCACCACGTCCTCCGGCGGCACGCCGGGGACCTGCGAGATCGGCTACCGGGTGACGGGTGAGTGGCCCGGCGGGTTCCAGGGCGAGGTCACCGTCCGCAACACGGGCGGCTCGGCGGTGAACGGCTGGACGCTGCGCTGGACCTTCCCCGCCGACCAGCGCATCACCCACATGTGGGGCGGTACGCCGACGCAGAGCGGTTCCGAGGTCAGCGTCGCCTCCGCCTCGTACACCGCGTCGATCCCCGCCGCGGGCTCGGTCAGCCTCGGCTTCACGGGCTCGCGGACCGGCGCGAACCCCAGCCCCACGGCGTTCAGCCTGAACGGCGCGGACTGCTCCGTGGCCTGACGGACCGCCGCCCGGAAGGTACCCTCCCCCTTCCGGGCGGCCCGCCGTTCCGGCCGGTTCAGACGAGGTGGGCGAAGACCACCAGGTTCTCGGTGTAGTCCTTGGCGGCGTGGTCGTAGGCCCCTGCGCAGGTGATGAGCCGCACCTGGGCGTCGGGGGTGTCGGCGTACACGCGCTCGTCGGGGAAGTCGTCCTTGTCGAAGGACTCCGTCTCGTCCACCACGAACGTCGCCTTGCTGCCGTCGGCGCGCAGCACCCGGAAACGGTCGCCCTCGTCGAGTTCGGACAGCCGGGCGAACACGGCCGGGGACGTCGCCGTGTCCACGTGTCCGGCGATGATCGCCGTACCGCGTTCGCCCGGGGAGACCCCCTCGGCGTACCAGCCGACCAGGTTGGTGTCGTCGGGCGGCGGCGGATCGAGCCGGCCCTTGCTGCCGATGGCGAGGTCGGTGAAGGGGGCGTCGACGTCGATGGCGGGGATGAGCAGCCGGGTCGGCTCGGACCGCGGCAGGTGCCTGACCGCCGGTTCACGGGTGGCGGGCTCGCCGGTGGCGGGGGCGGAGACCGCGGCTGCCGCGCGCGGCCCGTGGGCGTCGTCGGGAGGGTCTTGCCCGCCGCCCATCAGCGTCGTGGCCAGCACCAGGCCGGCTCCGGTCCAGAAGACCGCCGTCATGACGGCGCGCAGCCTCCGCCGCGCCGGCGGCGTCTGATCGGTTTCGAGGGGAGGAAGGGGACTGGCCGGCATCGAGGGGACCACCTCATTCGGACACGGCACACGGACGAGCGAGCGGGGCCGTCATGACGCGCGAGGCACGTACGACGGCCCCGTTATGGCGCCGGGCACGGCTCAGGCCACGCTCCCGGCGGCCTTCTTGCGGCGCAGCGCGTAGGCTCCGGCGCCGAGGGTCGCCAGTGCGGCCAGTCCGCCCGCGGTGACACCGGGCTCGGCGAGCCCGCCGCCACCGGTGTGCATCCCGCCGTGCGGCTTCTCCTTGTTCCACTCCTTGTCCTGCTTGCCGCCGTAGGACTCCTCGCTGTGCGAGTCGTCCCTCTCCTTGTACGTCTCGGGGTCGTACTTCGGGTCCTTGGCGGTGCCCCAGTCCTCCTCGTTCACGGCGGTCAGGGCCCCGCCGCCCGTGTGCACGCCGCCGTGCGGCTTGCCGTGCTCGTCGTACTTGCCGCCCTTGTCGTACTCCTTGCTCTCCTTCTCGTACTCCTTGCCGCCCTTGTCGTACTCCTTGTTCTCCTTCTCGTGCTCCTTGCCGCCCTTGTCGTACTCCTTGCTCTCCTTCTCGTACTCCTTGCTGGAGGAAGACTTGTCGTGCCCCCCGTCGCCCGACTGGTCGGCGTAGGCCGCGGGCGCGGCGATGGCGAGGGCCGCCGTGGCCGTCGCGGTGGCAAGCAGCATGCGGGCAGAGCGCATCTGAGAGTCCTTCCACAGGAGGCCGGGCGGCTGACGCCTCGTCAGCACGGATGTCCCGGGCTCCGGCATGATCCACACTCGGCCATGGCACCCGACCCCACCATCCGGGACGTTCACACGGGTTAACACCCCCACCCCTCCGGCGGCACACCGCCCGCGTCCGCCCCCCGTCCGGCCTCCCTTGCCCCGGACCGCACCGCCGCCTAGCCTGATTTTGTGCCGCCAATAAACAAAACCCGTTCGCACAGTGTGGTGCCGGGTACCGACCTCGTCCGGCTCCGCCTCGCCCTGACCGCCTTCTTCGCCCTCGACGGCTTCGTCTTCGCCGGCTGGGTGGTGCGCATCCCCGCCGTCAAGGAACGGACCGGCGCCTCCGCGAGCGCCCTCGGCCTCGCCCTGCTCGGCGTCTCCGCCGGGGCCGTGATCACCATGACGCTCACCGGCCGCCTGTGCCGCCGGTACGGCAGCCACCTCGTCACCGTCGTCTGCGCGGTCCTGCTCTGCCTGAGCGTCGGGCTGCCCCCGCTGACCCGGTCCGCCCTCGCGCTCGGCGCCGTACTGCTGCTGTTCGGCGCGGCGTACGGCGGGATCAACGTCGCCTTCAACAGCGCCGCCGTCGACCTGGTGGCCGCGCTGGGGCGGCCCCTCATGCCGAGCTTCCACGCCGCGTTCAGTCTGGGCGGCATGATCGGCGCGGGGCTGGGCGCCCTGGTCGCCGGTTCGCTGTCGCCCACCAGGCACCTGTGGGGGCTCGCCGCCGTGGGGCTGCTCGTGACGGCCGTCGCGGGGCGGGCGCTGATGCGGTGCGAGCCGCTGACCCCGGCGGGCGCGGGACGGACCGCGTCGGCGTCCGCCCCGCACCGGCCGGACCGGCGCACCCGCGCGCTGGTGGTCGTCTTCGGGCTCGTCGCGCTGTGCACCGCGTACGGCGAAGGGGCGCTGGCCGACTGGGGCGCGCTCCACCTGGAGGAGGACCTCGGCGCCTCACCGGGTGCCGCGGCCGTCGGGTACTCCTGTTTCGCGCTCGCCATGACGGTCGGGCGGCTCTCCGGGACGACGCTGCTGGAGCGGCTGGGCCGGACCCGTACCGTCCTCGCGGGCGGCTCCACCGCGGCGGCCGGCATGCTGCTCGGCGCGCTCGCGCCGTCCCTGTGGGCGGCCCTGCTCGGTTACGCGGTCACCGGCCTCGGGCTCGCGAACCTGTTCCCCGTGGCCGTCGAGCGGGCGGGCGCGCTCGCGGGCCCCGGCGGGGTCGCCACCGCCTCCACCCTGGGCTACGGCGGCATGCTCCTCGGCCCGCCCGCGATCGGCTTCATGGCCGACTGGTTCAGTCTGCCGGCCGCGCTGACCAGCGTGGCCGTACTGGCGGCGGTGGCCACCGTCATCGGCTTCGCGACCCGCCGCGTGGACGCGGGCTGATCCCGTACGGCCCCGGCCGTTCGGGCGGTGGTGGGGGCGGGGCGGATGGGGCGCGCGGTACCGGGGTACCCGGGTGTCGGCGTCCGCCGGTCCTCCGCCGACGGGCGCCGACCACTCGACCGCCCCTCCACGGACCATGGGAGAGACCGTGACCGAGCAGCAGAATCCCGTCGAGCAGCACCCGACCCCCGACTTCCCGTCCCAGGACCAGCCGCATCCCGGCTGGACCGGTCCCATGGACCCGCCGCCGGACCACGGGGAGGACTCCTACCGGGGCAGCGGCCGGCTGACGGACCGCACGGCCGTGATCACGGGCGGGGACTCGGGGATCGGCCGGGCGGTCGCCCTGGCCTTCGCCCGCGAGGGCGCCGACGTGGTCTTCACGTACCTGGACAGCGAGAAGGACGACGCCGCCGAGACCGCGCGGTGGGTGGAGGAGGCCGGCCGGCGGGCCGTTCCCGTCGCGTGCGACGTGCGGGAGGAGGAGAACTGCCGGGCGCTGATCGACCGCGCGGTGTCGGAGTTCGGCCGGACCGACATCCTGGTGAACAACGCGGCGTACCAGATGTCGCAGCCCGACGGCATCGAGGCGATCTCCACCGAGCAGTTCGACCGGGTGATGCGGACCAACCTGTACGGCATGTTCTGGCTGTGCAAGCTGGCCGTGCCGCACATGCGGGAGGGCGGCAGCATCATCAACTCGGCCTCCGTGCAGGCCTACAAGCCGAGCCCGCACCTGCTGGACTACGCGACCACGAAGGGCGCCATCGTCACGTTCACCCAGGGGCTGGCGCAGATGCTGATCGAGCGGGGCATCCGGGTCAACGCCGTGGCACCGGGGCCGGTGTGGACGCCGCTGATCCCGGCGACCCTGCCGGACACCGCGGAGTTCGGCAAGCAGGCGCCCATCGGGCGTCCGGCCCAGCCGGCCGAGATGGCTCCGGCGTACGTGTTCCTCGCCTCGCAGGAGGCGTCGTACATCACCGCGGAGATCGTCAACGCGACGGGCGGAACCCCGCTTCCGTAGGTCCGGGCAGGCGTCCGTACGGCAGACTCCCGCCCATGGACACTGCCGGGTTCCTCGAAGTACTGGAGAAGGAAGGTCGGTGGCCGGCCGCTCTTCGGCGGGAGACGTCCGCCGTGGGCTGAAAGCCCCGCCGGTCAGCCGTCGGAGAGCATCCGGGCCAGCACCGCGCGCTGCACGGGCAGTACCTCGCCGTGCAGCGCGCGCCCCTTCGCCGTGAGCGACACCCGCACCCCCCGCCGGTCCTCCGGGCACCTCCCGCGCTCGGCGAGGCCCTCCTTCTCCAGCCGGGCGACCAGCCGGGAGAGGGCGCTCTGGCTCAGATGGACGTGTTCGGAGATCTCCTGGACGCGGTAGGAGCAACCGCCCGGTCCGGAACCCTGCGCGAGGATGTCGAGGACCTCGAAGTCGCTGGCGCACAACCCGTGTCCGTGCAGGGCGCGGTCGATCTCGCACTGGGTGCGCGCATGCAGCGCGAGCACGTCCCGCCACCGTTCCACGAGCGCCTGTTCGGCCTGCTTCGCCGCCATGGGCGCACCGTAGCAGGCATGCGCGCGCGAGTCTCCCGAGCACACCTTCTCTCCACTCACCGCCCCGTCCCCGACGGACGCCGGCCCCGGTCGCGGGGCACCCCGCCGGGGTTCCGCGCCGCGGGGAGAGGCCGGCCCGTGGCGTGGCCGCGTCCACGGACCGGCCGGGAGACGGGGGCGGCACGTGTCGGCGCCCACGGCCGGGGGGGGGCGTCTCCGGTGCGTGCGTCCCGGCCGGGCTCCTTGCCCACCGGGGCGCATGCCTGTTTGACTCCTCGGGTGGCCGGATGCGGGGGGCGGGCGTGACGGAGTACAGGGGACGGCGGAACCAGGCCGAGCGGGACGCGATCACCGTGGAGACCGGGTACGCGCTGTGCAGCGCGGCGTTCGCGGCGGTGGTCGTCCTCGGGGCGGTGGCGGGGCCGGCCCTGCTCTTCTCGCTTCCGGGCCTCCTCGAGACGGTGCTGCGCCACACCGGAACCGTGCTCGCGGCGGTGCTGTTCGCCGTCCGCACGGTATCCGTGCTGGTCCGGTTCCGGCGGACGGCTCAGCCCAGCCAGCCGGGCCGCACCAGTCCCGACTCGTAGGCCAGTACGACCAGTTGGGCCCGGTCGCGGGCGCCCAGTTTCACCATGGCGCGGCTGACGTGGGTCTTGGCGGTGAGCGGGCTGACGACCAGGCGGCGGGCGATCTCCTCGTTGGACAGGCCGATGCCGACCAGCGCCATGACCTCCCGCTCCCGCTCGGTGAGCCCGGCGAGGGCGTCGGCTGCGGCCGGTTCCTTGGAACGGGCCGCGAACTCCGCGATCAGCTGGCGCGTCACCCCGGGCGACAGCAGCGCGTCACCGTCGACCACCGCCCGCACCGCGCGCAGCAATTCCTCCGGCTCGGTGTCCTTGACCAGGAAGCCCGAGGCTCCCGAGCGGATCGCCTCGAAGACGTACTCGTCCAGCTCGAAGGTGGTGAGCATGACCACCTTCACGTCCCCCAGGTCCTTGTCTCCGGTCACGCGGCGGGTCGCGGCGAGACCGTCGAGCGCGGGCATGCGGATGTCCATGAGCACGACGTCGGGCCGCAGCTCGCGGATCAGCCGCACCGCCTCCGCTCCGTCGGACGCCTCCCCGGCCACCTCGATGTCCGGCTGCGCGTCCAGCAGCGCGCGGAATCCCGCCCGGACCAGTGACTGGTCGTCGGCGAGCAGTACGCGGATCACCGGTCCTCCTCGGCCTCGATCGGCAGTACGGCGAGTACCCGGAACCCGCCGTCGGGGCGCGGGCCCGCCTCGATGGTGCCACCCAGCGCGGCGGCCCGCTCCCGCATCCCGGCGAGCCCGCTCCCGCTGCCGCCCGCGTCGGCGCCGGTGGCGGGCCCGTCGTCGTCGACGCGCAGCCGCAGCCGCCCCCCGCCCCGTTCGATCCGCACCCGGGCCTCGCGCGAGCCCGAGTGCCGTACGACGTTGGTGAGGGCCTCCTGGAGGATGCGGAAGGCGGCCAGGTCCGCGCCGGGCGGCAGGTGCGGCGGCTCCCCCTCGACCGTCACCGTGAGGCCCGCGCTCGCGGCCTGTTCCACCAGCTCGGGCAGCCGGTCCAGACCGGGCGCCGGGGCGCGCGGCGCGGCGCCCGGCGCGCGCAGCGTGTCGAGCACCTGGCGCACCTCGCCGAGCGCCTCCTTGCTCTGGGCCTTGATGGTGGTGAGCGCGCTGCGCGCCTGCTCCGGGTCGCTGTCCAGCAGGGCGAGACCGACGCCCGCCTGCACATTGATGACGGAGATGCTGTGCGCGAGGACGTCGTGCAGTTCGCGGGCGATCCGCAGCCGCTCCTCGTCCGCGCGCCGCCGCGCCGCCCGGGCCCGCTCGGCCCGCTCCCGCGCCCACTGCTCACGACGGGTCCGGGCCAGTTCCGACACCGCCACGAGCGCCACCACCCAGGTGGCGATCACGATCTCCCCGTTCCAGGAGGCGGCCGCGTCACCGGACGGCGGCAGCCACCGGTACAGCAGCTGAGCGATCAGCGCGTGCCCCGCCCAGAAGGTCCCCATCGCCGCCCAGGAGGCGTACCGGTGCCCGGAGACGGCGGCGCTGAAGCAGGCCACGGCGACGGTGAGGAACACCGGCCCGTACGGGTATCCGGCGCCGGTGTAGAGCAGGACGGCGGCGACCGATCCGAACGCCACGGGCACGGGGTGCCGCCGTCGCCACAGCAGCATCGCCCCGGACACGAGCAGCAGCACCCGTGCGGCGGGGTCGAGGGCGACCCGCCCGCCCTCCTGGGCGTGGTCGGCGAAGCCGGAGCCGACCAGCACGAACGCGGTGAGCAGCACGGTGGAGCGCCAGGGCCACCGGAGGCGCCCGCGCTCGCCGTCCTCGTCGGCGCCACCGGCCCGGCCGTGCGGGCCGTACCGCCATGGCCGGGGCGGCCGCACGGGGCGCCGCCACCCCGGCGGCCCGCCGCCGGGGCCACGCTGCTCGTCCATGTCCGCCACGCTGGACGCCCGACGCCCCGGCCGGCGTCAGCCCTGCGTGGTGATCACACGTACTCCCGGTGAAGTACCTCCACCGGCGCGTCGGCCTCCCGGGCCCGGGGGGCCGGGCTGCGGTCGCTGCACGCCCGGGTGCTCCGTCAGGATCCGGCGCTGCTGCCCTCGCCCCCGGTTCCGGCGGTCCGAGGTGCCGGGCTCCGTCCGTCCCCGTCCTGCCGCGGCGGTGCGGGCGGGGCGACCCGCCCACACCGGAGGAACGCCCCGCGGCCGTCCGCACGGTTCCGGGCCACCGGCCGGACGGCGACGAGGGCCGGGCCGGTCCGCCGCCCGGCGGGCCTCGCGGAGAACGCGGCGAGGACGCGGTCGGCACGGGAAACGGCCGGAAACACACTCCGGATCACCGTCAGGAGCCGTCCTCGTCACCCCCGGACCGCCGGTCCAACACCATCAACGCCCGGCCGACCCCACACAGGACACGGCGACGACACGACCGGCACGGGAAACGGCCGGGAGCGCGCTCCGGATCACCGTCAGGAGCCGGCCTCGTCACCCGCGGGCCGCCGGTCCAGCGCCATCAGCGCGCGGTGCGCCAGCGGGTGGGTGCGGACCAGCTCGCCGAGCGTCGTCGAGCCCTGGGTGATGTCCTTGAACGCCTTCCAGGCCGGGCGGAAGCCGGTGAGGACCGCGTGGAACACCCCCGGCCGCCGTTCGAACGCGGCCAGCATCCGCTTGCCGACGCTCATCTCCACGCCGAGCCCCGCCTTCACGGCGAAGGCGTAGTTCAGCGCCTGCCGGCGCGTGTCCACCGCGTCGTGCGCCTCGGCGATCCGCACCGCCCACTCCCCCGCCAGCCGGCCCGAGCGCAGCGCGAAGGAGATGCCCTCGCGGGTCCACGGCTCCAGCAGCCCGGCCGCGTCCCCGCACACCAGCACCCGCCCGCGCGACAGCGGCGAGTCGTCGGCGCGGCAGCGGGTCAAGTGGCCGGAGGAGATGCTCGGTTCGAAGCCGGCGAGGCCGAGCCGCCCGATGAAGTCCTCCAAGTAGCGCTTGGTCGCGGCGCCTTCACCGCGCCGCGAGATCACGCCGACGGTGAGCGTGTCGCCCTTGGGGAAGACCCAGCCGTAACTGCCGGGCATCGGGCCCCAGTCGATGAGCACCCGCCCCTTCCAGTCCTCGGCGACCGTCTCCGGCACCGGGATCTCCGCCTCCAGGCCCAGGTCGACCTGGTCCAGCTTTACGCCGACGTGGGCCCCTATGCGGCCCGCGCTGCCGTCCGCGCCGACCACGGCCCGCGCGAGCACCGTCTCGCCGCCCTGCAGGACGACGGCGACCGTGCGCCGGTCCGGTACGGCCGAGCCGTGCTGCTCCACCCGCTGCACGGCGGCGCCGGTGCGCAGCTCGGCGCCCGCCTTCTGCGCGTGCTCCACGAGCTGCTGGTCGAACTCGGGCCGGTTGATCAGTCCGAACAGCATCTGCCGGGAGCGGCGGGTGCGGCTGAAGCGGCCGTTGTTCGAGAACGTCACCGCGTGCACCCGGTCCTTGAACGGCAGCTCGAAGCCGGGCGGGAGCGAGTCACGGGAGGGGCCGATGATGCCGCCGCCGCACGTTTTGTAGCGCGGCAGCTCCGCCTTCTCCAGCAACAGCACGCGCCGTCCCGCGACCGCCGCCGCGTAGGCGGCCGAGGCCCCCGCGGGTCCCGCGCCCACCACGACGACGTCCCACACCTGCTGTACGTCGTCCGCCGAAGAGTTCTCGCTGCTCACGATGGTCTACTGCTCCCGATCCAGCCGCCTGCCGCTGATGTCCTCCCGCATCCTACGGCGGCGGTCACCGAGGCTCGCTGTGGGAGGATCGGCGGCGTGGGTGCCCCGTACACGGGTCCTCACGCACACCGCGCGATCATCTCGTACGAAGATGTCCGCGGAAGTTCCAACGTCGCACCCACAAGGAGCGTGCCCATGTCGTCGAATCCGGTCGCCGAGACCGTCGCCTCGCTGATGCCCAGGGCGAAGGAGGAGCTCGCCGAGCTGGTGGCCTTCAAGTCGGTGGCGGACTTCGGCCAGTTCCCGCGCGAGGAGAGCGAGGGTGCCGCGCGCTGGATCGCGGACGCGCTCACCGCCGAGGGTTTCCAGGACGTGGCCCTGCTCGACACCCCGGACGGCACGCAGTCCGTGTACGGCTGCCTGCCGGGCCCTGAGGGTGCGAAGACCGTGCTGCTGTACGCGCACTACGACGTGCAGCCGCCGCTGGACGAGGCCGGCTGGGCCACCCCGCCGTTCGAGCTGACCGAGCGCGACGGCCGCTGGTACGGGCGCGGGGCCGCCGACTGCAAGGGCGGCGTGATCATGCACCTGCTGGCGCTGCGCGCGCTGAAGGCGAACGGCGGCGTCCCCGTGCACGTCAAGGTGATCGTCGAGGGTTCGGAGGAGCAGGGCACCGGCGGCCTGGAGCGGTACGCCGAGGAGCACCCCGACCTGCTGACGGCCGACACCATCGTGATCGGCGACGCGGGCAACTTCCGCGCCGGTCTGCCGACGGTCACCTCCACCCTGCGCGGCATGACGCTCGTCCGGGTGCGGATCGACACCCTGGAGGGCAACCTGCACTCCGGCCAGTTCGGCGGGGCCGCGCCGGACGCGCTGGCCGCGCTGGTGCGCGTACTGGACTCGCTGCGCGCCGAGGACGGCAGCACCACCGTCGACGGGCTGGCCGGCGACGAGACGTGGGACGGACTGCGGTACGGCGACGAGCAGTTCCGCAAGGACGCCAAGGTGCTGGACGGTGTGGAGCTGATCGGTTCCGGTACGGTCGCCGACCGCATCTGGGCGCGCCCCGCGGTGACCGTGCTCGGCATCGACTGCCCGCCGGTGGTCGGCGCCACGCCGTCGGTGCAGGCGAGCGCCCGCGCGCTGATCAGCCTGCGGGTGCCGCCGGGCGTCGACGCGGCCGAGGCGACGAAGCTCCTGTGTGCGCACGTGGAGGCGCACACGCCGTGGGGTGCGCGGGTGAGCATCGAGCAGATCGGCCAGGGGCAGGCGTTCCGCGCGGACACCACCAGCCCGGCCTACCAGGCCATGGCCGACGCGATGGCGGTCGCGTACCCGGGCCAGGAGATGCAGTACGCGGGCCAGGGCGGCTCGATCCCCCTGTGCAACACCCTCGCCGCCCTCTACCCGGAGGCGGAGATCCTGCTCATCGGCCTGAGCGAGCCGGAGGCCCAGATCCACGCGGTGAACGAGAGCGTCTCCCCCGACGAACTCGAGCGGCTGTCGGTCGCGGAGGCGCTGTTCCTGCGTACCTACGCGTCCGGCGCGCGCTGACGGCCGCGGGGAGCGGTCCGCCGCTCTGCCGACGGCAGAGGCCCCGTCCGCGGGCGGGGCCTCGTCCTACGGTCGTCCCATGGACGTCGTAGAGCTCCACCCCCGCCTCCATCTCCTGCGCTTCCCCGTCGGTCAGGCGTACCTCTGGCGCGACGGCGGGGAAGGGCACGAGGAGGAGCTGACACTGATCGACGCAGGGCCCGCGGGTTCCGGGGCGGCGATCGCCGGGGCCGTGACCGCGCTCGGCCGGCACCCGCGGGACGTACGCCGCGTGGTGCTCACCCACTTCCACGAGGACCACGCCGGCGGGGCGGCCGAGGTGGCGGCGCTCACCGGTGCCGAGGTACTGGCCCACCGGCTGGACGCACCGCACGTACGCGGTGAGGTTCCGGGTCCGCCCCCTGTGTTCGAGGAGTGGGAGCGGCCCCTGCACGAGCGGGCGGCGCGGCTCCTCCCGCCGGGGGACTTCGAACGCCCGGCCAGGATCGTGGAGTTGGCGGACGGTGACGTTCTCGACGTGGGCGGCGGGGCGCACGTCGTGCACGTGCCGGGACACACGCTCGGCAGCGTCGCGCTGCACCTGCCCCGGTACGGCGTGCTGTTCACCGGCGACACGGTGGCCGCCTCGCCGGTGGACGGCACCGTGATGCCGGGCGTGTTCAACCTCGACGGCCGGCGGGTCCTCGCCGCCTGTCGCCGGCTGGCCGCTCTCGACGCGGAGGTGGCCTGCTTCGGCCACGGCGAACCGGTGGCCGAAGGCGCGGCCCGGGCACTGCGTGCGGCGGTGGACCGGGCGGACAGGGGCGCGGCGGAAACCGACGGGGCGGGCCGAATCCTGGACTGACCGACGGCCTCAGCCGACCGGCACCCCGGCCTCCAGGTACACCGCCTTGCCGCGTTCCCGTGCCCGCAGGGCCCGGCGCAGCCGTTCGTAGCGGACCGGGGGCAGCAGATCGGCGGCCTCGGCCTCGGAGGCGAAGCGCCAGCCGCGCAGTTCCGGGCCGGGCAGCAGGAGGCGTCCGGCGGCCGCGGAGTCGAGGCGGCCGCCGTCGAAGAGCAGCCGCAGGCCGCCGAATCCGGGCGGCGCGGGCGGCTCCCAGTCGACGACGAGGAGCGCCGGTACGTCGTCGAGGCGGATCCCGGTCTCCTCGGCGACCTCGCGCATGCCCGCACGCGCGGGGGCCTCACCGCGTTCCACGACCCCGCCCGGGAACTCCCAGCCCGGCTTGTAGGTCGGGTCGACGAGCAGCACCCGGTCCTGCTCGTCGAAGAGCAGCACCCCGGCGGCGACCGTCTCGGCGGTGGGCTCGGGCGTCTGCACGATGTCGCAGGCCGGCACCTCCCCGCTGCCGACCGCCTCGGCTATCCGCCGGGCGGTCTCGTAGGGGCTGAGGGTTCCGCTGTCGACCGGGTAGGCGTCGGCGGTGAGCCAGGCGGCGAGGGCCGCCTTGTACGGTTCGATGTGGTCGTACGACCATTGCCGGACGCGTATCTCGCCGTCGGGGAGGTCCGCCGGGAGCTCGCGAGCGGCTATGCGCTCACGCAGGATCGTTTCCGCCGGGGCGAGGAGGACATGCCTCACCGGTATGCGCCGGGCGGCCAGCCCGCCGAAGATCTCGTCGCGGTACTCCTGGCGCAGCAGGGTCATGGGGACCACGAGGGTCCCGCCGAGCTCGGCGAGCATCGCGGCCGCCGTGTCGATCACGAGCCGTCGCCAGATCGGGAGGTCCTGGAAGTCGCCGACCTCGGCGAGGCACTTGGGCGGAAGCAGTTGTTCCAGTGCTCCGCCGATGACCTCGGGGTCGAAGAGCGTGCTGTTCGGGATCAGCTCGATCAGTTCGCGCGCGGTGGTGGTCTTTCCCGCCCCGAACGCCCCGTTGACCCAGACGATCACGTTTCCCCCTCTTCCGTTGGCCCCCTGTGGCTTGCCCGCTCCACCCTGCCACGGAAACCAGATCCGGTTGAGAACGCGCGAGAACGGCGCCGGTGCCCCTGTCGTCCAGGGGCACCGGCGCCGTACGGCCTGCCGTGGGGCTCGTCAGTCCTTGTCGCCCCGGTCGATGTCCAGCTCCACGGTGTTGTCCTCGGCGACGGTCCGGTCGAGGGCGCTGAGGGTGTCGTCGACGCCGAGCGGGGCACCCCCGTCGGCGGCCGCGTGCGACGGGGTGACGGCCGCGACGACGAAACCGGTGGCGAGGGAGGCGATGGCCAGCATGCTGCGCTTCTTCATGCCCGGCACAACTGCCGGAACGGCCCCGGGGTCACGCACGTGTTCCCGGACCACCCGGTGGCCGTCACGGCGCCGCGCACGACAGGCCGCCGCGAGGCCCCGGACACCGACGACCGGCCGGGAAGCACCCGACGGCAGACTCCGGACACCGGCACCCGAACGCCACGACGCCCGTGCCCGGCCCGGAAGGCCCCCGCACCCCGCGCCACCCACGACCCCGGCATCCGAACCGCCGGTTCCGGCCACGCACACCCGGCCCGCACCGAACACACCCACGCCCGGCCCACCGGTCCGGACACAGAACCCGGACCACACACCGAAGACACGCACACCCGGCCCGCCGACCCCGGACACCCACACCCCGACCACACCGAACACACCCACGTCCGATCCGGCCCTCAGACCCCCGCCACCGCCGTATCCACCGTGTCCGTCCTGCCCGCCAGCGCCGCCGCCGCCGCGCCCACCAGCCCCGCGTCCGTGCCCATCCGGGCCGGGGCCACGGCGAGGCGCCGGACGAAGGACAGGGTGGCGTACTCGGTGAGGGCCTTGCGGAGGGGAGTGAAGAGGACCTCGCCCGCCTTGCCCACGCCCCCGCCGATCACGGCGATGTCGATCTCGACGAGCGTCGCGGTGGCCGCGATCCCGGCGGCCAGCGCCCTGGCCGCCCGCTCGAACGACGCCGCGGCCACCGGATCGCCGGCCCGGGCGGCGGCGGCCACCGCGGCGGCGGAGGTGTCGCCGTCCGGGCCGGGACGCCAGCCGTCGTCCAGGGCGCGGCGGGCGATGTTGGGGCCGCTGGCGATGCGCTCCACACAGCCGCGCGAACCGCACGGGCACAGGTCGCCGTCGAGGTCCACGCTGATGTGACCGATGTGGCCGGCGTTGCCGGTGGGCCCGGGGTGCAGCCGGCCACCGAGCACCAGGCCGCCGCCGACCCCGGTCGAGACGACCATGCACAGCGCGTTGTCGTGGCCGCGGGCGGCGCCCTGCCAGTGTTCGGCGGCCGTGATCGCCACCCCGTCGCCGATCAGCTCCACAGGCAGGCCTCCGGCCGCCTCCCGGACCCGGGCGACGAGCGGGTAGTCGCGCCAGCCGGGCACGTTGACCGGGCTCACCGTGCCGGCGGAGGCGTCCACGGGGCCGGCGCTGCCGATGCCCACCGCGCCGGCGCGGTGCCACAGCGGGGACGCGGTGAGCTCACCGAGTACCGCCTCGACCGCCCGCATCACGGTCTCACCGTTCTCCTGCGCGGGCGTCGGCCGCTGGGCGCGGACCAGGATCCGGCCCTGGTCGTCCACCAGCGCGCCGGCGATCTTGGTGCCGCCGATGTCGAGCGCTGCCACGAGGTCGGTGTGCATCAGTGTCGGATCTCCCCGTTGAAACATCAGAAAACCGCCGAGAACGACCATGTGTGACCAGGAGGCAACACATGAAGCACGGGCAACGGCCGATCGCGTGGCGAGGTGCGGGCCGGAGTGTGCACGGGACAGTGTCCCCCGAGTCTGACAACGTTGTCCAGGCTCTATGCTCGACGCCACATCCTCATACAAGCCCATGGACCTACGCACCCCCGTGGCCGACAGGACAGGACACCGCACCGTGCCGGAGACGACCCGCCGCACCGACCGCATCCAAGGGACCCGTTACGGCAACCGCCCGACGATGAAGGACGTGGCCGCCCGCGCCGGGGTCGGACTCAAGACGGTCTCCCGCGTGGTCAACGGCGAGCCCGGCGTCACGCCGGAGACGGAGCGCCGCGTCCAGGAGGCGATCGAGGCGCTCGGCTTCCGCCGCAACGACAGCGCCCGCGTGCTGCGCAAGGGCCGCACCGCCAGCATCGGCCTGGTCCTGGAGGATCTCGCGGACCCGTTCTACGGTCCGCTGAGCCGGGCGGTCGAGGAGGTGGCCCGCTCGCACGGCGCCCTGCTGATCAACGGCTCCAGCGCGGAGGACGCCGACCGCGAGCAGGAGCTGGTGCTGGCGCTGTGCGCACGGCGGGTGGACGGTCTCGTGGTGATCCCGGCCGGGGACGACCACCGCTATCTGGCGCCGGAGATCAAGGCGGGCGTCGCCACCGTCTTCGTGGACCGTCCGGCCGGGCACATCGACGTGGACGTCGTCGTGTCGGACAACTTCGGCGGCGCCCACGACGGCGTGAGCCACCTGATCGCACACGGACACCGCCGGATCGGCTTCATCGGCGACATGCCCCGCATCCACACCGCGGCCGAGCGGCTGCGCGGCTACCGGACCGCCATGGAGGACGCGGGGATAACGGTGGCGGACTCCTGGATGTCGCTGGGCGTCACCGACCCGGAGCGGGTGCGCCGGGCGGCCGAGGAGATGCTCTCGGGACCGGACCCGGTCACCGCGATCTTCACGGGCAACAACCGGGTGACGGTCACCGTGATCCGGGTGCTGGCCGGACACGCCCGCCAGGTCGCCCTGGTCGGTTTCGACGACATCGAGCTCGCCGATCTGCTCCAGCCCGGCGTCACGGTCGTCGCCCAGGACGCGGCGGCCCTCGGCCGGACCGCGGCCGAGCGGCTCTTCCGCCAGCTGGACGGCACCCTGCTCGCCCCGGAGCGGATCGAGCTCCCCACCCGGCTGATCACCCGCGGCTCCGGCGAGCTGCCCCCGGCGGACTAGCGGCGGGCGGTGCCGGTGGAGGAGGACCGCACCCTGCGGGCGCTGGGTCTCGAGAAGGCGCCGCGCGAGCACCCGCTGCTGTATCCGGGCGCGTGGCCGCGCGACTCCGGGCTGCTGGACGGGGACCGACTGCTGCCGCTGGACCTCCTGGTGCACGAGGACCGCGTGCCCGTGCTCGCGGTCGGCTCCAACGCCTGCCCCGGCCAGCTGCGGCACAAGATGGCCGAGTCCGGGGTCGTCACGCCGGTGCCGATGGTGCGGACGCGGGTGACCGGCGTCGGCATCGGCGTCTCGGCGCACGTCAGCCGCATGGGTTATGTGTCCCACTCGCCGGTCCGCGCCCCGGGGACGGTGCGGGAGCTGTTCGTCCTCTGGCTCGACGCCCGGCAGCTCGCGGTGATCGACGCGAGCGAGGGCGTACCGCGGCCGGACGGCAACTTCCACCGCGTCTGGCTGCCCGCACCCGACGTCCGCGTGGAATTCGCCGACGGCTCCGTGCTCCCCGGCGCGTACGCGTACGTGAACCGCCACGGTGTGCTGCACGACGGCACCGGCGCCCCGCGCGCCCACCCGGGCCAGCGGGCGCTGCTCACCGATCTGCTCGTGAACGTGCCCGGACTGCGGGAGCTGTTCGGCGTCTCCCCCGAGGAGTTCTGCGCGCGGGCCCGCGCCGACCTCCGGCGGTGCGCGCGGGGCACCCGACTGTTCGCGGAGGAGGGGCTGGTGACGGCCTGCGGCCTGGAGCGGTACGCGGGGGTCCGGCGGTACGGAGGCCCTGGTGCCGGCGCGTCGCCGGCACCGCCCGGGTGGCGGGGGCACGGGTGACGGGTCAGGGCAGGGTGTCCTCGGGCTCCCAGCGCAGCAGGTCGCCCGGCTGGCACTCGAGCACTTCGCAGAGCGCGGCGAGGGTGGTGAAGCGCACCGCCTTGGCGCGGCCGTTCTTGAGCACCGCCAGATTGGCCGGCGTGATCCCGACGCGTTCGGCGAGTTCGCCCACGGACATCTTCCGTCTGGCCAGCATCACGTCGATGTCGACGGCGATCGGCATCAGATGACCCCGGCCAGCTCGGCCCGCATCCGCGACGCCTCGACGTCGCGCGCGACGGCCTGCGCCAGCAGCATCCGCAGGACGAGCACGACCAGGGCGATGCCCAGGATCGCCAGACCGGCCCCGCCCAGCAGCACCACGACGCCCGGGGCCACGGCCTCGCCGGGCGCGAGGAGCGCCCCGAGCGCGAACACCAGCAGCGCCGCGGCGACGAACGCGCCGATGACGACGTGCACGTAGCGGAAGGCGGCGTGGGAGAAGACGGTCCCGCGCCGCGCCATCGTCACCAGCCGCCAGACACAGACCAGGACGACCTGGGCCGTCACCACGCCGAGGACCACGACGAGGAGGAACGGGACCCGCAGGGACGAGTACTCCGCGTCCAGTCCTTCGAGGTCGCTCGCCATCAGCGGCACCAGCACCGTCTGGACCCCCAGGGATCCCGCCAGCAGCGCCACCATCACGGCGCGCAGCGCGAGCACGGTCAGCCGTCCCATCGCCCCTCCTTGAATCGAACCACGATGGAAATCTATCGAGATTCGATAGATGGGGCAAGCGGGCGGCCGGGCTGCCGCACGGAGGCCGTGCGACCTCCCCGTCGGGGTGACGTGAAGCCCTCCAGGCCGGCGCGGGACAGTCCGGACAGGCGCGCCACCTCGGCGTCGTCCAGGGCGCCGCAGTCCAGGCCGCGCAGCAGGTACCCGGCGAGGGCCCGGGCGGTGGCGGGCTCGTCCATGACGTCGCCGCCGGTCCGGGCGGCGTACCGGGCGAGACGGGCGGCGGCCCGGGCGAAGCCCTCGCGGCAGAAGGCGAAGACGGCCGCGTAGCGGGTGGGGAGGTGGCCGGGGTGCATGTCCCAGCCCTGGTAGTAGGCGCGGGCGAGGGCGCGGCGGGTGAGGCCGTAGTGCAGCCGCCAGGCGTCGTGGACCCGCGCCGTGGGCCCGACGGGCAGGACGTTGGTGGAGCCGTCCGAGACGCGTACGCCGGTGCCCGCGGCGGCGACCTGCATGACGGCCTTGGCGTGGTCGGCGGCCGGGTGGTCGCTCGCCTGGTGCTCGGCGGAGACACCGAGGCAGGCGCTGTAGTCGAAGGTGCCGTAGTGCAGCCCGGTGGCGCGGCCCCCGGCGGCCTGGATCATGCGGGCGACGGCGGCGGTGCCGTCGGCGGCGAGGACGGCCTGGCTGGTCTCGATCTGGATCTCGAAGCCGAGCCGGCCGGGTTCGAGGCCGCGTGCCTCCTCGAAGGCGCCGAGGAGGCGGGCCATGGCGGTGACCTGCTCGGGGTACGTGACCTTGGGCAGGGTCAGGACCAGCCCGTCGGGCAACCCCCCGGCCTCCACCAGGCCGGTGAGGAAGACGTCGAGGGTGCGGATGCCCCGGTCGCGGACGGCGGCCTCCAGGCACTTCATGCGGATGCCCGTGTACGGGGCCGCGGTGCCGTCGCGGTACGTCTCGGCGACGATCCGGGCCGCGCGGGCCGCGGCCTCGTCCTCCTCGGCGTCGGGGCGGTTGCCGTAGCCGTCCTCGAAGTCGACGCGCAGGTCTTCGACCGGCTCGCGTTCCAGTTTGGTGCGGACGCGGGCGTACACCTCCTCGGCCAGGCCGTCGTCGAGCCCGAGGACGGCGGCGAAGGAGGCGGCGTCCGGGGCGTGCTCGTCGAGCGCGGCGAGGGCCCGGTCCCCCCAGGCGCGCGGGGTGTCGGCGGCGAAGGCGTCGCCGGGGACGTAGACGGTGTGGACGGGCTGGCGGGTGCCGGGGTCTCCGGGGTAGCGGCGCTCCAGTTCGGCGTCGACCGGTGCGAGGGAGGCGCCGATCTCCTCACGCACGGCGCCCGCGAGACTGGTCGCCACCCGCTCCTGACCCATCCCACACCCTCCCATGCTTCCGCCATACGGAATCAACAATCCGTTGAATGAAGCTACTGAGCCTCCTTCCCGCCGGTCAACACCGCCTCGCGACCCGGCCCGCTCCCCCATCTCGCCATGTTCACGTCCATCTGGCATCGTTTGTCCGTGCCGACTCACAGCCGTGTCACGCGCCGTCTGGGACTGAAGGGCGCGCTCGCCGCCTCCGTCGTCCTCCCGCTCTCCAGTACAGCACCGCGGCCCGGGCCCGCCCCGGCGGACGAGTGCCCGGAACGCGCGCTGCGGGTCATGTCGTTCAACCTGCGGTTCGCGAGCACGGCCGAGCCGAACAGCTGGGCCGCCCGCAGGCCCGTGATGCGGCGGCTGCTGCGCCGCGAGCGCCCGCACGTCCTCGGCACCCAGGAGGGCCTGTACCGGCAACTGCGCGACATCGGGGCCGACCTGGGGCCGTCGTACGACTGGATCGGCACCGGACGGGCCGGCGGCAGCCACGACGAGTTCACGGCGGTCCTCTACTACACCCGGCGCCTCGTCCCGCTGGAGTACGACCACTTCTGGCTGTCCGGCACCCCGGACGTGATCGCCTCGAACACCTGGGGCAACGCCCACGTCCGCATGGCCGGCTGGGTCCGCTTCCGCGATCTGCGTGCCGACGGCCGGGAGTTCTGCGTCCTCGACACCCATCTGGACAACGCGAGCCAGTACGCGCGGGAGCGGGCCGCCGCCCTCGTCGCCGAACGCGTCCGCGGACTGGCCCGCTCGCTGCCGGTGGTCGTGACGGGCGACTTCAACGCCGCCGCCCACGACAACCCCGTGTACGACACGATGCTGGGCGCCGGGCTCGTCGACACCTGGGACGCGGCGGCCGAGCGCGGGGAGGCGTACGGGACGTTCCACGGGTACGGGCCGCCGGTGCCGGGCGGTGCCCGCATCGACTGGATCCTGGCCACGCCCGGTGTCACGGTGCACCGGGCCTCGGTGAACACGTTCACGGCCGGCGGCCGGTTCCCCAGCGACCATCTGCCGGTCCAGGCCTGCCTGACCCTGTGACGCGCCGGGGCGCGGGGGCCCCGGGGGGGGGGGGGGGCCCCCGCGCCCCGGGGGGGGCCCCCGGGGGGGGGGGGGGGGCGCGGGGGGGGGGGGGGGCGCCCGCGACGAAAGGGGCGCCCCCCCCCGCGG